>CAZDPE010000069.1:0-12732 GCA_964507235.1 uncultured Lachnospiraceae bacterium
TAGCGGGCAAGCTCTCACGGTCATATTGTACAATTGTTTCTGCATGGCTGAACTGATACATGTGCTTAAAGCCAGAAGCTTAAACTCATCTGCTCCCTATTATCTGCATAGGATACCGTTGCTTCTCCATTTTGAAGATACCTGAAAATCCCCTGTTCTTCTATCAAATACTCCACCATCCGGCGGTATACCTCATCCGAACTGCATTTTAATGTTATATACGTACTTTCTTCTTCATATGCCCCGGCAAATAATGAAGCAAGCTTGTCCTTGTCCACCTCGCTGAAATATTTACCTTCCCTTACATAATAATTATCGGTCATATCATCACAGATTGGAATGGAAACCCCTTCGTCTATTGTATGGGTTCTGTTTAGCTGTTCCGTGGTAACGCAGAGGTAATCATAATTAATAGGCGGTATGCTTTCCACTGCATTCTGCGAATCGCCTTCTACTATCTGATAGGAAGCATCTCCCCATGTGGTATCTACAAAATAGCAGCTGCCGTCAAGCTTTACCAGGTTCCAGGCATGTCCTTCCCCCTTGGAAACACGTCCCATCACCAGAGTATTTTCCACTCCCGCTCTATTCAGCAGATACTGGGTGGCTTTGGCATATCCCTGACAAACGCTTCTTTGATGGATAAATACAGAACAGATATTTTGATTGTCAGGAGCGTCTGCATCATAATCTGTCTTTTCTATAATATATTCATAGATATATTTTACCCTTTCATAATCATCCATATCCTCAGTGATTCCTTCAAGACACAAATCCACATAACTGTCAATCTGCTCCTGCTTTTTCAGCGCCTGTTCCTTATCGATATTATAGGTGCCCGAAAAGGTAATCTTTTTCACCTCATTTCCAAGTGTATACTTGGTAAATGTATAGCCTCCCACATAAAATATTTCAGGATGGTCATTCAGGACATACTGGAAAACCTTTTCGATGATGTCACTTTCAAGGCAGGACAATGCCACTTCACTTTCAAAATTTTGGAGCACGTCCAGAATTTCCACATAAACCGTCTGCTCCATACTATTCAGCTGTTCAAAATAAAAATTTCCTGCCTGTTTCCTTTCCAGCATCTCCAGAAGTTCCGGCGAAAGCTCCGAATACTTCTCCGGCTCTTCATCCGGCGGCTGCTCTATTTCCACAGGCGGGGACTCTGCTTCCGGTTCTTTTTGAATTTTCCCGCAGCCTGACAGTACAAGCCCAAACACCAAAACCGGAATTATCCACCATTTTTTCATTTAATCACGTCCAAACTCTGAAAGAACCAAATCCTTATTCCTGTCCAGGGTCATTCCAATACTCCATGCATTTATAAACAGCAGCAATGGATTGCCCTTCAAATCTTTTATTTTTTTCATATCAGAGGTACCGGTCAGCCTGGCAAGGTCAATCTCCTTGTTTTCTATCCATCTGATATGCTCATAAGGCAGCGGCTCCAGCTTTATTTCCACATTATATTCATTTTCCAGCCGGTACTTCAAAACGTCAAATTGCAGTACGCCTACCACGCCCACAATAATTTCTTCCATACCTGTGTTAAATTCCTGGAAAATCTGAATAGCGCCTTCCTGTGCAATCTGGGTAATTCCTTTTACGAATTGCTTTCTTTTCATGGTATCTATTTGTCTGACCCTTGCAAAATGCTCCGGTGCAAAAGTAGGAATTCCCTCATACTTAAATTGTTCCCCGGGCATGCAGAGAGTATCTCCAATGGAAAATATTCCCGGATCAAACACGCCGATAATATCACCTGCATAAGCCTCTTCCAGAATTTTTCTTTCGCTTGCCATAATCTGCTGCGGCTGTGACAGACGCATTACCCTGCCTCCCTGAACATGCTTTACTTCCATGCTTGCTTCATATTTTCCGGAGCAAATGCGCATAAACGCTATTCTGTCCCTATGAGCTTTATTCATATTGGCCTGAATTTTAAATACAAAAGCAGAAAACTCATTCTCCGTAGGGGAAATCAATCCTGTATCCGCTTTTCTGGGAAGCGGCGTGGTGGTCATTTCCAGAAAATGCTGTAAAAAGAATTCCACTCCGAAATTAGTGAGCGCCGAACCGAAAAACACCGGGGTAAGTTCCCCTGCCTGCACCTGCTGCAGATCAAATTCCGCACTGGCACCATCTAAAAGCTCAATTTCATCCGACAATACTCCTGCCGCTTCTTCACCCACTGCCTGCACCAGCTTCTGTTCATCCTCCACAGGTATTATGGTTGTTTCTCCTTCTTTCGTTCCCTTTTCCGTATCGGAAAAAGTAATCACACATTTATTATTCCTGTCGTAAACTCCCTTAAAACGCTTACCCGAACCAATAGGCCAGTTTACAGGGCAGGTTGCAATCCCCAATTCCTTTTCAATTTCGTCCAAAAGTTCAAAAGTATCATTGGCATCCCTGTCCATTTTGTTTATAAAAGTAAAAATAGGTATTTTGCGCATCACGCAGACCTTAAAAAGCTTTCTGGTCTGTGCTTCCACACCCTTCGATGCATCAATTACCATAACCGCTGAATCTGCAGCCATCAAAGTACGGTAGGTATCTTCTGAGAAGTCCTGATGGCCCGGCGTATCCAGGATATTAATGCAAAATCCGCCATACTCAAACTGAAGCACCGATGATGTAACGGAAATACCTCTTTCCTTTTCTATTTCCATCCAGTCGGATACCGCATGCCTTGCAGTTGCTTTTCCTTTCACGCTCCCGGCAAGATTAATGGCTCCGCCATATAACAGAAATTTTTCCGTCAGTGTGGTTTTACCTGCATCGGGATGTGAGATAATGGCAAAGGTCCGTCTTCTGTTTATTTCTTTTTCTATACTTTCCACGTGTTCTTCCTCCAGGTAACTTATAAATATTTTAAACAGGCTTGCCGGCAATATTCCCCGGCACGTCTAAGTATTTTAACACAGTTGCCCCTATATCTGCAAAGGTTTCTCTTGTTCCCAGATTTACAGGCTTAATTTTATGACCGTACATAATAAAAGGCGTATATTCTCTGGAATGGTCTGTGGATGCCGTATATCCCGGGTCACAGCCGTGGTCGGCCGTAATCATCAGCACATCCTCCTCCCTTAACCTCTCTAAAATACCGGGCAGTGCTTCATCAAATTCTGTCAGTGCCCTCCCGTAGCCTTCCCTATCGTTTCTGTGCCCGTAAAGCATGTCAAAATCCACGAGATTTACAAAACAAAGTCCCTCAAAGTCCTTCTCCATATACTCCAGTGTTTTTTGAATTCCTTCTTTATTTCCCTTCGTATATACATAAGAGGTAATGCCCTGTCCGGCAAAAATGTCTTTAATCTTGCCTACGCCAATAACTTCCTTTCCTGCTGCCTGTATGGCGTCCAGCATGGTGGGAGAGGGCGGCAAAAGAGAATAATCATGGCGCCCGGACGTACGGGTGTAGTTTCCGCTGCTTCCCGTAAACGGTCTTGCAATCACTCGTCCCACGCTGTGCCTGCCCGTAAGCAGTTTTCTTGCAGTTTCGCAATAACGGTATAAGGTTTCCACCGGCACAACATCTTCATGGGCGGCAATCTGAAATACACTGTCTGCTGAAGTATATACTATCAATTTACCGGTTTTTACATGCTCATCGCCATAATCTTTAATTACTTCCGTTCCCGAATAGGGTGCATTGCACAAAACTCCTCTTCCTGTCATTTCACAGAAAGGTCCCAAGATTTCCTCCGGAAATCCGTCAGGATATACAGGCAGTGGATTGGGGGATATAATTCCTGCGATTTCCCAGTGTCCTATAGTAGTATCTTTTCCTTTTGATGCCTCTTTCATTCTGCCGTACGCCGCTGTAGGAGCAGGTACGCCTTCCTTCCAGTCTATTCCGTCAATATTGAATAATCCCATTTTTTCCATGTTGGGCATTCGGAAACAGGAGCTCAGTGATGCCGAATGAAGTGTATTGCATCCTGCGTCACCAAACTCTGCTGCATCCTCCATGGCTCCGATGCCAACACTGTCAAGCACAATTAAAAATATTCTTTTCATTCCGGTGTTCCTTTCACTCTGCTATTTTCTCTTGTAATAGAATAACACATTTTATTCCTGTGCAATAGTACTGATTACAATATTTTCTGCTCCGATTCCGGTCTTGCGCACTACGATATCTTCAATCTGCGCACGCTGGGCCTCAGTAAGCTCTGCAGCGTTTACCACAACGTCCACCATTCCGTCCGCAATGCTTACAACAACATCATCAAAGCCTTTTGCTTCCAGCAGAATTTCTGCAGCCGTTTCTTTTTCTGCAATATCGGTTATTGCTATCATTCCGTCGATGGCTTCCTGCTTCTGCTCTTCACTGATGTTTACATTATTGATGATTTCCAGCAGGGTTTCTTTATTCTTGGCTCTCACCTGTTCTTTTAAAAGCTTGGCGCCGGAAAGGGTATCCAGACTTGATGCGGATGTAAAAACAGCTTCACCGGGCGTGTCTGTTTCGGAAATCTGTCCCTCCACTGCTTCTGCGGCCGTTTCCGCCATAAGCTCATCCATTGTTTCATCCAGATAATTTTCCTGTTCCGTAATTACCTCGGAATCCATACTCTCAATATCATAAATTTCAGCCTGTTCCATATCTTCATCAGATATTTCAAACAAAGCAGCAACATCCGTATCTTCCTGAATCACTGTCTGGTCATCAACAATTGATATTGTTGCATCCGCCGTAGTGGTCATAATATCCTCATCTGTAATCCTGGTTCCCGCAAAGTTCAGGTAACCTGCCACTGCAATCATAATTGCCAGCGCCGTAATCATAATCTGATTTTTTTTCACCATATTTTTCAAGTCCCTATCTCCTTTATTTAGAACTCATTTTGATTACTTTAATTTTATGAACCTCAATACCGAATAATGCCTGAATTGCTTCCGTAATATTTTTATTTACTGTCTGATTGTCACCTCCCTGGGCAGAAACCACAACCCCTTCAATCCGGGGACAGATTATCTGCTTTATGTAAGGGTAAGATATGCCGCCGGATGCACTTGCATAAACTGTTTCTCCTGCTTCATTCAAACTGCTGGAATTGCGGCTTCCCCCTTCGGAGTCCACTTCGGTAGAAGAGCTTCTGTCTGTTGTTACATCCTTTTCCACAACGGCTTCTCCCGAAGATTGTAAAGTAATCATAACCTTTACCCTTCCGGCTCCCTCCATGCTTGATAAAAGTTCCTCCAAAGCGCTTTCCAAAAATGCCGTATAGCTTTGAAGCTCGCTGTTTTCCATAAAATCTGTTCCTTTGCCCCAGGCATTTTCTTCCGGTTCACCGCTTCCTGAATTTACTAATTCCATTATACCACTATTGCTGTCCAATATACCGGACTCAACCGGTTCTTCATCATTTTTCCGGTTTTCCGTGGGCCAGGCTATCACAAGCAAAAGAATGCCGACTAAAAAAATAACCACAAAATTTTCTTTCTTTAATTTTGTAAAATCAAATGCTCTTTTAATCACATCCTTTTTCTGCTCCGTTTCTCCGGTCTTTTCAGGCTGTTTTCTTTCTTCCGCCATAAATCTGCAGCTCCTTTCCTTGTCAGTCTGACGTTATCCACAGATTATCCGGGTCCACTCCCAGAATTTCCCCATAGTACGCTTTCAGCTGTTCTGTTTCCCCCTCCGTAAATCCGCTTTCTTCCTTTTTGCCGCCATCAGCTTCCCCCAGGCTGATTTTTTCAACCTTAATCTCCTTCACTGTATCCTTTTTTTCCTTTGAAACAGTAACTGTTATTTTCCTGTCCTTTTCCCCTTCTTCCTCACTAATGAAAACGCCGCTGACAATATATCCTTCCAAAGGTCTTTGATTCAGTCTGGCTGCCAGTTCTTCCTCTATTTTCTCTTTTATTTCACCGCTGTTATCCACAGTTTCCATCTCTTCCTGATTCCAATCGGCAGCTGATGCGAATTCCGCTGTCTGTTCCAGCAGCTGTTCCCATTCCCCTCCATCTGCAAAAGCCAGTACCGGCTGCGCCATTTTCGCTATCATGATAATTCCTATTATCACCTTTACATATTTCACATAAGCTTCTCCCGGAACAAAATATAAAATTGCCTGGGCTATTACAATAAAGATTCCGATTTCCCTGATTGCATCCATTCCGCTTCTCCTATTTGACCGTATACGCCACTACGCCGATAACTATTAAAAACAGGGCTGCCGCCGTAAATACACACCGGAACAGCAAAAAGCACCCTTCTCCTACTCTGTCCGTGCAGCCGGAGATTCTTTTATCGCTGATAATTCCCGTCAGGGCAGCTCCCAGCTTTACAAGGCCTGCCACCATCAAAATTTTAATGAGCGGGGTCAGACAGGCAAAAAGAAGCAGCACCAAAAGAAGTACTCCCAGACTGTTTTTAATCAGCACTGCGGCGCCAATGACCAGCTCCGTTACGCCTTCCGCAACCCCTCCCACGCCTGGAATCGCCAGAACAGCCTTTCTGAATACTGAAATTTTCAATTTATCAACTACCGGAACAATAACAGCCTGTACCATGCTGAGTCCCGTAATCATTACCATCGTGACCTTGAGGGCCATAACAATTGCTTTTTTTATAAACTCCAGCAGCAAAGCAAGCCTTTCCTCTGCCCAGATTCCATTCAGCAGCGCCAGAATCACATAACTGTAAACAAAGGGCATCAGAACTGTAACCAAAAAGCTTTCTATCAAATAGGCCGCAAACAGCATGACCTGATAATAAAACACTGCAGTGGCACTGCCAGCAGAAGCTCCTACCGCCATAAACCAGGTAGGTATAAACAGTTTCACAAAAAGCACAATATTTTCAATCGTTGTAACTGCTGTCTGCGAAACATAAACAAAAGCTCTGGTAAGCACTGCCATTAAAAACAGATAAAGAAAATAAAATCCAACCTGCGAAATCTGCTGTCCTGCAAAAATATCGGAAAAATTTGAAAACAGGGAAGAAGCAATCCCGATTACCAGAATACAGATAATGACCTCCTTCATCCCGGAAAACTCGCTCACAATACTTTGTTTTATTTCTTTTCCCAGCACAGAAACGGCTTCTGTTACCTTTCCTTTGAGAATCAGGGATAAAAGCTCGTCCATATTTATATGGCAGCTGGGAAATAAATCAGCAAAACCATTTTCAATTTCCGTCAGATCGTAATCTGTTATCTGCTGCCAGATAAAAGAATCTATTTCCTCCTGTCCGCCGGCTTCCTCTGCCCTTACTGGAAGATAAAAGGCAAACAGCCATAAAAACACTGCAAAACCCATAATTGCCGTTCTTCTTCCCGGCCAATACTTCTTTCCGCTCCCCTTCTTCATCCGCGACCATCCTCTCTTATCCTGCAATGGCATTGATATTTTCTATGATGGCTGTCAGAACCGGCATTCCCATAAAAAGTACCGTCAGCTTTCCGAAAATTTCTATCTGACCGGCAACAGCGGCATATCCGGCATCTTTACAAATGGACGCACAAAACTCACAGATATAAGTAACTCCCACCGCTTTAAATAAAAGCTTAAAGTAAGAATCTCCGGAGCTCATATACCTTTGCAGTATTTCCATGCGCTTTAAAACCTGAAACAGCCCGTCTACGGAAAATGAAAAGATAATAATACATATGGCAATTCCCAGATAAAGACTTATTTCCGGTTTGGTTGTCTTAAACTGCAGTGCAACCATAACTCCCACCACACCCAGCATTCCGATTTTCATAATTTCCATTATGAAAGCCACCTCCTTATTACAAGCTGAATAAATCCTGTATCATAATAAACAAGTCATAAATATAAGGCAGTATCCATGTCAGAACCAGTATCAGACCGGCCAGACTTATTAAAAAAGCATGTTCCTCCCTGCCGCTGTGCTTTAAAATCTGACTTAATATAGTGACCAATATTCCTACTGCAGCAATTTTAAAAATAAGGCTTACTTCCATTCTTCCTCCCACACCCTGCTACAGCAGAATAATGATAATAAAAATTCCCGCTGCTATTCCAAGGCTCATGATTACTTTATTTCTGCTTTTTTCTTCCGTTTCAAGCTGTAAAATATATCTGTCCGTTTCCCTGACATATCTTTCCAGTATTTTTGCTTGTCCTTCTCTTTCATTAATCCCGGTACACTCCGGAAACTTCATTAAAATCTGTTTCTGCGCTTCCGTCAGAGGAAGCTGTTTTAAACAAACACTGATTTTGCTTTCCCACACTTCCTCAAGGCTTTTTCCCTGCTCCCAGTCCATGCTCTGACTGACTTCTGACAAAGCTTCCTTAAAAGGTGTTTTCAATTTTTCAGAAATGCTTCTGAAAATTTCCGGCAGAGGAAGACCGGTATAGCATATTTCATTTTGGAGCATCTGGTACATATATTTCATATCTTTTAACAGCTTCAGTCTTTCCCTTTGCTCCCTGCAGATGCTGAAAGAAAAGCCTGCCGTCCCCCAAAGAAGTAAAACCGCTCCTGCCAGCTTAATCATACAGCTTCACTCCGTCTTTTCCGCATACCCTGAGGAGTACGCATTTTCCTTCTTTTTTACCAAGAAAAACAAAGCGTTCAAAGGTCTGCACCTCTATTTTCCTTCCTTCTACATCCTTCATGGACTCTCCGTGCATAGTTGCAATTACTTTACAGCCGCACTGCAGAGCCATCCGTATTGCTTCCAGGTCTTCACGTCTTCCGATTTCATCAACTGCCAGTACCCTCGGTGCCATGGAGCGTATCAGCATCATAATTCCCTGTACCTTAGGACATGCATCTAAAATATCCGTCCGAATCCCCATTTCATTGCCCGGTATTCCCATATAGGAGCCGGAAATTTCAGAACGCTCATCCACCACCCCTACCTGCTTTCCCGGCGCCCATTTACTTCCGTTTGATATCTGTCTGATTAAATCACGCAGCATGGTTGTTTTACCGCAGCCCGGCGGGGCAATCAAAAGAGTATTAAACAACCGTCCGTCTTCATGAATAAGCGGCATAAGAATATCAGCCGCTCCCTGAATTTCATGGGCAATCCTGATATTCATGCAGCGAATATATTTCATATTTTTTACTTTTCCGTCATCTCCCAGGATCACCTGTCCCGCAACGCCAATCCTGTGTCCTCCCGCTGCCGTAATAAATCCCTGGCGGATATCCTCTTCAAAGGCATATCTGGAATAACTGCAGATATGATTTAAAATCTGTTCCATTTCTCCGGCCGTTATATACCAGCTGCCATTTCCGATAATTCTGGAAAGTTCTCCTGTTATATTCAGAAAATATTCCTGCCCGCTGCAGATTACTCTCACCGGCTGACCGGCAAGAAGACGTATTTCCTGAAGTTCGTCCACTCTTTTCGCTGCCTGGTAAAACCGCTCCCTGATATGGTTTGGAAAAATATTCAAAATCTGATTTTCCTTCATAACTGCCCTCCTTGTACAACCTCTTATCTCAATATATGAAGAAAAGCATCAGATATGACAGCTTTTTCTCTGCTGCCTGAAAAGGGGCTGTTGCTGCTCCGCTGCCAGCAGGGCAGACTGAACCGAAAAAGTGAGCCAAAAAAAGGACTCTATGCCGCTTGCCCCTTCTGCCGGCCCATGCTATAATCAGGACAGCTAAACAACCGGAATTTTTGAGGTGGATGTATGATGATTGTATTGCAGCTTATTCTATATTGTCTTCTGTTTACGGCAATGGTGAAAATCGGCGTTGGTGTGAATGCACTGAATGGATTGTATTTCTACCCTGCGCCC
This sequence comes from uncultured Lachnospiraceae bacterium, assembly GCA_964507235.1. Taxonomy (GTDB): domain Bacteria; phylum Bacillota; class Clostridia; order Lachnospirales; family Lachnospiraceae; genus Suilimivivens. The sequence goes on from CAZDPE010000069.1 coordinate 9,742, forward strand.
TATCAGGAGAAAGTATTTGAACTGGGGTTAACTAACAGGGAAACTGTGCAGAAGAAAAGAAAAATATTCATGACATCATTCTTTATTGTTATGTCGATTGCGTTGTTGCTGATTATTGGTCTATGGAATGGGATTAGCACATTTCTCCCTGCGTACTTGCAGGCACTTCTTTTCCTTGAAGTGATGAACTGGTATGATGGAATTGTTATTGATCGTTTATGGGTTGGTCACAGCAGCTTCTGGAACATTCCGGGAGTTGATTTGCCGTATGTACAGACATGGCCGCAGGTATTGAAGAAGCGTTGCATACTTACACTTATATGGCTTGCCGGTGCAGCAATTGCTGCCGGATTGATAGTTTTGATTTTCTGAGCTGTGTTAAATAGTTATAATCAATATTACCGCAAAAAAAACGCCTGAATTCCTTTTTTCCCAGGAATTCAGGCGTTTCAATACCTTACCTTAATTTACTGCTGCGCTACATCTTTCATGGAGAAGCTCATTCTTCCCATTTTATCCTTACCAAGGCATACTACTGTTACCTTATCACCGAGCGTCAATACATCTTCAACATGATTAATTCTTTCCTTTGCAATCTTGGAAATATGAACCATGCCCTCCTTGCCCGGAGCAAACTCAATGAATGCGCCAAATTCTTTAATGCTCACAACAACACCTTTGAAAATCTGGCCTTCCTGATAATCTGTTACAATCGTCTTGATATATTCTACAGCCTTGTCCATCATGGCAGCTTCCGTACCGCAGACAGATACCTTACCGTCATCCGTAATATCAATCTTAACACCGGTACGCGCAATGATTTCATTAATAGTCTTTCCTCTCTGTCCTACAACATCACCAATCTTTTCAGGGTCAATCTGAACAGAAATAATCTTAGGCGCATAAGGTCCGACTTCTTTACGGGGCTCTGCAATAGCAGGCTTCATACAATTATCCATAATAAACAATCTTGCTTCACGGCATCTTGCAATAGCGCCTTCTACGATAGGTCTTGTAAGTCCGTGAATTTTAATATCCATCTGAATGGCTGTAATTCCTTCTGTAGTACCTGTTACCTTGAAGTCCATGTCACCGAAGAAATCCTCAAGTCCTTGAATATCTGTAAGCAGTACAAAATCCTCATCGGTTTCTCCTGTTACAAGTCCGCAGGAAATACCTGCCACCATTTTTTTTATTGGCACGCCTGCAGCCATCAATGACATACAGGATGCGCAGGTGGACGCCATGGAGGTTGAACCGTTTGATTCAAAGGTTTCAGACACGGTACGGATTGCATAAGGGAATTCTTCTTCTGAAGGAAGCACCGGAATCAGCGCTCTCTCCGCTAATGCGCCATGGCCGATTTCTCTTCTTCCGGGTCCTCTTGAAGGCTTTGTTTCACCCACAGAGTAAGAAGGGAAATTATAATGATGCATATAACGCTTGCTCACTTCATTTTCATCAAGTCCGTCTATCTTCTGCTGGTCGGATAAAGGAGCCAAAGTACATACATTGCAAATCTGTGTCTGTCCGCGTGTGAACATTGCAGAGCCATGTACTCTGGGAATAATATCAACTTCTGCCGCCAGAGGACGAATCTGCGTAATTTCACGGCCGTCAGGACGCTTGTGATCTTTTAAAATCATCTTGCGGACAGTTTTCTTTTCATACTGATAGATAGCCTCCGGAAGCACTGCAAGCCATTCTTCATTTTCTGCAAAAGCAGCTTCCAGTTTTTCGGTAATCACTCTGATATTCTCTTCCCGAACCTGCTTTTCATCAGTAAAAACAGCTTCTTCCATTTCTTCAGGAGTAACAATTTCCTTCATTGCCGCAAACAGCTCTTCCGGAACTGCACAGCTTGTATACTCGTGCTTTTTCTTACCCACTTCAGCTACAATCTGCTCAATAAATGCGATAATTGTCTGGTTAATTTCATGAGCCCTGTAAATTGCTTCAATCATCTGCGCTTCAGGGATTTCATTAGCGCCGGCTTCAATCATAATTACCTTTTCTTTTGTGGAAGCCACGGTCAGATTCAAATCTCCTATCTTCCACTGCTCCTGGGAAGGATTGATAACAAACTCACCGTCAATCATTCCCACCTGGGTCATGGCACAGGGTCCATCAAAAGGAATGTCTGAAATGCAGGTTGCAATTGCTGCTCCCAGCATGGCCACCAGTTCAGGACGGCATTCAGGGTCAACGCTCATGACCATATTGTTTAAGGTAACGTCATTTCTGTAATCCTTAGGGAATAAGGGGCGCATGGGTCTGTCTATTACACGGCTTGTAAGGATTGCATTTTCACTTGCCTTTCCTTCTCTCTTGTTAAAGCCTCCGGGAATTTTTCCCACCGCATATAATTTTTCCTCATATTCCACGCTCAAAGGGAAAAAGTCTATTCCCTCTCTTGGTTTTTCAGATGCGGTTGCTGTGGATAAAACCGTAGTATCTCCATAATGCATAAACGCGCATCCGTTAGCCTGCTTGCCCACACGGTTAACATCTACACTTAAGGTGTGTCCGGCAAGTTCCATTGAAAATGTCTTATACATAATCTTTCTCCTTCTTTATTATATTTAAGGAAGATATCAGATTCATACATAAACGCTTAAAGACGGCATCCGCCGCCTGTCAAAAAGCAACATAAATCTTTTAAGCCTTAAAACATTTATGTTACTTCTTGACTCCGGCTTATGTATGAACCATATTCTTCTCCTTTTCACTTAAAAAGCGGAGAAACCGAAGTAAATCCTCCGGAATGCTCCGCCCATGATTCATGACAACAGAAAGTTCGCAGGGCGTGCTTTCGATTGCTGCCTTTTTGATTTATTACTTTCTCAGTCCTAATCTTTCAATCAAAGTACGGTATCTTTCAATATCTTTTTTCTTAAGATAATCAAGCAAACCACGTCTTTGACCTACCATCTTAATCATACCTCTTCTGGAATGGTTATCCTTGGGATGTACCTTTAAATGCTCTGTAAG
>CAZDPE010000070.1:0-12374 GCA_964507235.1 uncultured Lachnospiraceae bacterium
AACAAGCCCTTATAGGGCGTGAGCAAACCACCGGCTAAGCCGGTGGTTCTGATTCCCCTCAAAAGAAGCATATTTTTATGCAGTCATGCAGTTCGTTAAGGATAAGAACCGAAACGAGTTAAAAGAGCTGCTGTTTGGTGAGAAGGTACAGAAAGATGAGATTGCAGCCTGTTTGTATCATAGATATACAAAGATAAAAATCGTTTATGATTATTTTTCGCCAGAGGAAATGGAAATTATTGTACGCAAACTTCCTAATGGCGATGAGGCAGATGACAGTGTTGAATTTGCGGAATGGATTTGTGGAAAGCTTTCCGTTTCAGCAAAAGCAAAGAAAGCAAAGATAATTGTGAATATGTGTAATATCATGGCAATGGCAGCTTCTAATCGTGATATGTTTGAGCCATGTGCATATGAAGAAACAATTCTTATATTTTGCAATACCATAGCAGACAACCGAGTTATCTACGGGAAAGCTGTTTACCTATCGTTATTATAAAAATCCGAAATCGAAAGCGACAATCGTTCTTACTGAGTCTGAAAACAGTGGGATAAGAGAAAGGTATGGTAATAATATGGAAGATAATAAGATTATTGCACCCATGAGCAGGATTCATATGGTGCCTATGGATGTAATAGAAGGCTTTGAGGTCCGTCCCGGGATGTATGAGATAAACGGCGCTACGGCAATTCCCTGCGGTGTTAATTTTACGGTGTACTCTTATGGGGCGACCTCCTGCGAACTGCTTTTATATAAAAACAGGGAGGATGAGCCGTATGCGGTATTGCCCTTTCCCGAGAATTATAAAATCGGGAAGGTTTATTCCATGATAGTATTCGGCCTTAATATTAATGATTTTGAGTATGCTTACAGAATGGACGGGCCTTATAATCCCAGGGAAGGGCTGCTCTTTGATAAAAACAATGTGCTTCTGGATATTTATGCCAAGGCAGTGACGGGACAGCAAGTATGGGGAGTACCCAAGAAAGAAGGCGTGGCATATAAGGCAAGAGTGGTCAAGGATGACTTTGACTGGAAGGATTATACCCAGCCCCTTATCCCAATGGAAGATCTTATTATTTATGAAATGCATGTCCGTGGCTTTACAAGGCATTTTTCTTCGGGGGTAATGTTTCCGGGGACTTTTGCGGGACTGATGGAAAAAATCCCTTATCTGAAGGAGATTGGAATTAATGCTGTGGAGTTGATGCCTATTTTTGAATTTGATGAGATGAAGGATTACAGGCTGGTCGGCGGAAGGGCGGTAATGGATTACTGGGGTTATAATACGGTCAGTTTTTTTGCTCCCAATACCAGTTATGCGTCGGGGACAGAGTATAACAGGGAGGGAACGGAGTTAAAAGAGTTAATCAGGGCTCTTCATGAAAATGGGATAGAATGTATTTTAGATGTGGTATTTAATCATACAGCGGAAGGAAATGAATTAGGCCCCTGTTTTTCTTTTAAAGGATTTGATAATAATATTTATTATATGCTGACGCCGGATGGGCTGTATTATAATTTCAGCGGCTGTGGAAATACCCTGAATTGTAATCATCCCATTGTGCATCAGATGATTCTGGAGTGTCTGAGATATTGGACAACGGTTTATCATGTGGATGGGTTCCGTTTTGATTTGGCAACAATTCTCGGGCGGAACGAGGATGGCTCGCCTATGAGCAAGCCACCGCTTTTGCAAAGTCTTGCTTTTGATCCCATCTTAGGCAATGTAAAACTGATTGCAGAGGCCTGGGACGCCGGCGGATTATATCAGGTAGGGAGTTTCCCTTCATGGAACAGGTGGGCGGAATGGAATGGCAGATACCGGGATGATTTGCGAAATTTTCTGAAAGGGGACTATGGCATGTGGGAAACTGCGGCTAACAGGATTACGGGTTCAAGGGATGTTTATAATCCAGAATATAGAGGCAATAATGCGTCTGTGAATTTTATTACCTGTCATGACGGCTTTACCCTTTGGGATTTATATTCCTATAATGAAAAGCATAATGAGGCAAATGGATGGCATAATACGGATGGAAGCAATGATAACCGGAGCTGGAACTGCGGCGCGGAGGGAGAAACTCAGGATGAAGAAGTGCTGAAATTAAGACGGCGTCTTGCCATGAATGCTTTTGCCGTGCTTATGTGCAGCAGGGGGACGCCCATGTTTTTTGCGGGAGATGAGTTTTTAAATACACAGTATGGAAATAACAATGCGTATTGTCAGGATAATGAAATCTCCTGGCTGAATTGGGGAGATATAAAGAAAAATAAGGAACATTTTGAGTTTTGCAAATATATGATGGCGTTTAGAAGACAGCATCCGGTGCTCCGTAAGTATATGGGAAACAGTGAAAGCGGTTTTCCGGAAATACAAGTGATAGGCGCTGATGAAAATACAAGGATTCTCAGGGTCATTTTTGCCGGAAGAAATGAAGAGAATACGGAGGATGACATTGTCTGTCTTGCCGTTAATGTATTCTGGGAGGAGCAGGAGTTTACTCTGCCGCCTCTCCCGGAAGGGAAAAGCTGGAAGACAGCGGCGGATACAGGTAAAAGGAACATGCCTTCCGTTATGCCGGAAAAAGGCGGGATGATTGGTCTTAGGGAAAATACTGTGAAGCTGGCAGAGCGCAGCTTATGTATATTTGTCAATTAAATTTGATATAAAGGAAATCAGAAGCGGAGAAACAGGATGAAAAATATTTTGGCTGTAGAAGATGACAGAGGGCTTCGGGAAGGAATTGAACTGGCATTAAGAAGAGAAGATTTCCGCTTTAAGCCTTGCAGCCGCCAATATGGGCAGGAACAAAAGAAAGGCGGCAGTAATTACTTCCTTATCTTTAAGCCTGATTTTATTAAACGGCACTTATTGTCTGGTAAAAGGCTTCAGCTTTGACATGTATGTACAGGATTATTTGCTGAAGGATATGCAGCTGGCACATTTTTCAGCGGTAAATATGGCTGCACCATACAAAGATTATGAAGCAGTTACTTCGGAGGTTGTTTCTGAAATTGAGAAAATTCCGGGAGTGGAGAAAATAGATACACTTCAAAATAGAGATGGATTTGTATCGCTTTCAGAAGAAATGATAAAGCGTTTTACAGATTATTATCATTCAGAAGAGAAAAAAGAGGAGATGGAAAGGCCCTGGATGGCAGATATTGTGGAAGGGGTAAGAGAAGCAAAGGGAACCAATGTACAGAGCTATCATGTTTCCGATGAACTGCTTTCTTATATTTCCGTGGAACAGGGGAATTTTGACAAAGAAAAGTTTGAACAGGGCGGCTATGCTCTTTTGCTGTCGGATAAAGATTCGGTAAACTGGGCCTGCATAGGTGATAAGGTTATGGTAGGCACTTATGGTGATGAAACCGGAGCCATGCCGAAAAAGGAACTGGAAATTATGGCGGTGGGGAAACTGCCTTACGTAATCAGTACGAGAAGCTTAACAATCGGCGGTATCAGGCTTCTGCTGTGCGAGAAGGATTTTGAAGAATTGTATGAGGTCAGGGGCAGTCTTTACGCCTGCATTGATGTGGAAGAAGGCAGGGATAATGAAATAGCGGGATTTATCCTTGCAGTCATAGGCATCTTGAATTTAATAAATGCCATGATTACCGGTATTTTAGCAAGAAAACTGGAATTTGCCATGATGCAGGCCGTGGGCATGACAGGAAAACAGCTTCAGCAGATGCTGATGATGGAAGGCGTCTGTTATGGCGTATGGACGCTGCTTATTTCTGCAACATTTGGAAATCTGGTGAGTTATGGGCTGATTTATATGATAGGACGGAATATGGCTTTCTTTGAATGGAACTTTTACATTCTGCCCTTTGTAATCAGTATTCCGGTGATTGCGGCAATGTCAGTGGTGCTGCCGGTAATCTGCTATCATGCACTGTGTAAAAAAAGTATTATAGAGAGGCTGCGGCTGGCAGAGGTGTAAAAATTATTAATATCGGACGGAGCCCACTCATCTTAAACATTGGTGAAGGTTGCTGACTCGGCAATTTCGTAAAATGGGAAATAATAGTAAAATTCATATCCGAGTGATATAATGTAAATGTTAATAAACCTAGTCGATTGTAAACGGAGGTGTCTTTGTGTCAGAAAGCCAAAATGTTGAATGGAAAGAATCATGGCGGAATGAATATCTCAAATGGATATGCGGTTTTGCGAATGCAGCGTGGAGGGGCTGTAAATAGTAACTTCCGAATTACGATATCAGGATGAAATTCACGGATCTCTAATGTCGCAGGCTGATAAGGTGGTTGATCTGATTTTTACAAAATATCTAAAAGCAGATATTTCTTATCAAGGAGTGACGAGGGTAGAAACTTATCCTTTTCCGAAAGATGCGATTAGAGAGGCTGTTTTTAACGCTATTGCACATAAATTCTATGGAGCATTGATTCCAATTCAAATCAGCGTGTATGCAGATAAGATTTACATTGCGAATGATTGTATTTTTCCGGAAGGCTGGACAATCGATGATTTGATGGGGAAGCATCGCTCAAGGCCTTATAATCCTTTGATTGCCAATACCTTTTTCAGAGCTGGTTTTATCGAAGCATGGGGACGTGGAATTGAAAAAATTAAAGACAGCTGCAAGGAAGCTGGAAATCCTATGCCGGAATACACGATTAAGTGGGAGGACATTATGGTTATGTTTAAAAGCTTGGTTAGCAGCGCTGACCAAGGTACTAACCAAGCTGCTGACCAAGCCGGATTTAAAAATGATAATTCAGTGGCAGCCCGTATCCTAAAATAATTCAGGAGGAACCAACGCTATCTCAGAAAAATATCTCAGATGCCATCGGAGAAAAGTATAGCACTGTAAAATATTATATGGAGTCTATGAAGAAATCGGGAATTATTAAAAGGGAAGGAACCAGCCAGAAAGGAAAGTGGATTATTTTATGAGAATTTTAGGAGAAAGAAGCTAATAAAACAGCAGGGAGTGGATTTAATTATGGCAAAAAGCAGGGAAATCAAAACCAATGCCATGCGCATCTTAGAAAAGGAAAAAATCCCTTTTTCCCACTATACCTATGAATGCGAAGAATTTATTGACGGCATTCAGATAGCGGACAAGCTTTCTCTTCCTTATGAGAAGGTATATAAAACCCTGGTAACGGTAGGAAACAGTAAAAATTATTTTGTATTTGTGATTCCTATTGCAAAAGAACTGGATTTAAAGAAAGCCGCGAAGAGTGTGGGAGAGAAGTCTGTTTCCATGATTCATGTAAAGGATATTAACGCCATTACGGGATATATCCGGGGCGGCTGTACCGCAATCGGAATGAAAAAGCAGTATGTAACCAGACTGGATGAGTCAGCGAAGGAGCAGGAAACGATTATCGTCAGCGGCGGCAGAATTGGTTCCCAAATTGAATTAAAACCGGAGGATTTGCTGCGGGCATGCAGAGGAGAATACGGAAATATTGTTACTTAAGGAGTCAATGAGTATGACAGGAGCATCAAAAAAGGAAAAAGAGAAGAAAAAGCTTGCAAAGAAACGTCAAAAAAGACTGCAGAAGAGAGTGGATCGGCTGACAAACAGAATGGAGAAGACAGTGTCCTTTTTTGCAGTATTTCTTTGCATTACCATGGTGGTTATGGAAGTGCTGGATGAGAAAAAAGCGGGAGACGGAGAATGAGCAAAAACATAATGGAATATGAAACGGTGGATTTGGACGATAATGACAGCAGTGTCGTAATTATTGACCAGACAAAGCTGCCCGGGACAACAGAAATTATAAAGCTCCATACAGCACAGGAAATATGGGATGCCATTTATCTGTTGAAGGTGAGGGGCGCCCCGGCTATCGGTGTGGCTGCGGCGTTTGGCATTTATGTGCTTTCCAAGGGCATTATGAAGGAATTGCAGCAGGCAAAAGGTAATTGCGGGAAGGCTGACGCATTGGACTTCGAGGAATTTTATGAAAAGTTCAAAGAGCAGAAGGAATTTTTGGATTCTTCCAGACCTACTGCGGTCAATCTTTCCTGGGCGCTTAACAGAATGGAAGCTGTCTGTGTAAAAGCCGGAAGAGAAGAGGGAAAATCCGTAGGGGAGGTTGTTGAGATTCTGCATCAGGAGTCGGCAGCCATTAAGGAAGAGGATATCCGGGTGTGCAAAAGCATCGGCGAGTTTGGATTAAGTCTGGTAAAGCCAGGGGATGGCATTTTGACCCACTGCAATGCGGGACAGCTGGCTGCCAGTAAATACGGAACAGCAACTGCGCCTATTTATCTGGGGCAGGAGAGAGGCTACCATTTCCACGTATTTGCCGATGAAACAAGGCCGCTTTTGCAGGGGGCAAGGCTGACCGCTTATGAACTTCATTCTTCGGGTGTGGATGTAACTTTAATTTGTGACAATATGTCAGCCATGGTAATGAAAAACGGCTGGGTCAATGCTGTGTTTGTGGGCTGCGACAGAGTGGCAGCCAATGGAGATGCAGCCAATAAAATAGGCACTTCCGTGGTGGCTGCGGTAGCAAAGCGGTATGGAGTTCCCTTTTATGTATGCGCGCCTACCTCTACTATTGATTATAATACGCCAACCGGAGCGGATATAAAAATAGAACAGCGTCCGGCCGAGGAAGTGACGGAAATGTGGTATAAGGAGCGGATGGCGCCGGAAGGAATCAAGGTATTTAATCCGGCCTTTGACGTGACGGATAATGAGCTGATTACCGCCATTGTAACGGAATACGGTATTGCAAGGGCGCCCTTTAAGGAATCCCTGGAAGAAATCAGGACGAAGAAGGAAGCGGTAAAAGAATGAAAAACTATATGTCGGAAAAGAAAGCGAAAAAGGCGATTATTGATATCGGGCAGCGGATGTATGTGAGGAATTTTGTGGCTGCCAATGACGGAAATATTTCCATAAAAACAGGTGATAACGAGGTATGGGCAACGCCCACGGGAGTATCCAAGGGGTTTATGAAAAAGAGCATGCTTGTAAAGGTAGATCTTGACGGCAATGTGCTGGAGGGTACACGTAAGCCCTCTTCCGAGCTTAAGATGCACCTGAGGGCTTATCGGGAAAATCCGGAAATTAAATCTGTCTGTCATGCCCATCCTCCCATTTGCACCTGCTTTGCCATTGCAGGAATTCCGCTGGAAGCTCCGGTGCTTGCAGAAGCAATTATTACTTTGGGAAATGTTCCCATAGCGCCTTATGCGGAACTTGGTTCCAAGGAGGTACCGGAAGCAATAGCCCCTTACTGCCATACCCATAACGGCGTGCTTCTGGCCAATCATGGGGCGGTTACCTGGGCGGAGGATGCTTATGCGGCATATTACCGTTTGGAATCCATGGAATACTATGCCAATATTCTGATGCTTACGGAGAAAGTAATCGGAAAGCAGAATACTTTGTCAAAAGAACAGATTGAAAGGCTTCTTGCCATGAGGGAAAAGTTCGGCATTCATCAGGGCGGGATACCCCGGATGGAATAGAAGGGCGGGTGAATCAGTATCCCAATTCCTTTAATTCAGCTGCAATTTTCACATAGGCTTCTATTACGTCAAAGCCTTTATAATCCTCGCGCTTTAAGTCAATCATATCACCATGGGAGATTCCGCGGCATCCGGATATTTTTCATTAAACTCCCTGCAAAAAGAAGGAGAAAGCTGTTTGCTTGAGGTATAGCAGTCAGGATGTTGGTCCCCCGCTTTTCTGTTTTCAAAACGGCAGTTTTCCGCATCATACTCAATTTTTGCCCGCCTGCTCAGATATTTCAGCGGAAAAAGATGAACGACAGGTATCCATAAAAAGCAGATAAAAACAATTCTTTTCCATACGCCCAGGATCCTGCAGGAGGCAAGAATACGGATACTGCCGTTTAATATCAAAAGATAAAAATGCAGGCAGATGCAAAGCGCTGCATATATTAAAAAAATGCAGGCATCAAGTATAAAGAAATGGATACGGGAAGTGCAGGCCGTATCCATATAAGTGGTATAAAAGTAGTTTATTCCCGCGTGCAATGAGTCAAAGTCATGCTTGCATGACCTTGGCGAATGCCGCGAGGGTCAATACCCCGCCCCTTGGGGCGCTTCAATTTTCATGCCCCACTGCTTGCGGCGGGGTTATTGACTATAATGGCTAAAAGCCAGATATGCGGCAGTAAAATCATGTTATCTCCTTCATAGACAAGAATGAAAGGCGGCAGGAATTATTGTTTAATGCGCCCAAGCTGCTCATATTTCTGCTCTTCATCTTTAAAAATATGAAGATAATCGCAAACCTCTTCAGCAAAATCAATAAAGGCATATCCCTGTGCCGTTATCAGATTCCTGTCCCTGACGCATCTCATGTTTACATAATTTTTTCTGTTGAATGGGTCAGTGCAGTTTAATTGACGTATCTTTTCAGCGCTGCAGGAGGTTGTATAGCTATATCTGTCTAAAATGCCGGCTCTTCCCAAAAATTGCGGGGCAAAGCATATGGCGGCTACAAGTTTATTCCGGTTTATCATTTCATTGGCAACAGAGCAGATTGCATTTTGATTATTATTAATTGGACCGCCTGGTATAATAAGCGCTTCAAAGGCGTCAAAACTGTTTATATCGCTGATTTTCATAGAGGGTATGTACCGTAAACCCGATTGTGCTTCAAAGGGAGTCAGACTGTCAGAAATAGTAACAATTTTCCTTTTTCCTGTATTTCTTAAACGGTGAAGCAGCAGGCTGATTTCAAAATCCGCCATTCCATCATAAATATAGCATAAAATATCTTTCATAAAGTCCTCCTTAATATTTGCAGTTTATAATCCCAGCACTTCTTCAGCAGCTTCCACGCCGCAGCGGATGCAGTCAGGACAGGAACAGAGCATTTTGCCTGTTTCTATGCCTTTTAATTCTTTACAGATACAGCTTCCGGTTTTTTCTTTAAAACGTTTAACTATTTCCTTAGAGAGCTGATAGGTATCCGCTTTCGTAGAAGGGTTTTGCAGGTTTCCGTCACTGTTTTTAAAGCCTGCCAGCATAACAGCGCCGGATAAGGCGCCGCAGGCAGCTTCCATGCCGCCCATGCCAAGGCCAAAACCTTCCGCCGCCTGAAACAGCGTTTTTTCATCAACGCCGATTTCTGCTGCAAAGGCACAGGCTACTGCCTGGGCGCAGTTATATTTCCTGTCATGATTAGCGATTGCCAGTTCTTTTTTTGTCATTTCTTCTGTCATTTTTTTGTGTCCTTTCTGTGTCAGCAATATTTTTTATTTTCTTTTTCTTTTATTGTTTTTTGCTTTAATACCTGACAGTCAGCAGTAAAAAATCCGGATGTATTTCTGAATTATATCATAACTGCAGGGGGAAAACCAGATTGAACGGTGATGACAGAAAATTCCTTTGTAATAATGTGCGGTCAGAAATTCATATGACATGCTGGCGCAGAGGGCGAAGCAGCTTATGTTTGCCGCCGGACCTTCAGGAAATCAGTAGACAAAAAAAGCGGAAAGTAGTAGATTATTAATAGTGAGTTTTCGTAAATCAGGGTCTGTTGATGCGATGATATTTGACAGGCATATGAAATAATTTAAAGAAGCGAGGTAGGAAAGATGGCAAGAAAAGTAGTTTTGGCGGGAGCATGCCGTACAGCAATCGGAACTATGGGCGGCGCTTTAAGTACCACACCGGCACCGGATCTTGGAACAGTGGTTATCAAAGAGGCATTAAGGAGAACGGGCATCAAGCCGGAACAGGTTGATGAAGTATACATGGGATGTGTGATTCAGGCAGGACTGGGACAGAATCCTGCAAGACAGGCAGCAGTAAATGCGGGTATTCCTGTAGAAGTGCCCGCAACCACCATTAACGTTCTTTGCGGTTCAGGACTTCATTGCGTGAATCTTGCAGCCAAGCTGATTGCAAGCGGGGATGCTGATATTATTGTAGCAGGCGGTATGGAAAATATGTCAAAGGCTCCTTACCTTCTTTATGACGCGAGATTCGGATACCGTATGGGTGCGGCTAAAATGGATGATGCACTTCTTAGAGATGCCCTTCAGGATGCTTTCGGCGGCTATCATATGGGAATTACCGCTGAAAATGTGGCAGAGGATTGGGGTCTTACCAGGCAGCAGCTGGATGAATTTGCAGCATGGAGCCAGAATAAGTGCGAAAAGGCACAGGCAGAGGGGAAATTTAAGGATGAAATCGTACCTGTTGAAATAAAGAAAAAGAAAGAAACCATTTTATTTGATACGGATGAAGGTCCCAGGGCAGGTGTAACAGCAGAGGGAATCAGCAGGCTTCGTCCTGCTTTTAAAGAAGGAGGCCTGGTGACCGCAGCCAATTCTTCCGGCATCAATGACGGTGCAGCGGCTATCATTGTTATGAGCGAGGAAAAGGCAAAAGAACTTAGGGTTACTCCTATGGGAACATGGATTGGCGGAGAGCTTGCCGGTGTAGAACCCCGTATCATGGGTGTAGGTCCTGTGGCCTCTACCAGAAAAGTAATGGCAAAGACAGGCTATAAAATAGAAGACTTTGATTTGATTGAGGCAAACGAAGCTTTTGCAGCACAGTCCGTAGCAGTGGGACACGACCTTGGTTTTGATATGGATAAGCTGAACGTAAACGGCGGCGCCATTGCACTCGGGCATCCGGTAGGTGCATCAGGCTGCCGTATTCTGGTTACACTTCTTCATGAAATGGCTAAACGCGATGCCAGGAAGGGACTTGCTACCTTGTGTGTAGGCGGCGGTATGGGATGTTCCGCTATTGTGGTCAGAGAATAATAAAGTGATTGCTAAGCAGAAAGGAATGAACAGATGGCAAACATAATTACGGACGAAACCATTGAATATGTAGGAATTCTTGCCAAGCTTGAGCTTTCCGATGAGGAAAAGGAGCAGGCGAAGAAGGATATGGGCAGCATGCTGGATTACATTGATAAGCTGGGTGAACTGGATACTGCGGGAGTGGAACCCATGTCCCATGTATTTCCGGTCAATAATGTATTTCGGGAAGATGTAGTTACAAACGGGGATGACAGAGAGAATATTCTTAAAAACGCACCGGAAGAAAAAGACGGAATGTTTGTAGTGCCCCGTACATTTGATTAGGAGGACGGCAGAAATGGGTAGTATATTGGATATGACTGCCGTAGAACTTGCGGCAGCAATTAAAAACAAAGAAGTGACAGTAAAGGATGCCACCCTGGCTGTGCTTGAGCAGATTGAAAAAAAGGAAAGTACGTATCACTGCTATGTAACGGTTGATAGGGAAGGCGCCCTTAAGAAGGCGCAGGAAGTACAGGAGAAGATAGATGCCGGAGAGCTGACAGGCCCTCTTGCAGGCGTACCTGTTGCCATTAAGGACAATATGTGTACCGAAGGACTTTTGACAACCTGTTCTTCCCACATATTGGGGAACTTTGTTCCCACCTTTTCCTCGGAAGCCGTTTTGAATCTGGAAAAGGTGGGAGCGGTTATTTTAGGAAAAACGAATATGGACGAATTTGCCATGGGTTCCACCACGGAAACCTCGGCTTTCGGAGAAACAAAGAATCCATGGAATCCGGAGCATGTGCCCGGAGGCTCCTCAGGCGGAAGCGCTGCGGCAGTAGCGGCTAAGGAATGCTTTTATGCACTTGGCTCCGATACCGGCGGTTCTATCAGACAGCCGGCATCTTTTTGCGGCGTGGTTGGTTTAAAGCCTACCTACGGAACGGTATCACGTTACGGTCTGATAGCTTATGGTTCTTCTTTAGACCAGATTGGGCCCCTGTGCAAGGATGTAACGGACTGCGCAACCATTATGGAAGTGATTGCTTCCCATGACCTTAAGGATTCCACATCGGTTCAGAGAGAGGACACGGACTTTACCAGCGCCCTTGTGGATGATGTAAAGTGCATGAGAATCGGTATTCCCAGGGACTATTTCGGGGAAGGACTTGACCCCGAAGTAAAGGAAGCCGTATTAAAGGCAGCGCAGCAGCTGAAAGAAAAAGGCGCGTTTGTGGAAGAATTCGATTTAAGCCTGGTGGAATATGCCATTCCTACTTATTATACCATTGCAGCAGCGGAAGCCAGCTCTAATCTTGAGCGTTTTGACGGCATTAAATACGGCTATCGTACAGAAGATTATACCGGACTTCACAATATGTACAAGAAATCACGTTCTGAAGGCTTCGGCGCAGAAGTAAAAAGAAGAATAATGCTGGGAAGCTTTGTTTTAAGCTCCGGTTATTATGATGCTTATTATTTAAAAGCGCTTCGTGTTAAGGCGTTGATCAAGAAAGCCTTTGACGAGGCATTTGCCAAGTATGATGTTATCTTAGGACCTGTGGCGCCTACCACAGCTCCGAAGCTGGGAGAGAGCTTATCTGACCCGATTAAAATGTATCTGGGA
>CAZDPE010000071.1:0-12303 GCA_964507235.1 uncultured Lachnospiraceae bacterium
GACGATCCGCGGATTTAAGGAGATTCTGGAAGGTAAGCATGACGACATACCTGAAAGCTACTTCTTAAATGCCGGAAGCATTGATGACGTACTTGCCCGCGTAAAATAGGAACGGGGGAATCATAAGATGGCAGAAAATAATTTATTTACACTTAGGATTATTACTCCCGACCGTGTATTTTATAAGGGAGAGGTTTCCATGGTGGAGTTTAATACCACCGAGGGAGAAATCGGCGTTTTAAAGAAGCATGTTCCAACTACTGTAATTGTAAGTCCGGGAATTCTTACTATTACCGAAGCGGAAGGAACAAAGGAAGCAGCTTTGCATGCAGGTTTTGCGGAAATCCTTCAGGATGAGGTAGTAATCCTGGCCGAAATTATCGAGTGGCCCGAGGAAATCGACGAGGAACGTGCGAAAAAAGCGAAGGAGAGGGCGGAAGAAAGACTTCGTTCCAAGACACCGGAAACCGATATTCTGCGTGCGGAAACTGCGCTTCAAAGAGCAATGGCTCGTATTTATGTTTTAAAATAATGAAATTCTTTATGGGGCAGTAATTATTACTGCCCCTGTTGCACTTTATATTGGGAATAGGAACTTGCTATGCAAAGCGGGAGGGTGAAAATGGCAGAAACTGTTCAGGAAAAAGGAAGAAAAATCATTGAAAACGTGGGAAAGGTTATCATTGGGAAGGAAGAAACAGTTACCTTTCTTTTGACAGCTCTGCTTGCAGAGGGTCATGTACTGCTTGAGGATATGCCGGGAACGGGAAAGACCCAAATGGCAAAGGCGCTGGCGGCCTCGCTTGAGTCGGATTTTTCAAGAATCCAGTTTACACCGGATTTGCTGCCCAGCGATGTGACGGGATTAAATGTATTTAACAGAAAGAATAATGAATTTGAACTGCGAAGGGGTCCTGTTTTTACCAATATACTTCTTGCGGATGAAATCAACAGGGCAACGCCCAGAACCCAGTCCGGGCTTTTGGAGTGTATGGAGGAAAAACAGGTTACAATAGATGGAATCAGCTATAGGCTTGAAAGGCCCTTTTTTGTAATTGCCACTCAGAATCCCATAGAAACGGCGGGAACCTTTCCGCTTCCCGAAGCGCAGCTTGACCGTTTTATGATGAAGCTTTCCATAGGCCAGCCGACCATTTTAGAGGAGCAGGCTATCTTAAGCAGATTCGGAAAGGAGAATCCGCTTAAGGAACTTAAGACTGTCGTCACTAAGGAAGAACTGCTTTTAATGAGGGAAGAGGTTCGTGCTGTGTTTGTACATGAGACTGTAGAAAAGTATATTGTGGAAATTACGGCATCTACCAGAAAAAAGGAAAAGATAATCGCAGGAGCAAGTACCAGAGGAGCGCTTGCCCTTATGCATGCGGCAAAGGCATATGCGGCGCTGATGGGCAGAAATTTTTGTATCCCCGATGATATAAAGAAGCTGGCTTTGCCGGTGCTTGCCCACAGGCTTGTAATCTCTTATGGCTGTCAAAAGGGCAGTGAAGCGCAGAATATCATAAGGGAAATTCTGGCGGAAGTACCTGCGCCTACAGAGGATTTTTCCAAACTGATTTGAAAGGCAGGGTAAGAGCATGGTAATTCTTTTGATTGCCCTTTTCGCAGGCGCTTTATTCCTTCTGCAAAGGTTTTTGTATCGGAGCTTTTGGGATAAGGGAATCGTTGTAAAGCTTTCCTTTGGTGATGAGCTGGTAACGGCAGGAGAGAAAACCTCTCTTTTGGAAATAGTGGAAAACAGAAAATGGCTTCCCCTTGCCACCCTGAAGGTTAAGTTTCAGTGTTCTAAGGATCTTAGATTTCCGGATTCAGACAACAGTGCCGTAACGGATAAGTATTATCGGAATGATTTGTTTTCCATTATGCCCTATCAGAGAATTATAAGGACACATAAAATAGAATGTCCTGTAAGAGGATATTTTGGAATTTACGGAATAGATCTGGTAGGGACTGATTTGTTTTTTTCGGCGGAAATGCATGGACAGCTTGACAGCGATTCCAGATTATACGTTTTGCCGAGAATGTATCAATCGGCGATTCTTGATAATGCCATAAAGAAAATAAACGGAGAAGTGGCAGTAAGGCGCCATGAGATGGAAGACCCCTTCACTTATCGTGGAATCAGGGAATATGAGCCTTATGATGAGATGAAAGCAATTAACTGGAAGGCTGCCGCAAAAACGGGGGAGTTGAAGGTAAATATAAGAGAGCACACAGTGGTTAGGGCAGTCAGAATCTTCTTAAATCTTCAGGATAATAATATTTTAAGAAGGGAAGAACTTCTGGAAGCGTCTATCAGTATTTGTGCCCGTATGGTGTGGGAACTCCTGGTGCAGGGGGTGCGGACCGAGGTATATGCGAATGCCAGGGATTGTATGACAGGACAGATAATGAGTCTTCAGGTGACTGCTGCCGGAGGGAGCGAGGCAATTTTTAAATCCCTTGCAAGGCTTGATTTGCAAAAAGAAACCGGGGATTTTTCCAGCTGCTTTGGCGAAAAGCTGTTTAAAGAAAAAGGGATTTATACGGTTTTTATTTCTCCTGACCGCCATGAGGAGTTTCAAAGCCTGCTTGCGGCTTATAAGGAAAGGGAGGATTTTTGCTGGCTCTGTCCCGTAAAGGAAGTGGATGTTGGGGACATCAGGCCGGAGCTTATCAGCACAGTTAATATGATTTTGGAGGAAATAGATTGAGCCGCAGAATGGAAATTGCCGGAAATATTTTAGCAGAAATATTGAATTATACTTTAGCCGCTGCGCTGCAGGTATTGATATTCTTAGATTTTATACAGCAGTGGCCGGGTTTTTTAAGAATAGTGCTGTTGCTTTTTATACCTGTGTTTTATTACCTGGTGCGGGAGCTTTGCGGAAGAAGAATACTATTCTTTCTGCTGCATCTTCTGCCCCCTTTGGGAGTAATCAGCCTGTGGGGAAGGACTTCCTATGAAAAAGCGGTTTTTGCTGTTATCGTTATCGTATCTGCGCTAATCAGCATTGGCAGAAGGCTTACGGAAAAGGAAAACGGAATGGAAGCTGCTGCGCCGCCCGGAGCGGCAGGTTTTTTCTTTTTTTTGTATTTAGTGGACAATTGGCAGTCGGCAGGGAAAAGCAGCAGTTATATCATGCTGCTTATGATCTGGTATGTTCTGGGTTATTTTCTGTTCTTTTATTTCAGGAGGTTTTCCGGATATATAGATGTAAATAGCAGGACTACGGGGCATATTCCGGTGAAACGTGCATTTTATTCTTCCCTTGGTTTGATGACAGGTTTTCTGGGAATTTCCGCGGCAGTTATCTGCGTTGGGATTGGAAGACAGCTCCCTTATCGTATGATTGCCGGAATAAAAAGAATTCTTATTTTAGTGATTACCTTTCTCTTTTCTTTGATTCCGAAAGGGGAAGCGCAAAGTGAAATATGGTCAGGAGGGCCGGAAAAACCGGAAGCCGTTTCTCCGGTTTATGAGTCGGCGGAGCCTTCTGTTTTAACATGGATATTGAATGTATTGGTGTATATTCTGGGGATTGCCGCCATTATTGCACTTCTTGCAGTTGTCGTTATAAGCTTTATCCGTCTGGTGGAAAAGGCCTTTCAGCGGAAATGCAGGGTATACCGGGAAACCGGGGAAGAAGAGGATAAGGTGGAATCTTTACTGCGTACGGAGCGCAGAAAGAAAAAAGGGGATGAAGGTATGGGATTCTTCATGTGGGGAACACCCTCCTATGCGGTAAGAAGGCAGTATCTGCGTGTAATCAGCCGGAAATACAAGGGACGGAAGCATGAGAAAACAGAAAAGCAGCCGGCTGGCAAAACCGCAAGGGAATGCTGTGAGGCGCTGTTTCCTGAAAAAGAAAAGGAAGCAGGGAATTTTGCAGAGCTTTATGAGAAGGCAAGATACTCTGATGCGTTATGTGATAAAGAGGATGTAAAACAGATGAAGTATTTAGCGGGCGAACTTCTTAAATAATATCTGCATACTATAACTGTAAAGAGATAAGGAAGTCTTGCAGCAATGTATGAACGAAAAATTCTGCCTTTTTATATGACCTATCCCCTTCCCATGTATTATCAGGAGGAAGATTCTATTATCAGAGATCTTGAATATTTGCAGCAGATGTATCCGGCAGAAGCCAAAAGGTATCAGAAAATGATAGCTTCCATATTAGATAAGCTGGATTATGAGGGCAGCATGATTTATGATGAATATCCGGACAGATGGCAGCTTTACAAGCTTTCCATGGATATTCTGGACAGAGTCAAAAGAGAAGACACCCGTGAAGAAGACGATCAGAATGTACCTCCTGAGAAGTGGGAATGGATGGGCGACATGATTCAGATTCTGCTTTTTTATGAAATTTATAAAAGAAGGCACAACTCCCGAAGGGGGATTTTAAAGTTTTAGTTGTGAATTGGCACATAAATTATTAAAATGTAACATATCGGGATAAAACCAGGTGCCTTAAAGATGCATTTGGTTTTATCCGATATGTTAACGAGAAAATCAAAGAGCAGAATAAAATGGAAGGAAAACCGGAATGGAAGAACTGCGTAAAGTACTTTATGACCTTTTATCGGATAAACTATATCAGATAATTATCAGCAATCCAAGGATAAAAGAAAGCTCATTTAAAATAAAATTCCGTCCTGTCATGGTAAAGGACCAGCTGCTGTTTCAACAGACGGTTTATGAGGGGACAAAGGTATTTCATGAAAATCTGGACAGGCAGGAAGTCATTGACAGGATTCTGGTCTGTATGGAGAAGGATTTTAAGCAGCTGGAAGGGGAAAGCACGGAGCTTAAGGTAACTGTGCTTGTCAGCAAAAAAGGGAAGATAACCGTAAAAACCACGGATAAAAAGCGGACAGGTGAAGGAAACCGGGAGGTTTTCATGAAACCGGATTTATTCCATAACCGCATAAAAAAATATATACTGGAGGAAGGAAGGGCAGTTCCTTTTCTGATTGATTTAGGCGTGCAGACAAGGGAAGGGAAAATAGTGCACGCCAGATACGATAAGTTTAAGCAGATAAACAGATATCTTGAATTTGTAGAGGATGTACTGCCTGTTTTTGAAAAAGGGGAGTGCATTCATATTATTGACTTCGGATGCGGAAAGTCTTATCTGACCTTTGCACTGTATTATTATCTCCATGAGCTTAAGGGGTATGATGTATCAATAACCGGTCTTGATTTAAAAGAGGATGTAATTGAACATTGCAGTCTGCTTGCAGAAAAATACGGTTATGATAAGCTTAAGTTCTTGAAAGGGGATATTGCACGGTTTGAAGATGCAGAAAAAGTGGACATGGTGGTAACGTTACATGCCTGTGATACCGCTACGGATTATGCATTGAAGAAGGCTGTGGATTGGAATGCAAAAGTAATTTTTTCCGTGCCATGCTGTCAACATGAAGTGAACAGACAGATTGAGAGTAAAGAATTGGCGCCTGTTCTTAAGTACGGGCTGATTAAGGAGAGAATGTCCGCTTTGCTTACAGACGCGATACGGGCCAATCTTTTGGAAGAACAGGGATATGATACTCAGGTACTTGAATTTATTGGCATGGAACATACGCCCAAGAATATACTGATAAGAGCGGTTAAAAATAAAGAAAATAAGGAAACTGGTATCCGGGAGGTTACAAAGCTGCTTCATGTCAGGCCTACACTTCAAAAGCTGTTTGAAGGAGATAATTGATGAAGAAATATATTATTAAATGTGTCATTATTATGACGGTATTTATAGCTGCGCTTTTCATAATCAGCAGAATTATGAATAAAGGCAACACGGATATGACGGTGGAAATGTCAGAAGCTTCTTTTCCGATTGTTACAATGAAATACGGCGGCAGATTTGTGAATGAACTTCATGGTTATGATGATGTCATGGAGGTAAATTACATGCGGGAGAGCATTACTCCGCTGGCCATGGGGAGAAAGGTATCTATTGAGATAGATTGTTACGGAAGGGAAATAGCCGGAATTGCATATGAGGTAAGAAGTATTGACGGACAGCGGCTGGTTGAAAGTACCCAGGTGCAGGATTTTGAGCTTGAAGATGACAGGATTTCCGCTTCTTTCGGGCTTAAAGATTTAATTGACAGTGAAAAGGAATATGTGCTGGTGCTTGTTTTGACCCTGGATGGCGGAGAAGAAATCCGCTACTATACCCGTATTGTTTATTCCGAAAATTATTTTGCAAATGAAAAGCTGGATTATATTGTGGATTTTTCAAACAGGACATTTGACAAGGAACAGGCGAAGGAGCTTACCAAGTATCTGGAATCCAATGCAGAGGGCGATAATACCACTTTGGGAAAAGTGACAATTCACAGCAGCTTCAATCAGGTGACCTGGGGGGATTTGAAGGTAACAAAGGAAAGTACGACCAAAATTACCATTAAAGAGCTGGCTTCTCAAACAGGCAGCTTTCTGATGCAGTACATCGTGTCCGCAAAAGAAGGAAAAAAGACTAATTATTATACCGTGAGCGAGTTCTACAGGGTGCGCTATACAGCAGAACGAATGTATCTTCTGGATTTTGAAAGAACCATGAATCAGATATTTGATGAAACGGATGATATTTTTGGCAGCAATAAAATTTATCTGGGAATAACAGGTGAGGAAATACTGCTTGAAGAGAGCGACGGCGGTAACGTCATTGCCTTTGTAACGGGAAACAGACTATATAGTTATAATGTTGTTGACCACAAGCTGGCATATCTTTTTGGCTTTTATAATAAGGAAAACAGAGATGCAAGAACGATGTATGATAAACACCGCATTAAAATTCTGAGTGTGGATGAGGGCGGAAATGTAACATTTATGGTATACGGCTATATGAACAGGGGACGGCACGAGGGAAAAGTGGGGATATCTGTTTATTATTATGACAGTACTGTCAATACAACGGAAGAACTGGTCTATGTTCCTTACAGCAAATCACCGGAGCTTCTGCTTGCGGAAGTGGAGCAGCTCGCTTACATTAACAGGCTGGGAATTCTGTATTTAATGCTGGATAATGAAATATATGGAATCAGTGCCATGAATCGTTCTTATGAAGTGGTATCAAAGGATTTGAAGGAGGGCTGTTATCAGGTATCCGACAGTAACCGTATGGTAGTATGGCAGAAGGAAAATCAGTTATATCAGGGAACAGAACTGATTTTGATGAATTTAAATACCGGAGAACAAAGCAGCATAAAAGCCGGAAATGGAGAAGTAATAGCGCCTATCGGTTTTATGGGGGATGATTTGATTTATGGAATTGCCAAAAAAAGCGATATTGTGCCGGATCATTCGGGAAACGTAATATTTCCCATGTATTGCATCAGAATACAGAATGAGGCGGAAGGAATCCTGAAAGAGTACCGTCAGGATAATGTTTATGTGACGGAGGGCAATGTAACAGGAAATCAGATTACCCTGAAACGCGTGGAAAAAAATGAAGATGGAGAATATGCAGAGATATCGGATGATCAGATTTTAAATGCTGAAGTGGCAGACAGCAGTTTGAATACTGTAGAAATGGTTGCAATTGATACTTATGAGAAGGTTGCGCAGATAGCCTTAAAAAATGAAATCCAGAAAGCTTCCGTTAAATTCCTGACGCCCAAGGAGGTTTTGTTTGAAGGCGGCAGAAATATTGTTGTTACCAGGACAGAAACAGGGCTTGGAAGATATTATGTTTATGGTAAAAACGGCATTGAGGGTATTTTTATGGACGAAGGCAATGCTGTTAATCTTGCCTATGAGGTTTCCGGCGTGGTAATTGATGATGACGGCGCCTATGTCTGGATGAAAGGTAACAGAAGTCTTAAGAATCAGATTATGGCGATTCAGGGCGAGGCGGCAACAGAAGAAAAGGGTGCGCTGGCAGTCTGCCTTGACACAATTCTTGTTTATGAAGGCATCAGCAGAAATTCACAATATTTACTGGACCGGGGAGAAAACGTATTTACAATTCTGGAGAATAATCTGGAAGACGCCACGGTGCTTGATTTGTCCGGCTGCAGTCTGGATGCGGTATTATATTATGTTAATCAGGATATACCCGTGCTGGTGATGATGGAGGACGGTTCTGCGGTATTGCTGATTGGTTTTAATGAAATGAATACAGTAATTATGAATCCGGAAACGGGAACGGTTTATAAGGTGGGAATGAATGATTCCAGGGAATGGTTTGAGCAAAATGGAAATAAATTCATTACGTATAAGAAGGCAGAACAGTAACGGGCGGAAAGCTTTAAATATTGGAAAATGCCGTAAAATTGGCACATGCAACCAAAAGTTGCGGCATTTTCAACCTAAAATTGGTAGAGCAACCGACAGAAGATATGTTTCAATTTATTTATGAGGCGGCTCAAAAAATCGTTATGAGGAGAGTAACAGTAAATGAATATTGAAATTGCAAACAGACTTGTCGAGCTTAGGAAAAAGAACAACCTGTCACAGGAAGCCCTGGCAGCAAAGCTTGGTATCAGCAGACAGGCGGTCAGTAAATGGGAGAGGGCGGAAGCTTCTCCTGATACGGATAATCTGATTTTGCTTGCAAGGCTTTATGGTGTATCCTTGGATGAATTGCTGAAGACGGAGGATGAAATTCCGACGCCTTATTATGAAGAGGAAATGAGGCCCGAAGCGGAAATGAAAGATAATTCTGAATATGTGCATGTGGGTTTTGGCGGCGTGCACGTAAAAGATAAGGATGGGGAGGTTCATGTAGGCTGGAACGGCATACATGTAGATGATAAGAAAAAAGGCGATAATGTTCATATTGATAAGAACGGCATTTATGTGAACGGTGAAAAATATGATAAAGAGTGGTTTTCCCATTATGCTCATTTTCCTATGTTTTTACTGATTCTGGTTGTTTATTTTCTGATAGGAGCTGTGTGGAATGCATGGCATCCGGGATGGCTTTTGTCTTTAATTGTACCTATCTGGTATTCCTTAGTGGAAGCAATTGAAAGAAAAAATGCAAATTGCTTTGCTTATCCGGTTTTTGTAACATTGGTATTTTTATGTCTGGGATTCTTTTGGTCCCTTTGGCACCCCGGCTGGGTAGTTTTTTTAACGATACCGCTTTACTATGCATTTGTTAATTACTTCAGAGGCTTTGACAGCCGGAAGGAATCAAAAAAGATATCGGAGTATGAGATGACTGATGATGCAGCGGAAAGGCCGGGTGAAGGGCATGAAGATTAATGCGGGTATGATTATTGCTGCCGTTGTTATGATTCCGGTTATTATTATTGTCAGCGCCCTTTCGGTGGATTACGCTGTTGAAAACGGCGGAAAAATCTTTTTTCCCTTTGGAGGGAAAGCTTCCCTTCGAAATACCATAGAGATACCGCTTTCCGATATTGACAGTCTTCAAGTGAAATACAGCAGTAAGAACATTTACGTTTATCCTGCAGAAGGAGATGTGGTAATTGTAAAGGAATACTTAATCAATGACGGGGAAGAAGCCCTGGCAGAGGTTGAGATTAACGACGGTAAAGCGGTTGTAGCAGGAGGAAAAACGATTACGTTTACAATATTGGGTATATTTGCAGGTACTGAGCGGATAGAGGTTTACATCCCCGTGGAAGGGCTTTCGCAGCTGGGGGTACAGGCAACCAGCGGAAATATTCATTTAGAGCAGGTGAGCGGTGATACGGTTATTCAGGCAAGCAGCGGTAATATTAAGATAGAAGAAGCAGAGGGAAGCCTTACGGTAAAAGCAGGAAGCGGAAATATTTCCGTTAAAGGGCTGACAGGGCAGGCGGCAATAGAAGTCGGAAGCGGAAATATCAAGGGGGATAAAATGTCAGGCCGGATAAAAGCGGAAGCAGGAAGCGGCAACATCACGGTCAGGGAATTTGCCGGTCAGGGAAGTCTGAAAGCGGGCAGCGGCAGTGTGAAGGCGGAAGCAGCGCAGATAACAGGAGATTTAGAAGTAAAAACCGGCAGCGGCAGTATCCACCTGATATTGCCGCAGGAGTTATCTTTTGAGGCTCAGATACAGACCGGAAGCGGAAACATCAGCACCGCCTTTGACTCTGCCCTTTCTTATAATAAAAAAGGAAACCAGGAAAGCGGCACCGTGGGCGGTAATCCTTCCTGTCTGGTTTCTGCAGAAGCAAACAGCGGCAATGTGCGCATTACCACTGAATAAGACCTTTTTATTCCCGCGTGCAATGAGTCAAAGTCATGCTTGCATGACCTTGACGAATGCCGCGAGGGTCAATACCCCGCCCCTTGGGGCGCTTCAATTTCCATGCCCCGCTGCTTGCGGCGGGGTTATTGACTAATTCTGTTCCGGAAACAATCTGCCTGCATACTTTTGCAGTGCAAACAAAAGCAGCATACCAAGGACGCCGCAGGAAATAACTTCGCCTAAGGTTACTGTGATGAAGGAAAGCCAAAGGGGTTTTACCCCGTAAGCGTATAATAAAACAAGTGGAACGATGATGGCGTTGGCTGCAATTGGAGGCACCGGCGCCATCCATTTATATTTACGCAGCTTTCTGGTTAATAATGCACCGATTAAGGTTGCCAGCGAGCCGAAAATAATGTCAGGAAGGGCGCAGCCTGTTAAAAGGTTGGACAATAAACAGCCGACAAAAAGTCCGGGTATGGCAGCCGGGGTAAAATAAGGCAGAATAGTGAGAGCCTCTGAGAAACGTACCTGAATTGCCTGACTGGCAAGTCCAAGGGCGTTGGCGATAAAGGTGAGCACTACATAGAGTGCAGCAATCATTGCTGCCTGAACAAGCAGCAGCACTTTGTTTGATTCTTTGTTATTCATTTTCTTTTCTCCTTTAGTTTTGTTTTACAATCCGAAAACATTGTCTTCAGACTGAGGTCAGGAAGGTCTCGAACTGACCGGTTGTTATTTCCAAGGGTTTATTATACTGAAATTGAAGGGAATGTCAAGAACAGAAACAATTTTTACATGTCTTAGGAGGGGAGGTTTATGAAATTGAAAGCAGAATCTATATCAATCCAGTGACAGGATATCAGGACATCGTATTTTTGTCGGAAAAACAGGAAACGGTATTGTAGGGAAGAAGCCTTATAGAGTATAATAATGTCAATCTGCGGGGCAGCAGGGATTTTTCACGGTTATACAATTATCGAAGGACAAAGGCTTGACGGAATGGTACAGAGAAACAAAGGAAAGAGACTGAACAAATACGCAGAGAATTACGTGGTTTTTGATTTAGAAACCACAGGCATCAGTCAGGAGAGAGATTCAATTATTGAAATATCTGCAGTTAAGGTACAGAAGCATGTCATTGTGGAGGAATTTTCCACATTGGTAAATCCGGGCAGACATATTCCGGCGGCAGCCACTGCTGTAAACGGAATTACGGATGAAATGGTATCAGAAGCACCCGGCATCGGTGCGGCAATGGAGGATTTTCTTTCTATCATCGGAAAGGATATACTGGTTGGACATAATATTCATACCTTTGATACGAATTTTGTCTATGATGCGGCACTTAATTATCTGGGAAAAGAACTGAAGAATGATTATGTGGATACGCTGTATATGGCAAGAAAATATCTGCCGGAGCTTCCTCATCATAAGCTGACGGATGTTGCCGGGCATTTCCATTTGGAAACCCGGGGAGCGCACAGGGCGTTGTTTGACTGCAGGATGAATCAGGCGTGCTATGAGGAACTGGGAAAGCTGATGGAAGAGAAGAAAAAGGGAATGCCGGAGGATACTGGGGAAGAAATAAGCTGTCCTGTCTGCGGCGGCGAATTGATTTTGCGGAAGGGGAAATTCGGTATGTTTTATGGCTGCAGCAGTTTCCCGGGATGCCGTTTTACAAGAAATGTGAGATAAGAAATCATGAATTAAATTCAGAAGAGGAATGTGCCGTTTTATGCCTGAAAGAGCGGCAAAAGCAAAGAAAGCGGAGTTGAACTGATATGCTGTGGAAAAAGAAGAAAGAAGAACCGATTAAGAATTTTGATAAAACGGGCAAAAAACCTGTTATCAGGGCAAGTATCTGCACCGGAGAAAAGGTGGCGGGATTTCGGGATGAATCGGGTCATGTAGAAGAGCTGATGCTGATTACAGGCGAAAAGGATCTGGAAAGATTCATGCAGATGTACGGCGTTGAAAGGAACGAGATTGAAACAGTTTGGTAGGAAAACAGAATAAAGAGTAATTAATAAGATAAGTCATATCCCTTCAGAATCCTTCATACAATGTAAAAAAGTGTTCTGAGGGGATTTCCTTTGAAAGATTATATCGAGGAACGAGCAATCGATATTGCCAATTATATCAT
>CAZDPE010000072.1:0-12065 GCA_964507235.1 uncultured Lachnospiraceae bacterium
CGTTTTATAAAAGCGCCGCAAGCTTTTCTCCGAAAACCAGCACAAGCAGAAGCCAAAGCTCACAAACCTGCAGAAAATAACCTGCCAAATCCCCAGTAACTCCTCCAAACAGCTTATAAGCCATATGGCGGTAATAAAAAAAGCAGAGAAGCCCTGTCAAAATGCAGATTACTCCATATGCAGGATGCAGAAAAAGAAATGCTGCCGCACAGGCAGCCAGTTCCGCACCCATAATCCATTTTACATTTTTCTTTGCGGCATCTGCGCTGGCCGCCGCCATTCCATCCTTTTTGGCCTTTTTCAGGGTCACTACGGACATGCCGCTTAAAACTCTTTCATAGACAAACCCCACCGCCAGCAGCCATAGCATTTTCCCGGTTATTTCCGTATACAATCCGAAAAGCAAAAGTAAATAAACAATCCCATAAATAATGGCAAAGGCCCCTGTATGAGGGTCTTTTAAGATTTTAAGCCTTTCCTCCGCCGGCTTCCAGGAGCTTTTTGCATCCACCGTGTCCAGAAAGCCGTCCATATGAATTCCTCCATTCATTAAAATGGGAAGAGCCGTCATAACAGCCGCCGTCAAGCATCTGCCTGCGGAAAGCCTTTCAAGCCCGTAAAAGCAAATCAGTTCCAAAAGCCCTGTTACAACTCCCACAAGCGGAAAAAAACAAAGACAGTAACTCATATTCTTTTCCTTCCATTCCACTTTTGGCATGGGAATTTTTGAATACATGGAAAAAGCAATTATCAAAGAATTTAACACGATTTTTCATCCTTTCCTCTCTGTGCACGAAACAGAGCGTATCTGCCCTGCAAAACGGCAATATCTGTCCTGACTCCAATGCCTGTCAGGACAGTTTACCTTTGGCTTTTCACAAGAACAGGAATTCCGCAGACCACCTCGGTTATCTTATCCGCCTTTTTACCGGTTTCCCTGTTTATTTCACCAAGCAGTCTTACATACCGCTTCGTTTCTTCCTCATATTCCATTCCGTCCGAAAAAACCTCATTGGAAACCACTACCATATGAGCCGCTCTATCCGCCAATGCAAATAAAGGCTTTAAAATGGCATCCGCACCGTCCGCTTCCGCCCCTGCCTTTATCCGCCCTTCCTCCCGGTACATTTCGTTGGCAAGAAGATTGGACATGCACTCCAGTAAGATCACATCTTCCCACTCCACCTGCACCCGCTCCAGATGCGTATAGCACTCCACCGTGGTAAAGCCCTTCGTACTTCTCCTATTTCTGTGCTTTTCAATCCGCTTTATGCATTCCTCATCATAAGGGTACATAGCTGCAATATAATAAAGCTTTCCCGTCGGATTTTTTTCATGGGCTTCCACTGCAAGCATCTCCGCATACTCCGATTTACCGCTGCCGCTTCCTCCCGTCACCAAGTCCAGCAAAAAATCATCCTCCTAATCAAATCTGGTATAAGCCTCTATCTGATACTCCGAAAAGCTTCCCATATTTTTATAAACCTCCATCCCCATGGCAAGAAGGGGAAACAGCGCTGCCGCCCCACTGCCCTCGCCAAGACGCATTCCGGCATGTACCGGGGCTTTCAGCCCCAGCGCTTCTAAGGCAAGTTTTCCTGTCACCTCATCAGACTGATGGGAGGCCAGCATAAAATCCGCCGCCCGGCAGTCTATTTTAAAGGCGGTAAGAGCTGCCACGGAAGAAATAGCGCCGTCAATGACTATGGGAATCCTGTATTTGATTCCGCCGAGAAAAACACCGGCCATGGTGGCAATTTCGAGTCCTCCCACTTCTGCCAGAATATCTGTGGGGTCCGTCAGATTTTTCTCTTTCACTCTTTTTACCGCCTGGGTTATCACCTGGCATTTCCTGCTGATTCCTTCTTTAGAAAGTCCTGCCCCTTTGCCCGTCACTGCTTCCGGGGGCTGGTTTAAAAATACTGCCGCCAGCGCACTGGCAGGGGTGGTATTTCCGATTCCCATCTCTCCGGTTGCCAATATGGTATAACCCATTTTTTTCAGCTCACCTGCCAGTTCTATTCCAATACGAAGCGCTTCCCTGCACTGCTCCCGGGTCATGGCAGACTCTACTGCAAGATTGCCGCTGCCCATTCTGATTTTCCTGTCTATAACGGCTCCTGTCTTCAATTCCTTATCGGGATAACAGGGACCGTTTATCCCCACATCAACCGTATAAACATCCGCGCCTGCAGCTTTTGCCATGTAATTGACACAAGACTTTCCTTTTGCAAAATTCTCACTGACAATCCTAGTCACAGTGCTGTCAGTCTGAGTAACCCCTTCCTTCACCACGCCGTGGTCCGCACACAGGATAAGCAAAGCCTTTTTAGATAAATCATAAGGCGTTTCTTTCCCCTGGATGCGGCAAAGCTTCACCGTCATATCTTCCAAAAGCCCCAGGCTGTCAATGGGCTTTGCTATATCATCCCAATGCTTTTTTGCAAGTCTTCCTGACCGGAAGCTCCTGCAGCTTTCCAGATAATGATACAGCATATCGGGATTGCTGTAATAGTAAAAATGAGGAAACCCTGCTGCCAGAGAGGAAGTATGCTCCATACAGGAATAAGAAGAACCTGCAAGGGGCTTTTTAGCCCGGAAAGCAGCTCCGTTTGCGGAACAGTCAAAATAATGAAATTCATGCCCCTTTATTGTATTTCCCGCTTCTCCCAATATCCCGGGCTTCAAAGCGGAGGCTTCAATATAACCGAATCTGCACAATTTCCCCGTAGGAAAAATTCTGCCGTTCAAAACGCCTGCCATTTCATGAACGCTGCCGTCCGACATCTGAAGTTCCTTCTGCAGATACATAAATCCGCCGCATTCGGCCAGAACCGGCATTCCGGACAGACAGGCTTGCCTTACTGCATTCCGCATTTTCTTTGCTTCTTCCAATTCTTCTGCATAAATTTCCGGATATCCTCCGCCTAAAATCATTCCGTCCAGCTCTTCGGGCAGCTGATTATCATGAACAGGCGAAAAATAAACGATTTCCGCCCCCATTTTTTCAAGCAGCTGCAGATTTTCGGAATAATAAAAGGAAAAGGCTTCATCCCTTGCGATTCCTATTCTCACGCTTCCGGCAAGCTTCTTTACAAAAGGTTCTTCCCCGCTTAATTCTTCCGCCTTACCTGCAATCTCAATAATCCGGTCAAAATCTATTGTTTTTTCCAATGTATCCGCAATTTCCCGAATCCAGTTCTGAAAGGCTTCCATCTCTTCCGGTGCAATCAGTCCCAGATGCCTTGAGGTTACTGTCGAAGCTTTAAGCTCCGGCATAAATCCAAGCACCGGCACCCGGCATTCCCTTTCTATCAACAGCTTCAGCCTGTCATAATATCCGGCAGAAACACGGTTTAAAAGAATTCCTTCAATGCCGCTGTCATTCCTGTATTCCATAATGCCTTTGATAACAGCTGCCAGAGAAACACTGGCTCCCTTCCCGTCTACCACTAAAACCACCGGAGTCTTCGTCACCTTTGCCACTTCATAAGTGCTTGCCCTTTCACTGGTTCCGGATAGTCCGTCATAATATCCCATAACCCCTTCCAGTATGGTAATATCCGCCTGCCCGGCCTTTTGTGAAAGGAGATATCTTGTTGTCTTCTCATCCGTAAAAAAAGTATCAAGATTTCCGGAAGGAATACCCAGCACTTTCCTGTGAAACATGGGGTCGATATAGTCCGGTCCGCACTTAAAGGAGGCAATATTCAGATTTTTCCTTTTGCACAGTTCAATCACTGCACAGGTAATCATTGTTTTTCCGCTGCCGCTTTTGGGCGCCGCAAACAGAATCCTCGGCATAGCTTTACTCATTCTGACAACCATTCCTTTCCTGTCCTGAAACAGAACCAAATGAAGCAATCATTACGGGATTTTCCGCATTCAGCAGATGATATCCCGCAAGCTTTTTACTTCTTGCCACATTCACCTGTATGATATCCATCTCCTCATATTCCGGAAACTCCTCCTTTATCCGGTTTATCTCCGACATGGTTTCCAGGGTAATGGCATTCACTACAAACCGGGCAGAAGGATTTTTCTTTCTTACTTCCCTGATAACGGAAATCAGCCTTCCGCTGCTTCCGCCGATAAATACGCAGTCGGGCGCCTTCAGTTCCTTCAGGCATTCCGGCGCCGTACCTTCAACAATTTCCAGATTTTCCGTCTGAAAACGGATTTTATTTTCCCGGATGAGCGCTGCCGCCTCAGGCTTTTTTTCTATGGCATAAACCTGACCGTAAGGATAGCAAAGGGCAGCTTCTATGGAAATGGACCCAGTACCCGCTCCGATATCATATAATATGCTGTTTTCAGATAGCCCCAGCTTCGCCAGGGAAAGGATTCTGATTTCCTCTTTCGTCATAGGCACTTTTCCTCTGATGAAATCATCATCCCTGATTCCCGGCGCCGTTCTGCCTTCATCCGCTGCTGCGTTTTCAAACAAAGCAACTGAAAGACTATCAAACTCCATGGATACCATATCGGCAGCTGTTCCGGAAATGATTCGTTCTTCCGGATAGGACAATCTTTCCCCTACCGTAATTTTCACCAGGTCCATATGAAACGCAAGAAGCGTGCGGCTGATTTCAGCAATTCTGCCCTTTTCTCCCAAAAGAACACATACCCTTCTATTCGTTTTAATGAGAGGAATCAGATTGATTTTCTTTCCGTGACAGCTTGCCAGCATTGTATCCTCCCAGGGTACTCCCAGCTTATTCAGGAAATAAAGGGGAGCAGAAATACCAGAAACCTCCTGCACCTGAAACTCCTTTAAAAGCTCCTGCATTCCCCTTGCCCCCGAATAGAATCCAATGTCCCCGGAATAAAGAACCCCTGCCTGAGGGTATTCAGGATGTTCCTTTAAAAAAGCCGCAATTTCTTCTTTTCCGTAGCTTTTAAAAACGGGCTTTTCCCCTGCTTCCTTTACAGCGGCCATGGCGATATCCAGCATCCGTCCCGCCCCTATCAGCACATCGCATTTTCTGATACATTTTCTGGCTTCTTCTGTCAGCAGCTCCGAACTTCCCGGTCCCATACCAATCAGGTAAACCTTTCTTCTTTCTGCCGAAGAACCGGGAAGAAACTGTTTTAAGAAGGAAATTGCCTGGGACAGATTCATCACGCCCGCCTTTGCCCTTATCCCTGCATCAGCTTTTCCGGAAGCCGGCGCACAAAAATCCGCCTCTTCGGCAAAATTTTCCTCCGGTCTTTCCACTACAAGAATATTCACTCCGGCGCGAAGGGCTGCCTCGCACTTTTCCTGATAGCCCCCCTCTTTTCCTGAATTTTTAGTCACCATCCATTTAATACCGCATTGCTTCATCAGGGCGTAATTCATTTCCTCACTAAAGGGGCCCTGCATGGCTATCAGATTTCTTCCCTCAAATCCAAGCGCAGCGCATTTTTCAAGAACAGGCACCGTTGGCAGCACTCTGGCAAAGCACCGCACTTCATATTCCGGAATCACCCTGTATTTTCCCAGCTCCTTGCTTCCTGTTGTAATCAGAATATTTCCTGTCGTATCTTTTAAAAAGCCCGCAGCTTCCTCCACATTCCTCACAGAAGCAAAATCTGAAGCATTTTCCTCCCTGCGGTAAATTCTGATATAGGGAATTTCCTGCTTTTCACAGGCAGTCCGAATATTTTCCGTCACTTGGGAAGCATAAGGGTGGGTGGCATCCAAGCAGTAAGCAGGAGAAATTCCGTTCAAAAAGCCCTCCATTTCTTCTTCCTTCATGCGTCCTGTATGCACGACCATATTTTCTCCCTCAGGAAGCAGGGATGCGCCATACTCCGTTGCCACACAAATATGAAGCTTCAGTTCCGTTCCAAGAAGACTTTCCGCCAAAAGCCTTCCTTCCACTGTTCCGCCGAAAATTACAATTTTCATTCCCAATACCCCTTATTTTCCTATAATTTATATCCACGGGGCGTCATCATTTTACCGCCAAGCTCTTTTGTCATGGAATTTCCCACAAATACTGTAGTAAACATATCCGCCTCCACACTGCGCAGCTCTCCAAGGGAAAGAATGTGATGCTCTTCCCCGTCCCTGCCGATATTTCTGACATAGCCGCAGACTGTTTCAGGCTTCTGATAACGCAGAATAATATCGCAGGCGCGCATCAGATAGTCCTTTCTTTTCCTGCTGGCAGGATTGTAAAGGCAGATGACAAAATCCGCCATTGCCGCTCCCGAAAGGCGCTTTTCAATGGTTTCCCATGGCGTCAGCAAATCACTTAAGCTGATAACGGCAAAATCATGTCCGACAGCCGCCCCCAGCAGAGCGCTTCCCGAAAGCACTGCGCTGACCCCGGCTATCACCTGAATATCCACCCCTGGAAAATCAACTCCCATTTCCAGCAAAATGCCTGCCATACCGTATACACCGGCATCGCCGCTGCACACTACCGCGGTCTGCTTTCCTTCATTGGCTGCCTGCAGGGCAAGAAAACATCTTTCCTTTTCCTGCTTCATTCCGGTTATAATATATTCCTTTTCGGGAAATGCATCCCTGATTAAATCCACATATACCTGATAACCCGCGA
The DNA here is from genome assembly GCA_964507235.1 of uncultured Lachnospiraceae bacterium. Classification (GTDB taxonomy): domain Bacteria; phylum Bacillota; class Clostridia; order Lachnospirales; family Lachnospiraceae; genus Suilimivivens. The sequence goes on from CAZDPE010000072.1 coordinate 6,552, forward strand.
TTACCTGGCAGTGAGCCAGCACTTCCTTTGCTTCCCCTGTCATTTTATTTTCTTCTCCGGGACCGATTCCCACAACAAAAAGCTTTTTCAAAATTTAAGCCTCCCTGTTTTTTCCGCTGCCGCAACGGTAACGCCGTCATAGCTTTTTTTTCTTATTATCAGTCTGCACGCTTCCTTTTCTGCATCTAACGGAAATTCCTGTACTCCTTCCGTCTTTACCGCTTTCCTTTTGCCCTGCAGCTTTGCGGAAAGCACCGCGCTTCTTTCACAGACATTATCCGCCCCCGTCACCTGCTTCACGAAGCCGGAGTCCGTAAATTTTCCTTCCGTTTCCATCAGTTCCTCAGCAGAATAGGTGATAAAAGGGAAATTCATCTTCTCACAATAATCCAAAATTCCCTTTTCCTGCTTTTTCAAATCAATGCTGGCAATACAGCAGATTCCCTCCGGCAGCAGCCCCTCTTCCTGAAAACAGCTTTCCACAGCTGCTTCTATCTTTTCCATGGAGATACCCTTTTTACAACCGATTCCCACATACAAAGCGGAAGGAATAAGCTGCAGAGTTCTTTCAAAAGGCTGTTTTTCCATTCTCTTCCCCGAAATCAGGATTCCTGTCACGGGGATTAGTCCCTCTTTTTGCCTTTCTTTCTCTTTTTCGGCCGGAAAAGCTTCAGCTGTCATCATTTCCAGCTCTTTGGGGCAGTTCCCTTCTATTTCAATTTCCGATAAAATACCTATACCTGTTTTGTCCCCCTGAAGAATCCCGGCGGAGATTTCCTTTGCCAGCTTCCAGTCCCTTAAAACCAAATGATTTCTTCTGGCAAAATCATCCACGGCAAATTTTTCTTCTCTGTCCGTGGCTGTGGTAATTACCGGAACAGTTCCTTTCTCCTTTAAAAGTCCTGCAATGCTTTCTGAAAGCTCATTGGCTCCTCCCGCATGTCCCGACAGCAGGGAAATACAGAATTTAGCCGTTTCATCCATAACCAGCACTGCCGCATCCACAGACTTATGCTGCAAAAAAGGGGCGATGCTGCGCACGGCAATTCCCACAGCGCAAATAAAAAGCAGCGCATCCGCTTTTGCAAACCACTCTCCTGTAAGCTCTCCAAGGCTCTTTGTTTCCGACTTCTCCTTCAGGGCAGCACACTTTATCTTACAGATAATTGTTGTTTCGGGATTTTCCTCTTCCATTTTCTGTTTCAGCTCCTGCATCAGTTCACAGGCCTTCAGGCTACAGGCAAACATCACAATTGTCATAATTCACTTTTCCCTTTTCTGAACTCTGTTGTAAAGGCTGCGTCATAAAGCCTGGATTTTTCATAATTTTCTCCCAGCACATCCCCCACAATAATCAGCGCCGTTTTACTGATTCCTGCCGCTTTCATTTCTTCAGGGAGCCTGCCCAGCGTGGTTCTGATTACTTTTTCTTCCGGCCAGGTGGCCTTATAAACTACTGCCGCAGGCGTATCGGGCAGATAACCTCCCATAAGAAGCTGCTCCTTCACATCCCCGGCAAGGCCGGAGGACAGAAACAGCACCATGGTAGCCTTGTGAGCCGCAAGTTCCCTTAAAGCTTCCTTTTCCGGCACTTCCGTTCTTCCCTTTGCCCTTGTAATAATCACGCTTTGAGATACGCCGGGCAGCGTATACTCTGCCTGAAGCGATGCTGCCGCTCCTGAAAAAGAGCTGACTCCCGGACAGACATCATACATAATATCCCGCTTTTTCAGCTCGTCCATCTGCTCCCTGACTGCCCCATACAGGGAAGGATCCCCCGTATGAAGACGGACTGTTGTGAGGGAAGCTTTTTCCCCCTCCTCCATTACCTTTATTACCTCTTCCAGAGTCATATAAGCGCTGTTATAAATCCTGCATTCCGGCCCCGCCTCTTTCAAAAGCTCCGGATTTACCAGAGAACCTGCATAAATAATGATATCAGCACTCTGAATCAGCTTCCACCCTCTTACCGTAATCAAATCAACCGCACCGGGACCTGCCCCTACAAAATGAATCATTCTTTATAAACCTCCAATAGCTCCTCCGCTTCCTTTGTCTGTCCCAGAAAACCGAAACGTCTGGAGAATAAAATCACTCCCACTTTAAGTTTTTCTCCTGCCCTGCCTGTCACATACTCCTGTATTTTCCGGCACAGGCTTTCCATTACTGTTTCCTTCAGCTGCCAGTGTTCTAATAATCCAAGGATTTCTTCTGTATTAATGCAATTCATAATCTGCTGCACCATTTCCCTGTTTCCGCCGCAGAGTACAGTATGTACCGCCAGAATTTCACGCCTTCCGTCAGCCACTTTGGAATGAGTATTCATAATTCCCGCCGCCAGCTTTACAAGCTTCCCGGCATCACCCACCAAAAGCAGCTGTTCCATTCCGTAGGAAACTGCCAAATCAATAGTTTCCCCAATATAATTGCTGCACTTAATGCTGCCTGAAAGATTCAGATGAAGATATTCCGATACGTAACCCTGACCGTAATTGCCGGGAGTCACCAAAATATTCTTTATTCCCTGGGCGCTGAGCTGTCTGATTTCCGTTTCTATAGTATCCACAATAGCCCTTTCACTCATGGGCTCCAAAATTCCACTGGTGCCAAGCACCGAAATTCCGCCTGTAATTCCCAGCCTGGGATTAAAGGTTTTTGCTGCCAGTTCTTTTCCCTCCGGAATCCTCACGGTAATCATCAGCCTGTCTTTATACTCCGCCAGACGGCAGATATCCCTCACGGCTTTAAAAATCATGGCTCTGGGCACCTGATTAATGGCGGCCTGTCCCACCTTCTGTTCCAGCCCCTCCCTGGTGATACGTCCGATTCCTTCTCCCCCATCCAGATAAAGATTCGGATATGCTTCCTCCCAAAAAACGGTATCCGGCAGGACAGCATCCACGGAAAGCTTTTCCACCGCGGCATAAACCTTCACATGATTTGTCACATCAGGGTCGTCCCCACTGTCCTTTATCACCATAAATTCCACTCTGCTTTCTGTCCTGTCTGTTAAAGCAGCCGGCACTGTAACCGTAATTCCCTTAGGTGTATGAAGCAGAACCTTTTCCTTAAAAATGCCCGTCAAAAGAAGCGCCGCCGCCGCGTCCGCCGCTGCCGCCGCGCAGGTTCCTGTGGTAATCCCACACCGAAGCTGTTTTTGATTCCTTGTCACATACTGCTCCATAATACTGTCCTATACTATTCCTGCCCTTTTATAACTATTGTAGTAAAATATCCCGCTTTTTCATCCAGATCTCTAATATCCCTGCAGATTTCCTGGCTTTCCATACCGCAGTCCGTTACTGCAAAGGCCTTTCCTTTTCCTTCCTCTTCCAGCTTAACAAGCCGGGCTTTTACCTCGTCCACCCTTCCCCCGGATTTCATTAAAATTCTGGTGTCAGAATATCCTTCCATCTCGGACAGACAATAATATCCCGGAAGAATATGAATTTTTTCCTTTTCTGCCGACAGCACTATTCCAAGGGCGCCTGCCACAGCGCAAAAGGACGGAACCCCGTTTACAATTTCGGCTTTCCGGCCTGCACTTACCACTCTTTCATAAAATTTCATGCAGGTACCATATATAGTAGGATCTCCCAGATTAAGCAGAGCAACTTTTTTCCCTGTTTTCAGTGCCTCCTGAAGCTTTGACGCACCTTCCCCGTAGCTTGCATCCAGCTTTTCCTTATCCATAGTCATGGGAACAGGAAGGGATAAAACCGACTTATCCGCCATCTGCGGCACAGCCTTCAACGCAATCTGGTAAGCCGTGCAGGACGCCGCCTCTTTTGCAGGAATTGCAATAACATCGCTTTCCTCTATGATTCTTACCGCCTTTAATGTCAAAAGCTCCGGGTCCCCCGGACCGATTCCCACTCCGTATAAAATGCCGTCCATTTTCATTTCTCCTTCTGTTTCATTAAAACACATCTGCGGTCATAAGAAAAGACTGAAATACTTCACATGCTGTTTTCAGTAAAACAACCATTGAGGCCGTTTCCGAAAAGGAGAACGGATTTCAATGGTTGTTTGATTGTTTCTTTTGATTCTTTTCCCGGTACATAAAGGCATCTGCTTCTCCAATCAGTAAATCAAGCACTGCTTTGCCTTTCTCTGAGCGGGCTGCACCAATACTGGCGGAAAGTTCTTTTAAGCTGGCATGCTGCGCATAGGCTTCCTCAAGCTTTCCCTGCAGCCATATTCTTGTTTTTTCTGTTTCTTCCTCCGTAAAGCTTCCCAGCTGAATCATCAGAAATTCATCGCCGCCGATTCTGGCAATCACGGCTTCCGGCATACACTCCTTTAACACATCGGAGGTAAGTATCAGCGCCCTGTCCCCTTCCTGATGTCCGTATTTATCGTTAACACTTTTAAAATTATCAATATCAAGGTAATAAATGGATAACGGCTTTTCTTCCTGCTGCTCAACATACTGATACGCATACCGCCTGTTATAAAGTCCTGTCAGGAAATCCGTATTAGCGTTATTAATAATCATCTGCCGGTAAATCTGTTCCTGGGTTACATCATTGGCAACTCCCACCGTACCCATAACGCTTCCGTCCAAATCAAACAAAGGCGATTTATAAGTTTTAAGCTGTCTTAGGCTGTCTCCTATTTTGACAGTTTCATCAAATATGCAGGTTCGCCTTTTTTCCATTACCTCATATTCCGATTCCATGCAGATATATTCGCCTTTTGCATACTCATCCGGCTCAATATCCCAGATATAATAATGCCCCCTGCCTTCAATCTGCTCCATGGTTTTATTGACCGTCTTGCAGAAGCTTTCATTTACCTTCCTGTGGGCGCCTTCTTTATCCTTGTACCAGACAAGAGCCGGAATACTGTTAATCGTTGTATCAAGATAATTCTGCGTCTGCCAGAAATCCTTACCCATTTTATAATTCTGCTGCCATCTTAAGAAGCGGAACCTGATTTCTTCATCCGAAAGCGGCAGCTTCCAGATATCGGCAATCTCAGATACATCGCTTTCCATAAGGATATCCATCTGCTGCTTATCCACACACACAATCAATTCTGCATCCTTTTTTCTGTGGGAGAGCAGGAAGCTCAGGCTTTCCTTAATATCTGTCCCCTGCAAATCAGCAATAATTACATCTGCATTTTCTATAAACTGCGCATCCGGGCCTTCGCTTTCCGAAAAGATATGTGAAAAGTGAGGCAGAGGCGGCATTTCTTTTATAATCCGGCGCAATTGTTCTTTATGGCTGAAGAGATAAAAATGGACTGTACAATGATACATATTTTTGTCCTCCTGATATAATAGCAGTCACAGTCATATGATATAATGAGCGTTAGCGAGTGGGAGCAGACAAAGTCTGTTCATCATGAGCGGCGAATGACGATCATGGACGAAGTTCATGATATATCATACCAAATTCTGCCCGATTAATCAAATATTATCAGATGAAATACAACGATTTAAATTTCCGCAAGACTAATAGAATATTCTCCAAAAATATTTGTAATCAATACTTTCCTAAAATCAAA
>CAZDPE010000073.1:0-11959 GCA_964507235.1 uncultured Lachnospiraceae bacterium
TGGAGTGAAAATGTACATTCCGCCAACTTATGAATGGTATGGCTGAACTGTTACAAGCACATGGATTTTTTATGGTTTAGACTATGCAAAAACCGTATTTTTTGGTATGATTAATGAATAGTTAAAAGGTGCTTATCCTATTGTATAAATAAAGAAAGGAAAGTTTATCATGGAAAAATCATTTGAACAGAACACATATGTATTGCAGGAAGATGATGAATTCGGTACGGTTAAAATTGCTGATGATGTGGTAGCAGTCATTGCAGGCCTGGCAGCTACAGAGGTAAAGGGTGTTGCAGCCATGGCAGGAAATATCAGCAATGAATTAATGAGCAAAATGGGAGTTAAGAGATTATCCAAGGGCGTTAAGGTAGAGGTAATCGGCAAAAGCGTAAAGGCCGATATTAACCTGATTGTGGAATATGGTTATAATATTCCGGCTATTTCCCAGAAGGTTCAGGAAAAGGTAAAGTCAACCATAGAAAACATGACCGGTTTGGAAGTGACAGATGTGAATATCCGCATAGCTGGTGTTAATATGATAAAGAATTGACGGGAAAACAGGCGGGATAATATTCATGAGCAGAAGAGAACTGAGAGAATTGATTTTTAAACTGTTGTTTCGTATAGAATTTAATTCCAGAGAAGAAATGGACAAGCAGATAGAATTCTTTTTTGAGGAAGAGGAAAATCAGGCGGATGCAGCGGATACTGTCTATATTACTGATAAGTTCAGCAAAATTGTTGAAAAGCTGGAAACAATAGACAGCGCTTTGAATGAAAAAGTGCAGGGATGGGATACCGGGCGTATGGGCAAGGTGGATTTAACCATCTTAAGGCTGGCTGTATATGAGATTTTATTTGATGAGGAAATTCCCACAGGTGTGGCGATTAACGAAGCTGTGGAGCTTGCAAAGAAATTCGGACAAAGCTCATCCTCTTCCTTTGTAAACGGCGTATTGGCTAAATTTGCTTAAGGTAATAATAAATGATGCGAAACGTGTATACCGTAGGCCAGGTAAATTCATATATAAAAAATATGTTTGCCCAGGATTTCCTGCTGCAGAGTCTGTCTGTAAAGGGAGAGGTGAGTAATTGCAAATACCACTCCTCGGGGCATATATATTTTACGTTGAAGGATATGAAAGGAACGATTTCCTGTGTGATGTTTGCAGGAAACCGTTCCGGTCTTGCATTTCGGATGACAGAGGGAATGCAGGTCATTGTTCAGGGAACAGTGGATGTCTATGAGCGTGACGGAAAATATCAGCTGTATGCAAAAAGTATTGAACAGGATGGCGCCGGCGCTCTTTACGAAAAGTTTGAAAAGTTAAAAAAAGAGTTGGAAGAGCAGGGAATGTTTGCTCCTGAGTACAAGAAGCCCATTCCCCGTTATGCTCAGAAAATCGGGGTGGTAACAGCTCCCACTGGGGCGGCGGTGCGCGATATTATTAATATTGCAGCCAGAAGAAATCCTTACGTGCAGCTGATTCTTTATCCGGCCATTGTGCAGGGGGAAGCGGCAGCTCCCAGCATTATTAACGGAATCCGCGCCTTGGAAGAAAAGCAGGTGGATGTGATTATTGTCGGCAGAGGCGGCGGTTCCATTGAAGACTTATGGGCCTTTAATGAGGAATGTGTGGCGCAGGCGGTATTTGACTGCAGCATTCCCATTATTTCTGCAGTAGGACATGAAACGGATACCACAATAATTGATTATGTGGCGGATTTGCGAGCACCTACTCCGTCAGCGGCAGCAGAGCTTGCTGTGTTTGATGTTTTTCTTGCTTTCCGGGAAATAAGGGAGCAGGAATGCAATTTAAACAGAATAATGAAGAATAAAATAGAATGGAATAAAATCCGGCTGCAGGCATTTTCGGCAAGAGTGAAGATGAACTCGCCATTAGGAAAGGTCCGGGAAAAGAAAACCTGGCTTTTGAATCTGGAAGAAAAACTCACATATGCCATGAACGGACAGATTTCATTAAAGCGCCACAGCCTGGAAATTTATATAGAAAAGTTAAAAGGATTGTCCCCTCTGGATAAACTGAATCAGGGATTTTCGTATGTATCTGATGAAAGGGGACGGACGGTAACTGATGTAAATCAGGTTCAGCCGGGTGACAGCTTACAGATTTATCTGAAAAACGGTAAACTGACTGCTGTTGTTACAGGAAAGGAATAGCAATGGCAAAGAAAGAAGAAGGTTTTAACCTGGAAGAAGCTTTTTTGAAGCTGGAGGAAACAGTTGCAGCCCTGGAAAGGGATGATATTTCCCTGGAAGCTTCCTTTCAGGAGTATCAAAAAGGTATGGAACTGTTAAAAAAGTGCAGTGAAACAATTGATAAAGTGGAAAAGAAGGTTCTTATTTTAAATGAAAACGGAGAAACAGATGAATTTTAAACAGCTGCAACAGCAAAAAGCAGAGCATATTGAAGCCGTTATTAAGGAATATCTGCCGGAAGAAACAGGTTATCAGAAGACAGTATCCGAGGCTGTAAATTACAGTATACTGGCAGGAGGTAAGAGGCTGCGCCCCATGCTGATGGAGGAAAGCTTCCGGTTATTTGGCGGCAAGGGCAAAGTAATAGAGCCGTTTATGGCAGCGCTTGAGATGATACATAATTATTCTCTTGTGCATGATGACCTGCCGGCTATGGATAATGATGAATACAGAAGAGGCAGAAAGACTACCTGGGCAGTTTATGGTGACGGTATGGCGGTTCTTGCCGGCGACGGGCTGTTAAATCTGGCTTTTGAAACGGCAGCGGGGGCATTTTCCTTTGTTTCGGATATGGAGGACGCAAAGAGAGTTGCAGCAGCACTTCAGATTCTGGGAAATAAAGCGGGAATCCAGGGAATGATTGGCGGCCAGACTGCAGATATTGAAGCTGAAAGCGGTAAAAATCCGTTAACGGAGGAGCTGCTTTTATTTATTCATGAGAAGAAAACGGCGGCCCTTATTCAGGCGGCCATGATGATTGGGGCGGTTCTTGCCGGAGCCGGTGACAGGGCTGTTTCTCAAATGGAAAAGGCCGCATACAATATCGGAATTGCCTTTCAGATACAGGACGATATACTGGACGTGACAAGTACCACGGAGGTTCTTGGCAAACCGGTGGGCAGTGATGAGAAGAATCATAAGCTTACTTATGTAACGTTGAAGGGGATTGAGGTTTCCAGGAAAGAAGTGGCAAGATTGTCGGATGAAGCAATTCATATTCTTGACTCCTTTGAGAATAAAAATGAATTTTTGCGGGAACTGATAGCATCCCTGATTACCAGAGAAAAATAAATAGGTTGACCTAAGAAAAGAAGGTATGTGTATGTTACTTGACAATATCAATAAAGCGAATGATATCAAAAATATAGCGCCTGGGGATTATCCTGCGCTGGCGGAAGAAATCAGGGAGTTTTTAATAGAAAAGATTTCAAAAACAGGCGGTCATCTGGGGTCTAATTTAGGTGCAGTTGAACTCACCATGGCATTGCATCTTTCTTTTAATCTGCCTGAGGATAAAATTATCTGGGATGTAGGTCATCAATCCTATACCCATAAGCTTTTAACCGGACGCAGGGAGGGCTTTGAAAATCTGCGTAAATACGGCGGCATGAGCGGCTTTCCCAAGCGTAAGGAAAGTGACTGTGATTGTTTTGATACCGGGCACAGCTCTACTTCCATCTCCGCAGGGCTGGGACTGGTAAAGGCCAGGGATATTCAGGGGCAAAAGCATAGTGTGATATCGGTAATCGGCGATGGTTCCCTGACCGGAGGCATGGCTTATGAAGCTTTGAATAATGCTGCAAAACTGGAAACAAACTTTATTATAGTATTAAATGATAATAATATGTCCATATCAGAAAATGTGGGCGGAGTGTCAAAATATCTGAATAATATCCGTACGGCTGAGGCATATCTCGATATTAAGGAAGGTGTGTATAACACCTTAAAGGATATGCCTAAATATGGCGACAGAGTGGTGGAGAGCATCAGAAAGGCAAAAAGCAGCTTTAAACAGCTTGTGGTGCCCGGCATGTTTTTTGAAGATATGGGACTGACTTATTTAGGACCGGTGGACGGACATAATATTCCTGCCATGCTGCGCATGTTTCAGGAAGCGAAGAGAGTGCGTAATGGGGTTATTGTCCATGTAATTACTCAAAAGGGAAAGGGCTTCGGACCTGCAGAACGTCATCCTGCCAGATTTCACGGTGCAGAACCCTTTGATGTGAAAACAGGTATTCCTACAAAACCCAGAACCACGGCAAATTATACGGATATATTTTCCACAGTGATGACGAAGCTCGGAGCCAGGGATGAAAGGGTAGTGGCGATTACAGCCGCCATGCCTGACGGAACGGGACTTAAGCGTTTCAGAAATATGTATCCGGAAAGATTTTTTGATGTGGGAATTGCCGAAGAGCATGCAGTTACTTTTGCGGCAGGTCTGGCGGCAGGAGGGCTAAAGCCGGTGGTTGCTATTTATTCCTCTTTTCTTCAAAGAGCTTATGACCAGATACTGCATGATGTTTGTATTCAGAATCTTCCGGTGGTGTTTGCCATAGACAGGGCAGGGCTTGTGGGAAGCGACGGGGAAACGCATCAGGGTATTTTTGATTTGTCCTATCTTTCATCCATTCCCAATATGCATGTTATGGCTCCTAAAAATAAATGGGAGCTTTCTGATATGATGAAATTTGCGCTTTCATTGGGAGCGCCTGTAGCGCTGCGTTATCCCAGAGGAGAGGCATATGCGGGATTCCAGGAATTCCGTGCCCCTGTAGAAATGGGCAAAGCGGAGGCTTTGTACGTGGAAGGGGAAGTCTGCCTGATGGCAGTGGGCAGCATGGTGAAAACAGCAAAAGAGGTAAGGGAGAAGCTTCATGATGCGGGGCTGAAATGCAGTCTTATCAATGCAAGGTTTATAAAACCCATTGATGAGAATGCCGTTGCTTTTGCGGCAAAGAACCATAAGCTGATTGTCACGATGGAAGAGAATGTGGCAAGCGGCGGTTACGGAGAAAAGGTCAGGGAATATTTTGACGGTCTTTGTACCGATAGCAGGCTGATAAATATAGCGATTCCCGACGAATATGTAGAGCATGGAAATGTGGAGCTGCTCAAAAAGGAAGTGGGAATTGATGCGGAAAGCATTGCAAACAGGATTTTAGAACAAATAGATAGAGAATCGCGGCAGGAAAGAAATGGTATTATCGGATGAAAGAACGATTGGATGTATTACTTGTTCAGGAAGGGTATGCGGCTTCCCGGGAAAAGGCAAAAGCCATTATTATGGCCGGTAATGTTTTCGTGGATGGCCAGCGTGAAGATAAAGCAGGAACTACTTTTGACTTGACCAGAATAAAATTAGAAGTAAGGGGCAGTACATTGCCTTATGTAAGCCGTGGGGGCTTAAAGCTTGAGAAGGCAATGAAGCAGTTTGGATTAAGCCTTGCACATAAAATTTGTATGGACATAGGGGCGTCCACCGGAGGCTTTACGGACTGCATGCTGCAAAACGGGGCGAAAAAAGTATATTCCGTTGATGTAGGACACGGACAGCTGGATTGGAAACTGCGCAGTGACAGCAGAGTGGTCTGCATGGAAAAAACGAATTTCCGCTATATGGTACCGGAAGATATTGAAGATATTCTTGATTTTGTGTCAGTGGATGTTTCCTTTATTTCTCTCACCAAAATTCTGCTTCCGGCAAGAAAAATGCTTGGTGAAAATGGGGAGATGGTATGTTTAATCAAACCCCAGTTTGAAGCCGGGCGTGAAAAGGTGGGGAAAAAGGGAGTTGTAAGAGATGCAGGGATTCATGAGGAGGTAATTGAGAAAGTAATTGATTTTGCAGACTTTCTTGGATTTACCATACTTCACCTGGATTTTTCGCCTATTAAGGGGCCGGAAGGAAATATAGAATATCTGGTTCATATCGGTAAAGATGCCGGCAGGGAATCCGCTACGCGGCAGATTACGGAAGCGGAAGCTGAGAAAGAGTTAAAAAGAATTATAGATGAAAAAAGCGGATATTCCTCTAAGGAAGAAATAAAAGAGCTCATTTCTAAAACAGTACAGCTTGCTCATCAGGAGTTGAAAACGGGGGATTAGCAATGGAGCATTTTTACATAATCACGAATGAGTCGAAGGATTCTGATTTTAAAATTACATACCGCATCAGAGATTACCTGCTGCAATGCGGTAAGAAGTGCAGCATTCAGAAGCAGGGACAGAAAAAAAACGGAAAAGGCTATACGGACATTAATTGCCTGAGTGATGATGTGGATTGTGTTCTGGTGCTTGGCGGAGATGGAACGCTCCTGCAGGCGGCAGTGGATCTGGCAGACCTTTCCGTGCCTTTTCTCGGCATTAATCTGGGAACGCTTGGTTTTCTTGCGGAAGTCAATAAGGATGATATTGAGCAGGCTTTATCCAAACTGCTTAAGGGTGAATATGAAATAGAAAACCGTATGATGCTGGTAGGATATTATGGGTCAGGGCAGGAAGAAGAGCAGTATAATACGAGAGCTTTAAATGATATTGTTATTACCAGAAAAGGAACATTACAGATAATCACCTTTACAATCAGCGTTAACGGACAATTTCTGCACAGATACAGCGCTGACGGAATGATAGTAGCTACGCCTACCGGTTCTACCGGCTATAATCTTTCGGCGGGCGGTCCCGTGGTGGACCCTAAAGCGCAGCTTATGGTAATTTCGCCTATTTGTCCTCACTCCATGCAGCATAACAGCATTGTGCTTTCTCCGGAGGATGAAATTACTATTGAGATTGAAACAGGTCATGATGGAATCAAACAGGAAGTGGAAGCCATTTTTGACGGGAGCCACAGAGTTACCCTTTGCACAGGGGATAAAATTATCATAAAGAGGTCTGAAAAGACTACCGGAATTGTAAAGCTGAATAAGGCAAGCTTTCTGGAAATTCTGCACAGAAAGATGTGCGACTGGAAGTAGCGGCCATTTAAAGCGGGAGAGGTTATGAAAAAGAGCAGACATCAGAAAATTAAAGAGCTGGTTGAACAATATGAAATAGAAACTCAGGAGGAGCTTGCCGATAAGCTTCGTGAAGCAGGCTATAATGTTACTCAGGCCACTGTTTCAAGGGATATCAGGGAGCTGAAGCTGTCCAAGATTCCCATGGGAGATGGAAGACAGAAATATACGGTGCTGCTTCACAGCGACCATTACCTGAGTGATAAATATATCCGGGTTTTGAAGGACGGTTTTGTTTCCATGGACATGGCTCAGAATATTTTGGTGGTAAAAACAGTTTCCGGTATGGCTATGGCGGTGGCTGCGGCTATTGACGCCATGAAGCTGAAGGAAATAGTAGGTTCCATAGCGGGTGACGATACCATAATGATGGCGGTCAGAACAGTAGAGGATACTGAAACAGTAATGGGAAAAATACGTAACGTATTGGAGGAATAACCGACTTTGCAGCAAAATGATGCATTGCGTCATAGCTGATGCATAGGAGGAATGGAAATGCTTGAAAGTTTACACGTTAAAAATTTAGCGTTGATTGATGAGGCGGAGGTAAATTTCACCGGAGGCCTTAATATATTAACAGGAGAAACCGGAGCAGGTAAATCAATTATTATCGGCTCCATTAATCTGGCTCTCGGAGCAAAAGCGGATAAGGAATACATCAGAACAGGTGCGGATTACGCTCTGGTGGAACTGGTTTTTTCACTGGATGAAGGGCAGCAGAAAGCCCTGGCAGAAATGGATTTGCCTGCAGAAGAAGACGGAACACTGATTTTACAGAGAAAAATAATGGCAGGCCGGAGTATATGCAGGGTAAACGGGGAAAGTGTCAGCACAGGACAATTAAAGCTTCTTTCAGGATATTTGCTTGATATGTATGGGCAGCATGAGCACCAATCTCTGTTGAAGGTTTCCAAACACAGAGAGCTTCTGGACGGTTATGCGGGAAGGAAGATCGAGGAGAAAAAAAGCCGGCTGAAGAATTTTTACCGCGGCTACAGGCAATTGGAAGAGGAACTTTTATCCAATCAGCTGGATGAGGGTGAAAGGGCAAGGGAAGCTGACCTGCTTTCCTTTGAAGTAAATGAAATAGATGCAGCGGCTCTGGTGCCGGGAGAAGATGAACGCCTTGAGAATGCATACCGCAGGATGACCAATGCAAGGAGGATTAAGGAGACTGTCTTTTTGGCACATGGACTTACCGGGTATGAAGAAGACGGCTGTGCGGGAGAATCTATCGGCAGGGCAGTGAGAGAGCTGAAAGGTGTAAGCAGCTATGATGAAGCCTTGGAACCGGTAATTGAACAACTTACGGAAATCGATAATCTGCTGAACGACTTTAACCGTTCTATGGCGGATTATATGGAAAGCCTGGAATTTGATGAGGAGGAGTTTGCAAAAACCGAAGAAAGACTGAATGTTTTAAATCATTTAAAAGGAAAATACGGCTCTTCTATAGAAGCTATTCTTAATTCTTTAGAAGAAAAACAAAAACGTCTTCTGCAGCTGCAAAGTTATGAGGAATATTTGGCGGACCTTCAGGGAAGGTTAAAAGAATCAAAAGAAAAAATGCTGTTGCTGTGCGAAGATATTTCAATTTTAAGGCGGGAAGCAGCAGCGGGACTTTCTGGCAAGCTTACGGAAGCTATGGTGGATTTAAATTTTATTGATGTTGATTTTTCCATAGAAGTAACGCCGAAGGAGGATAAGATTTCAGAGGATGGATATGATAATATCGAATTTTTGATTTCCACAAATCCTGGGGAAAAGAAAAAACCTCTGCAGCAAGTGGCGAGCGGCGGCGAGCTTTCCCGGATTATGCTTGCATTCAAGAGTGTATTGGCAGACAGAGATGAAACAGACACCCTTATTTTTGATGAAATTGATACAGGAATCAGCGGAAAGACTGCATGGAAAGTGGCTGAAAAACTGGGACAGCTTTCGGTAAACCATCAGATTATCTGTATTACACACCTGCCCCAGATCGCGGCTATGGCTGATTCTCATTATCTGATTGAAAAGAAGGTGAAGGAGGAAAGGACCGTAACCGGAATTACGGAGCTTGGGGAAAAAGAAAGCCTGAATGAGCTTGCAAGGCTTCTCGGAAGCGGCAGCGTTACGGAGGCAGTCCTTACCAATGCAAGGGAAATGAAGGAAATGGCGCAAAAATCAAAAAGATAAAGAACCTGCAATGATATGAAACATTTGGAAACAAAAATTTAAGAACTTTCAATTAAAATAAAAAAGATTTTCACATACTAGAAGAGACGTGCAAATTGTATGTCTCTTTTATTTTTGTATAAAGGATGTGAAAACTTGAATCATATAGAAGAAATTTATAAGAAAATTTTATATGTATTGCTCTTTCTGGGAATCCTTGCAGCACTGCTTTCCTTCTATTATTCCATGTGGAAAAGTGTTCCTTCTACCATAATGGTAAAGGCAGGAGTTGAGCAGGAGCTTAGTCTTAATATTCCCGCCTCAGGGAAATTATATAAGGATGCGGTGGAAGCCAGCGGTCAGGCAAAGAGCAATATTGAAGACAGAAGTATTCAGATTGATTTCAGCAGTCCGGTTACCGTAAAGGCAAATCAGATAGATACTTATAAGCTTCAGGTTAAGCTGTTTGGTTTTATTCCTCTTAAAGATGTGGATGTAGAGGTAATTCAGGATATTAAGCTTAAGCCTGCCGGAATTCCTGTCGGTATCTATGTTAAGACAGAAGGTGTGCTGGTGGTTGGAATAGGAGAATTTGAAGGAGAAGACGGACAGCTTTGCCATCCTGCCAGGTATATTTTAAAAGTGGGAGATTATATTCTGGAAATGAATGACGAAGTCATTACGGGTAAAAAGCAGCTGATAGAAAAAATCAGTCATCTCGAAGGGCAGGAGGTAGTATTTAAGGTAAAGAGAGGGGATGAAATTATCCAGGTAATGGCCAAGCCGGAACTGAACCAGAATGGGGAATATAAAATGGGTATCTGGGTCAGGGATAATGCTCAGGGAGTAGGAACTATGACCTATATTGACGAAAACGGATGCTTTGGTGCTCTGGGTCACGGAATTAATGATGTGGATACCAGCACACTTATGGAATTAAAAAGCGGAACCTTATACCATACGGAGATTATAGGAATAACCAGAGGCAGCAACGGCTCCCCTGGGGAGCTGACGGGATTTATTGAGTATGATGACAGGAATATTATGGGATCCATTATGGAAAATACATCGAAAGGAATATTCGGACTCTGTACACCGGAAATATCGGAAAGCAGTGAATATGATTATCTTCCAATTGGTTTAAAGCAGGAAATTGAAAAAGGACCGGCACAGATAATCTGTTCAATCGGAAACGGTACGGAAATTTATGATGTGGAAATTACAGATATCAATTTGGAAAATGATAACATAAACAGAGGGATTGTTCTGAAGATTACGGACCCCGAGCTTCTTTCGGCAACAGGAGGAATTGTTCAGGGAATGAGCGGAAGTCCCATTATTCAGAATGGTAAGATTATTGGAGCGGTTACTCATGTTCTGGTGCAGGATTCCACGAAGGGATATGGAATTTTCATTGAAACCATGCTGACCCATTAGAGAAGCGAGGGGTGTTGACTTCTGATTCCGGTTTTATTATGATAAAATAAAATTTTATTGAAAGGGGTTTTAATAATGAATATTACAAAAGATGTGATATATGCAGGCGTAAATGATGAAAATCTTTTACTGTTTGAATCTCAATATGCGGTTCCGGACGGTATATCTTATAATTCTTATGTGATTTTTGATGATAAAGTTACCGTCATGGACTCTGTGGACGGCAGAAGAACGGATGAATGGCTGGATGGATTAAAGGCGATACTGGGTGAAAAAAAACCGGATTACCTCGTGGTTTCTCATGTGGAGCCGGATCATGCCGGCAGTGTTGCGGCATTTCTTGAGGCATATCCGAATACGGAAGTAGTAGGAAATGCCAAAACCTTTCAGTTTCTTCTGCAGTTTTTTCCGGAATTAAATGAAAAGATGAAAAAAATAACGGTTTCTGAAGGAGAAACCCTGTCCCTGGGCAGTCATATACTTCAATTTTTTATGGCGCCTATGGTACATTGGCCGGAGGTTATGGTGACTTATGAACAGACAGACAAAATTCTTTTTTCGGCGGATGCTTTCGGAAAATTCGGCACTTTGGATAAAAAGGATGACTGGGTCAGTGAGGCGCGGCGCTATTATATTAATATTGTAGGAAAATATGGGGCGATGGTCCAGACACTCCTTAAAAAGGCTCAAAATCTGGACATTCAGATTATCTGCCCTCTGCATGGACCTGTTTTATCAGAAAATCTTTCTTATTATATGGAGAAGTATAATATCTGGAGCAGCTATTGTCCGGAGGATAAAGGAATAGTGATTGCCTATGCATCTATTCATGGAAATACGGCTAAGGCTGCAAAAATGCTGGCCGGGCTGTTAGAAGAAAAAGGTGAAAAAGCTGAAATTTTTGATTTGGCAAGAGATGATATGTCAGAGGCTGTTGCAGAAGCGTTCCGATATGACAGAATGGTGCTTTTAAGCGCTACCTATGACGGCGGACTTTTTCCGTGTATGGAGGATTTCCTTTTACATCTGAAAAACAAGGCGTATCAGAAGAGGACTGTGGCTTTGATTGAAAACGGTTCCTGGGCGCCCATGGCAGCAAAGCATATGAAGCAGATACTTGATACCATGAAAGAAATTAAGGTTTTGGAAAATATCATTTCCATAAAATCAGCTATTGGTGAAAAGGAGAAAGATGAATTGATAAAACTGGCTGAAGCTTTATCATAACGGATTTTAAGATTTTAAGGAGAGCCAAAGATGTTTTAAAAAACTGGAAGACATGAAGATGAAAAATAAGCTGAATTTTGGTTACAAGATAGTTATCGGATTTATGATTTTATCCGGT
>CAZDPE010000074.1:0-11705 GCA_964507235.1 uncultured Lachnospiraceae bacterium
CTTGCTTCTTTAATTTTCTGTGCTACTTCTTTTCTCTTTACCACCTTAAGGTCATGAAGCTCATCTTCATAATTGCGAAGCCCTTCATAGGTAAGTATGTTTTTCTTTTCTTCCATTGCTAATCGCCCTTCCATTCTCTCTATAATTATTAAAAAAATGTCCTAATTAACTTTGGTATTATACCCACTTTTCACTGTAGTGTCAAGGAATTTCAACACTTCATTCCTGTTTATATGATAAATTCCATTTTCAAGGACATAGGGAGAAAGCAGCATTGCTTTTTCTTCCTCAAAATCCAGCCAGACAGTATTTTTCTCCGGACGCTTTTGATATGATGCGATAATTCCATACTCTTCATACAGATAATCTTCAATCAGATACGTATTTTCCGCTTCCTCACCCACAAAGGATACCGTATTAATCTGCGGAAGATAAGGTCCAAGCAGCCTGATAACCCTTTCCGCCATCAATGAGCTGCAGTCTTTCGGAATCGTAATATTTATATGCTTAAACGAATAATTTACCCTTCCAGCATAAAGACCTGATGCAAAAAGTTCTTCGGGAAGCTCCTGCTGCCTCGTCAAAAAGGCGGAAAGCCTGTCTGAACATATAATATCTTCATAACCGCAGCCCGGATTCCCCTGCGCATACCCCGCCGCAGCCCTGAGCTTTTGAAGCCACTGCTTTCTTTTCCGCGTTTTCCCCATATCTTTGGCAAAGCTGTCCGGAAGCAGACTGAAATATATTTGCACTTCGCTGTCGGCAGCACACCTTTTCCCCAATGCTTTGCCGCTTCCTGCAAATGGCATTTTGCGTTCACACCTGTAAACGGCTAAAGGAACTTTTCTTTTCAGCTTTTCTGCATTCTCATCTAACGTGATATAAAAAATTTTTTTAATATTCCTATCCATAGAAAAACATATGCGCAGCATACGCCTCCTATACCTTCCGATTTTGAAAATCTGATTATTTACCGGATGACGTTTCATTCTGCTGATTTTTATTCTGTCGGTACAGCCTGAAATATCCTCCGCACCGCTCCTTCCAGTTCCTGATAGGTTTCAATTTCATTCACACTTCTCCGAAGTGCGGCGGAATGAGGATAACCTGCCGTATACCATGCAATGTGCTTGCGCATTTCTCTGACTGCAGTGTATTCTCCCTTAAGTTCAAGTTCCATTTTTGCATGTCTTAATATGGTTTCACAGACTTCTTCTCCTGAGGGTTTTTGCAGCATTTCACCTATTTCAAGATAATGCGCAATCTCTTTGAAAATCCATGGATTGCCCCGGACTCCCCTGCCTATCATCACACCGTCACATCCGGTTTCCTTCAGCATCCGCTCAGCCGAAGGACCATCCGTCACATCTCCATTCCCGATAACAGGAATGGAAAGCGCCTGTTTCACCTTTGCTATAATTTCATAATCCGCGCTTCCGGAATAGTATTGTTCTCTGGTTCTTCCATGCACCGCAACGGCAGCTGCTCCGCAGCCCTCCGCTATTTTGGCAATTTCCACCGCATTTACCGTTTCATCACTAAATCCCTTGCGGATTTTAATTGTAACAGGCTTTTTAACGGCCTTTACGGTTTTTGTAATAATCTCCTCTGCCAGCTTGAGATTTTTCATAAGCGCGGAGCCTTCGCCGTTATTCACCACCTTGGGCACCGGGCAGCCCATATTGATGTCCAGTATGGAAAAAGGCCTTTCTTCGATTTTCTTTGCCATTTCACTGATAATATCCGGGTCTGAACCGAATAGCTGTAAAGAAACCGGCTTTTCTTCCTGATGAATCTCCATCAGCTCTTCCGTATTTTTATTATGATAATAAATCGCTTTAGCGCTTACCATCTCCATGCATACCAGGCCTGCTCCCTGTTCCCTGCACAGCAAACGAAAAGGCAGGTCTGTTACGCCTGCCATGGGTGCCAGTATCAAATTATTTTCAAGAATTACATTTCCGATTTTTAACTGTTGCATTTTTACCGTTCTTTTCCTAAATACTTCCGAATGCAGGAAATATTTATTCTTACCTTTCCCAAACGCAATAAGCTAATGCCCTGTTAATCATTTTCCCTGAACAATTCCGCCCCATCCTCATGCAAAATGAAAACCCTGTAGTACAGGCTTAAGGATTCAAACAGTTCCTTTCTCTTTCTTCTGATTTCACCAACCAGAAGACCGCTTGAAACCTCATCATACAAAAAGTCATCCTCTGTATACTCTGTGCGCATGGAAATACTGCCGTCTTTTTCAAATTCTATGGTAAATACACCACCCACTTCCTCTGTAAAAAGCACACAAATAATATGCAGCTCATTCTTAATGGATTCCGGAATTCCATTGAATTTTTCATTAAAATAATATTTCTTATCGTAGGCATTTGCTCCGCAAAGCACCATCTTTTCTTCTTCACACATATCCATATATTCCCCGCACCGATACTTCACCGGCATAAACATTTTCCCAGGTCCCATCCGGTCTTTCCACAATCAGTTCACCCATTTTTGTAATACCATGGGAAATACCGTCATACTCGCCTTTAGGATCCAGAACCCGCACCTGCACTTCCTTATTTACAAGCAAATCATTATATATCCCAATTAATCCTGACATATCCTCTGTCCTGCAGAACACTTCATAATTATCTTCAAAATGCTCCATAGTCTTTTCAATCAATTCAGCACGGTTCGTTTTCCTGCCGCTTTCCAGATAAAGAGAAGTTGCGGTGGCTGCTATATCCTCCGGAAAATCCGTCTGATTCACATTAATTCCCACTCCGCATACAAGGTGCTGGATATAATCCGTTTCCGCAGTCAGTTCCGTCAGAATGCCGACTACCTTCTTTTTATTCACCACAATATCATTGGGCCACTTAATTCTCACCGGAAGCTGCGTCACATCCGCTATGGCCTGGGCTGTGCTGACTGCCATTACAAGGGTAACCATAGATGCTTTATCAGGAGCAAAAGAAGGCCTTAGCATAATTGTCATGAAAATATTCATGCCCGCCGGAGATTCCCAGCTTCTTCCCCGTCTTCCCCTTCCCTGATTCTGTTTATCGGCGACCACCAGAAGACCGCTTGGTGCTCCGTTTTCCGCCTGTTTTTTTGCTTCAATATTTGTAGAACCGATTTCATCAAAATAAAGCAGGTGACTGCCTGCCATTTTCGTTTTCATTCTGCTTTCCAGTTCACTTAAAGACAATACATCAGGTGCCGAAGAAAGAAAATATCCTTTATTCTGAACAGCTTCTATTTCATATCCCTCTTCTTTTAACTGATTAATAATTTTCCAGACAGCAGTTCTGGAAATTCCGAAGGATTCACAAATCTGCTGTCCGGATACATAATCATTACTGCTTCTAAGGAGCTGTAATACTTCTGTTTTTCTTGATGATGACATGATAAAACTCCCTGTCTGCTTTTTATAAGGTTGCGGCCATTACTGCCTTAATGGTGTGCATTCTGTTTTCGGCCTCTTCAAATACTACAGACTGTGAGGATTCAAATACCTCGTCCGTTACTTCCATCTCAGTAATGCCGAATTTCTCACCCATTTCCTTACCGATTTTTGTTTTTAAATCATGGAAAGCCGGCAGACAATGCATAAAGACAGCATCCGGTCCTGCATTTTCCATAACTTTTTTATTCACCTGATAAGGAGATAACTCTTTAATTCTCTCCTCCCAAACGCTGTCAGGCTCACCCATGGATACCCATACATCAGTATAAATAACATCCGCACCTTTTGTACCTGCTTCCACATCTTCTGTAAGCGTTATGGTTGCTTTCGTTTCCTTTGCTATTGCCTCGCACTCCTTTACAAGCGCTGCATCGGGAAAATATTTCTTTGCAGTGCAGGCTGTAAAGTGCATGCCAAGCTTTGCACAGACTACCATCAGGGAATTTCCCATGTTGTAACGCGCATCGCCCATATAGGTTAATTTCACGCCTTTAATCCTGCCCAGCTTTTCCTTAATTGTAAGGACATCCGCAAGCATCTGCGTGGGATGAAATTCATTGGTCAGTCCGTTCCATACCGGAACTCCTGCATACTTTGCCAGCTCTTCCACAATTTCCTGTCCGAAGCCGCGGTATTCAATTCCTTCATACATGCTGCCCAGTACCCTTGCGGTATCTGCAATACTTTCTTTTTTTCCGATTTGCGAACCAGACGGGTCAAGATACGTTGTTCCGATTCCCAAATCGTGGGCAGCCACCTCAAAAGAACAGCGGGTTCTGGTACTGGTCTTTTCAAAAATCAGAGCCACATTTTTCCCTTTATGCATATCCAGCGTCAGAATGCCTTTCTTCTTCTTTTCTTTAAAATCCGCCGCCAAATCAATCAGATACAGGATTTCTTCCGGTGTATAATCCAGTAGTTTTAAAAAATTTCTTCCCTTTAAGTCCATTTTTTCCTCATTTCCGCATACTGCCTATATCTTTTATCTTATTTTTCCGTAACAATTTCCTTTAAAGACGCTGCAAGACCTGCAATTCCCTGGATTTCGGAAGGAATAATAATCTTGGTTGCCTTGCCGTCCGCCGCCTTTTCAAAGGCTTCCAGGCTCTTGATGCGAAGCACGGACTCATCTGCTCCGGCCTCCCGGATCATTCTGATACCGTCCGCTGTAGCCTGCTGTACCTTTAAAATAGCCTCCGCTTCACCTTCTGCTTCACGAATCATCTTTTCCTTCTGAGCCTCTGCACGGAGAATTGCCGACTGCTTCTCTGCTTCCGCTTCCAGAATGGCTGCCGCCTTCTTACCTTCCGCCACAGTTACACTTGCCTTCTTTTCACCCTCTGCACGGGTAACTGCTTCTCTACGTTCACGTTCTGCTTTCATCTGCTTTTCCATGGCGTTCTGAATTTCAGCAGGAGGAATGATGTTCTTAAGTTCCACACGGTTTACCTTAATGCCCCAGGGGTCCGTCGCTTCATCCAGGGATGCGCGCATCTTGGTATTGATAGTTTCTCTGGAAGTAAGGGTCTGATCCAGTTCCAAATCACCGATAATATTACGCAGGGTGGTTGCCGTCAGATTTTCGATAGCCATAATCGGATTTTCCACGCCGTAAGCAAACATCTTGGGGTCTGTAATCTGGAAGAATACTACCGTATCAATTCTCATGGTAACATTATCCTTGGTAATAACAGGCTGAGGAGCAAAATCCACTACCTGCTCTTTTAAGTTTATTTTCTTTGCAACCTTGTCAACGACAGGCGTCTTAAAATGAAGTCCGACAGACCATGTTCCCTGATATGCGCCGAGCCTTTCCACTACATACGCATTTGCCTGGGGTACAATTTTTACACAGGATGCCAGCAAAATCAATATTACGATTAACAATACAATAATTAAAATTCCCATTTCTAGTCCTCCTTTTTCAGCTGTGGCTTTTCTTCA
The DNA here is from genome assembly GCA_964507235.1 of uncultured Lachnospiraceae bacterium. Lineage (GTDB taxonomy): Bacteria > Bacillota > Clostridia > Lachnospirales > Lachnospiraceae > Suilimivivens. Next base: position 5,411 of record CAZDPE010000074.1, read on the forward strand.
ACCATCAGCTTAACTCCGCTGATTGCACGGATAATTACTACGCTTCCCACCGGCAGTGTGATGCCTTCTTCCGTGGTTCTTGCGGTCCATTCCTGTCCACCTACTGTTACCTGCCCGATACCCTGCAGATTATCAATTTCACTGATGACAATCGCCTGCCTGCCAACCAGACTCTCGGCATTGGTTTTTACTCTGTCCTTGTTAAAATACTTCACTGCAATCGGACGGGTAAAATACAAAAGCACCAGCGATACTACCACGCAAAGAACAATCTGCAGCCACAACGGTGCTCCCACTGCCGCGCCGATTGCGGCAACCAGCGCCCCTCCGGCAAACCAGATAGTTGTCAGACCCATGGTAATAATCTCAATCACGATACAGGCAACAAATACAATTAACCAAATTGTTGTTAAATTCATATTGCCCTCCATTACAAAATTTTATAATAAAATCAGTGTATCATATGTCAAAAAAAAAGTACAGTATGGTATTTATGGTAAACGGCACTGTGATTTGAAATCAATTATTTCAAATCACAGTGCCGCCGTAACTGCCGGAATCTGATTTACCAGAATACATGGTCACCCAGAACATAACCTTCTCTTTTTCCCGCTCTTCTGAAATGAGTGGCATCTCCTACGGTAGTTTCACCATTAAGCGCCGCCTGTGCCGCCTGCAGACAGATTTCAGGAACATTGCCCTCATAAACTCTTGCCACTTTTCCCGTCATGGCAGGCGTAAACTGCCCCGAAGCATAAATAACAGAATGAATGGTATTCGGATAGGCGCCGCTCCTTACACGGTTCATAACTACCGCTCCAACACCCACCATGCCTTCATAGGACTGGTTTCCCGCTTCGCAGTAAATAAGCGCTCCCAAAAGCCGCAGCTCATCTGCATCCGCAGCTACCGCGCCCCGGTTGGCTTTTCTCTTTCTTTCCGCTTCTTCCCGTTCTCTGGCTTTTACTACCTCAATCGTTTCACCTTCATCAATATGAAACGCCACATTCACATATTCCGTATTGACATATCCGATTTCATCATTAAAATCCACGCTAATCCAGTTACTGTCCACTACATCGATAAACTCCACGGAATCATCATATGCCAAAAGTCCGTAAGTATCAGCATCCATACTGGGTTCTGTTCTGACACGAACCGCTTCTGTATCCAGGGTTATAATCCAGTTTCCCACATCTTCAGCCATAGCCTTTGCTTCTTCTCCAAAAAGAAGATATTCATCCTTTGCCCATCCGATTACATTTCCGGATTGCAGCTTAGTCCAGCCGTCTTTTCTCTCCAGAATGGTACCGCCGCAGTCTTTGTAAAGGAAGCCCACCTTATCAGAGTCCTCGCTGGCCTGGGAACGAATATTCAAAGCATTCTGAACATTCGCCATGGTCAGCTCTTCCTCCATCCGTTCTTTTTCATTCTCGAATTTCTGATTAATATTTAAAGCCTTCTCCTCTTCTACGGGAATATCGGTACTAAGCGCACCGGGGTCCAAAACCTCTGCAATTCCCGACGAAAGGAATTCATGCTCTTCCTTTTCAGCTGCCTGAACGGTTACTTTCCCCGCGGCTAAAAAGAGCAGGACAAATGCAAATCCCACTGCCACAATAGCCAGCCTGTTTCTCCGGTTCATTGTGCTACCTCCAAAGTTTTTATAAAATGTTACAGATTTATTACATAAGTATGCGCATTATAATAACAAATCGTTCCATATTTGTCAAGTTTTTGAAATATTGGAGGTATTTTCCAGTAGCAGTTCAGCCATACCATTCATAAGTTGGCGGAATGTACATTTCCACTCCAAAATGTAAGTATAAACCGCCAACTTATTTCATGTCGGGCGTGCGCCCTATAGAAGCAATTGTGCAATATGCCCTTAGCGGGCAAGCTCTCACGGTCATATTGTACAATTGTTTCTGCATGGCTGAACTGTTACATTTTCCATCTAATTTATTCCCAATAATTGGTAATAATATTACAAAATCATTACATGTTTTCAGCTTTTTCGACAGTTGCTCTCACCGCATTCATAACCGCCCCGCGAAAGCCGCTTTCTTCCAAAACTCTTACTCCTTCTATCGTAGTTCCTGCCGGTGAGCACACCATATCCTTTAACTCTCCGGGATGCATTCCTGTTTCCAGCATAAGCTTCGCACTGCCCATAACAGCCTGGGCTGCAAAAGTATACGCCTGTTTTCTGGGCATCCCCGCTTCCACAGCGCCATCCGCCAGCGCTTCCATAAACATAAATACATACGCGGGGGAACAGCCGCTGACGCCTGCCACCGCATCAATCAGCCTTTCCGGCACTTCCTGCGCAAGACCAAAGCTTCCCATAAGCTCCATACACTTTTCCATTTCTTCCTCTGATACCTTCTCATTCCGGCAGACTCCCGAGCAGCCCTCTCCTACCAGGGCGGGCGTATTGGGCATACACCGAACCAGCTTGATATCCCTTTGAAAAAGGGCTTCAATATCCGCTATGGTTTTTCCTGTCGCAATGCTGATAATCAGCGCGTTTCCCTTGACCGCATCCCTTATCTCAGGAATCACTTCCCCGAAGAACTGGGGTTTAACCGTCAAAATAAGTATATCCGCTTCTGCCGCTGCCATTTTATTATCCGGCACTGTTTTTATTCCGTATTTTTCCCTCACAGCCTCCAAGGTAGCAGCCGTTTTGGCAGAACCTATAATATCCTCTTTTTCTGCAATCCCTCTTTCAAGCATTCCGCCAATCATGGCCTTTGCCATATTTCCCAGTCCGATAAAACCGATTTTCATTACCTTCTCCTCCTGTTATCTATTTTTTGATTCTGCTCTGATACATGAAAAGCGCCGCTGCCACCGCGGCATTTAAGGACTCCAGCTTCCCTTCCATGGGAATTTTAAGGTAACAATCCGCCATATCGGCAGTTTCTTCCTTCAGACCGTTTCCTTCATTCCCTATCAAAAAGGCGCTGCCTTCCTGATAATCTATTTCATGATAATAATGCGTGCCCTTTAAATGGGCGGCATAAACCCTGATAAGCATCTGCTTTAAAAGGGCTATTACCTCTCTGAAATCATCCACATAAGAAAAAGGCACTCTGTATAAGGAGCCCATAGTGGAACGTATGGTTTTGGGGTTATAAATATCCACTGTTTTCCCGGTCATGAAAATACCGTCTGCACCGACTCCCTCCGCTGTGCGGACCATGGTTCCCAGATTGCCCGGGTCCTGAATATCCTCAAGCAAAAGGAAAAGCGGTCTTTTTCCCTCTGAATCCCTTCTCTCCACTGCTTTCTGTATCATCTGCTCCCCGTTATAGGCAAATCTCTGCATGACGCAAAGAATCCCCTGAGGGCTTTTGGTATCAGACATTTTTCCGAATACTTCTTCTGTTACCGTTTCCACAAAAATTCCCTTTTCACGGCACTGATTTACTTTTACGGATAATTTACCGCTTCCGAAGGTTTGAAACAGCTCATCCTCAATATATAATTCCAAAATCCTGTCTATTGGCGCTTCTTCAAACATTTTAATGCCTTCGGCAATAAAAACATTTTCTTTTATTCTTGTCCTGCTTTTTCCCTGCAGCTGAACAATCTTTTTTACCTTACTGTTTGCCGTACTTGTAATCATACTTTCTCCCAGTCTTTCAGCTTTTTTTACAAAACAAGGCGGAGCCGGGCTCCGCCTTTCAAATCTTTATTGTGACAAAATTCTGCTTACCTGATACTGATATTCAGGAATGTCCTTCTGCATTGCCAGCGCTTCCTCTATATCAAAATCCATAAATTCGCCATGCTGATATCCTACCACTCTGTTGCTCTTGCCGGCACAAAGAATGTCAGCCGCATAAGCTCCCATAATAGACGCATAAAAACGGTCTTTGCAGGTAGGGCTTCCCCCACGCTGCATGTAACCCAAAATGGTGGCTCTTGTTTCAATGCCGGTAGCCGCTTCGATTCTTCTTGCCATGGAAGTGGAATGTCCGATACCCTCTGCATTGATAATAATATGGTGAGTCTTGCCCCTCTTTCTGTTGTTAATGATGTTATTAATAATGCTCTGCTCATTATAATCATACTTTTCAGGAAGAAGGATATCCTCCGCCCCGTTTGCCACGCCGCACCACAGTGCAATATACCCGGCATTTCTGCCCATAACCTCAATAATACTGCAGCGTTCATGTGATGATGAAGTATCCCTTACCTTATCAATGGCCTGCATGGCTGTATTAATTGCAGTATCAAAGCCAATGGTATATTCCGTGCATGCAATATCAAGGTCAATGGTTCCCGGCAGTCCGATGGTATTAATTCCATGCCTGGCAAGTGCCTGCGCCCCTCTGTAGGAGCCGTCACCGCCGATAACCACCAATCCGTCAATTCCATGCTTCTTACAGATTTCAACTCCCTTTAACTGGCCTTCCTCTGTTTTAAATTCCATGCAGCGGGCAGTTCCCAAGATAGTGCCGCCCTTTTGAATGGTATCGGAAACATCCTTTTTTTCCATATCTATAATCTCTTCATTTAAAAGGCCCTGATATCCCTTTTTAATGCCTTTTACCTTCACGCCGTTTGCAATGGCTTTTCTTACCACGGCACGGATTGCCGCATTCATTCCCGGCGCATCGCCGCCGCTGGTTAATATGCCGATGGTTTTTATTGCTTTTGCCATATCCTTCAAGTCCTTTCCAAAAGAAAATATAAAAACTTCCAAATTCAAAAGTTTTTTATATTTTACTCTGTTTTATAGCCTATTTCAATCTTTTTTCACGTCCCAGACGATTTTTACATTTTCTTTCCCGTATTTTTTACTTAAAATTTCATTCAGCATCTCACCAGCATCCACATTACGGTCAGGCGGCAGCTTTTTCATTGCCTTCTGCTCCTCAATATAAAGAATAACGCTGTCGTTCCCGTCGGAGCCGGATAATATCTGAAGCAGTTCCTCAATGCTTTTCTCATAATCCGACATGGTTTTAAACTTAATCCAGAGCTTTTTGGGAATATCGTTAAATGCAGTTATTTTTTCACATATGAGTTTTCCGTCCCTGTCTTCTTCCAAAGATACTCTTCCCTTGACAAAAACCTTGTTATCCTCTATAAGCTTATCGCTGCTCTTTTCATAATCCCGGGGAAACACAATAACTTCAACGCTTCCTACCAAATCCTCGATTTGAAGGAATGCCATGATTTTATCATTCTTGGTATATTTTATTTTTTTATCGGAAATAATGCCGCCGATAATAGCAGTGGCATTATCCTTAACCAGCGCCTGTCCCGTTTCTTCATCCAGCATAAAATCCGAAGTCGTATTTGTGATCCCTTTTCTCCAAAGCTCCTCCTGCTCCTCAAGAGGATGTCCGCTGATATAAATACCCAGCACTTCCTTTTCAAAGGCAAGCATCATTTCCTTAGAGTATTCCCCTACATCAGGCAGCTTAATATCATATTCTTCCTTCTGGTCTTCAGATGCAATATCAAAAAGGCTCATCTGCCCCGCCATATTATTCTTCTTATCATGAACAATATGATCCATAATCTGCACATAGGCGCTCATAAACTGCTTTCTGGTGCCGGGCAGGGAATCGAAAGCGCCCGCTTTAATGAAGTTCTCAATGGCCTTTTTATTTACATCCTTATCCGCCATCCGGGTAATGAAGTCATTCAGATTTGTATATTTCCCTCTGGTCTTCCTTTCCGTTACCACTGCATCAATCACCGGCCTGCCTATGCTCTTAATGGCAGTCAGGGCATAACGGATTGATTTATCGGTAACAGAAAAGCCACTTTCCCCCTGATTGATATCCGGAGGCAGAATGCTGATTCCCATGCTCCGGCAGGTCATGATATACTCCGCAACCTTTCTGGAATTATCAATAACAGAGGTCATAAGCGCCGCCATAAATTCCACCGGATAGTAATATTTCAAATAAGCTGTCTGATATGCCACTACTGCATAGCATGCCGCATGGGACTTGTTAAATGCATACTTGGCAAAATCCATCATATCATCATAAATTTGGGATGCCACCGTTTCGGAAATGCCGTTTGAAACGCATCCCGGAACGCCTTCTTCTTCATTGCCGTATATGAAGTTGGCGCGTTCCTTCTCCATAACGGCCTGCTTCTTTTTACTCATGGCACGGCGTACCAAATCACTTCTTCCAAGCGTATATCCGCCCAAATCGCGGACAATCTGCATAACCTGCTCCTGATATACGATGCATCCGTAAGTAGGCGACAAAATAGGCTCAAGCTGGGGACAGGGATAAGTAATGGGCCCGGCGCTGTT
>CAZDPE010000075.1:0-11551 GCA_964507235.1 uncultured Lachnospiraceae bacterium
TTCCCTCTGCACACCCCAGATCGGGAGAACATTTTCATACTGTGCCTCAAATGCATAGGCCGCCGCTGAATTGGTAATCAGTCCGCCCGACAATGCTTTCATGGCAATAAAGCCCATATCGGCTTCTTTACAGCCCTTTACCAGTTCTTCTTCTTTTTCCGTTGCAAGATAACAGAAGGGAAACTGCAGGGTTTCATACAAACCACTTTGAATAGCCTCCTTTGCAACTGCAAGCCTGTGATTGGTAATCCCGATATGGCGGATTTTACCTTCCTTTTTCGCTTCCAAAGCCGCATCATACAATCCGCTTTCATCTCCCGGTTTGGGGCAGAAAGCCGGATTATGAAACTGATAAATATCAATATAATCTGTTTTCAGGTTTTCAAGGCTCTTTTTAAGGTCTTCCTTCATAGCCTCCCCGGTCTGAGCGCCGGATTTCGTTGCAATATACAGTTTTTCCCTGATTCCTTCAAACGCAAGTCCCACCTTATGCTCACTGTCACTGTAAGCTCTTGCCGTATCAAAAAAACGAATTCCTCCGTTATAAGCTTTCCTCAGTAAGTAAACGGCTGCTTCATCACTGATTCTCTGAATGGGCAGCGCTCCGAAACCATTCTTATTTACCACAATTTCTGTTTTTCCAAGTCTTACCTGATTCATGTTACCTATCCTTTCTGCTTTTGAAAATCCCCATTATTAAATTTGCCGCCGTCCGCTAATTATGCTCCACAATAGATTTCCTTGGGCATTTTTCCATACATACACCGCAGCCCTCACACTTATCATAGTCAATCACTGCATTAAAATTCTCTACTGCTACGGCCCCGGCAGGGCAATTCTTTTTACAAAGCTGACAGCCGATACAGCTGACTGTACAGGCCTTCATGGCGACAGGCCCTTTATCCTCAGAGCTGCATGCTACCGCATATTTCGCATCATAAGGAATCAGGCTGATTAAATGCTTGGGACAAACCTCCACGCATTTTCCGCATGCCTTACAGGCTTCCTTATCCACCTTTGCCACTCCGTTTTCCACATGAATGGCATCAAAGGGGCAGACCTGCACACAGGTGCCGTATCCAAGACAACCGTAATTACAGCTTTTAGCGCCTCCATTCGGTACAAAGGACAGCATACGGCAGTCTTCAATCCCGTGATAGTCATAGTCAAGTGCAGTTTTATCACAATCTCCCTGACACTGTACAAAAGCTGTCATCCTTACGGATTCTCCCACTTCCACGCCCATAATTTCAGCGATTTTCTTTCCTACCGGTTCTCCGCCTACAGGGCAGGCATTAACCGGCGCTTCTCCCTTTGCAATTGCAGCGGCAAGACCGCTGCAGCCGGGATAGCCGCAGCCGCCGCAGTTATTGCCGGGCAAGGCAGCCAAAACCGCTTCTTCCTTTTCATCTACTTCTACTTTAAATTTAATTGCTGCGATTCCTAAGAATACTCCTACAAACAGACCTACACCGCCAACTGCGGCAACCGCTGATAATATTCCTGCCATATCCACGCCTGCACCTCCTATAACAGACCCGAGAATCCACAGAAAGCAATTGCCATCAGTCCCGCTGTAATCAGCACGATAGGCATTCCTTTAAAGGACTCGGGAATATCATTGTATTCCATTTTTTCTCTAATCCCTGCTAAAATCACAATGGAAATCGTAAATCCTGCCGCTGTTGCAAATCCGTTGACGATTCCCTGAAGAATCCCGTAATTCTTCTGGACATTAGTAAGCGCCACCCCAAGTACGGCGCAGTTGGTGGTAATCAGCGGCAGATAAACGCCCAGCGCCTGATACAGTGATTTCATAAATTTCTTTAAAAACATTTCCACAAACTGCACCAGTGCCGCTATTACCAAAATAAATACGATTGTCTGCAGATAAGTCAAATCAAGAGGCGTCAGGATATACTTATAAATTGCCCCCGCCACTGCCGAAGCCAGAGTAATAACAAAAATAACTGCAGTTCCCATTCCTGCCGCCGTATTAATCTTTTTCGATACTCCAAGGAACGGGCAAAGTCCCAAAAACTGGCTGAGCACCACATTGCTTACCAGAGAGGATGAAATTAAAATAATAAGCAATTCTTTAATCATTGTCTTTTTCCTCCTCCCTGTTCTTTACATCATTTTCCTCATCATCTGTAATTTCTTCTATCTCAAGATCATCGGCCTTACTTTCAAAAAAGCGGCTGCTGCAGCCCGTATCCTTGCAGTTCATGCAGTCACTTCCACAGCCCGACTGTATCTTTGACATATCTTTTCCTTTTTTCTCCCCGGCTCTTTTTACCTTATTCTGAACCGCAGTAAGCGCCGCCAGCACAAAAAACGCCCCCGGCGCCAGCACAAAAATACTGCACGGTACATAGCTTTCAGGCATTATGCCGCAGCCGAACAGCTCCCCCGCTCCTATCAGTTCCCGGACAGCGCCGATAATGGTAAGAGCTGCGGTAAAGCCAAGCCCCATGCCGATTCCGTCAAACAGGGACGAAATCACCCCGTTTTTAGATGCATAAGCTTCCGCACGGCCAAGGATAATACAGTTTACCACTATCAGCGGAATATACAGCCCAAGCGCATCATACAAAAACGGTATAAACGCCTTTAACAAAAGCTCCACTACCGTAACAAAAGAAGCAATAACTACAATAAATGCCGGAATTCTCACTTTATCCGGTATGATTTTCCTCAGCATGGAAATAAACATATTGCTGAGAGCAAGCACTGCCATGGTAGTAAGTCCCATTCCAAGGCCGTTGACAGCCGATGTGGTAACTGCCAGCGTGGGACACATACCAAATGTCAATACAAAGGTAGGATTTTCGGTGATAATACCGTTTTTCAAACGTTCAACCGCACTGCCCTGTTTCATTGCGCACTACCTCCTAACTGTGTCTGAAAAATATAAAGTCCGCCGTTTACCGCCGTAGTAACTGCATTGGTGGTAATGGTAGCGCCGCTGATGGCATCAATCTGACTATCCATTGTGGCGCCGGATTTGGTATAGGTAAAATTAGACACATTTTTATTTTCAAACTGAGGCTTCAATACTGATTCCGCCTTCATGCCAAGTCCCGCTGTTTCCGAGATACTGAGAATGGAAATTCCGTTTAAGGTTCCGTCATTTTGAATTCCCATGGTAAAGGTAATATCGCCGCCATAACCTTCATGGCTGGTCATGGTAAGCACATATCCAAGCACATTACCGGAAGCATCCTCCGCTTCCAATGCATTATCCATATCAACTCCCGCATATTCTTCTTCCCAGATACTGTCTGCTCCGCTTTCCGGCATGGTCAGCTCCAGTTTTTCAAAAGAAACCGCTCCCGGAAAAACCTCCGCATAAGCTTCATTAGCTGCTTTTTCTTCTGCCAGTGCAATAGGTTCTTTCGTTATCTGATATACAAATCCCAGTATCAGCCCCGCTGCTACCGTAATAACAAACAGCACTGCCGCATCCTTAATCATATTCTTCATGACTTTTCCCCTCCTTCTCCAAAGGCTTTGGGAAGTGTTATCTTTTCAATTAAGGGAACTAAAAGGTTGCCGATAATAATTGCATAAGATACACCTTCCGCAGAAGGACCGAAAATCCGGAAAATACCTGTCAGCACCCCTAAAAAAATTCCATACAGGTACTGTCCCTTTTTGGTAATGGGTCTTGTAACATAATCCGTTGCCATAAAAAAGGCTCCCAGCATCAGTCCGCCGCCTGCAAGATGGGCGCTGATAAAGGCCGGATCCAGTCCATGACCGCCGAACAAAATGATAAAAACAACAAAACTTACTATGTAGCTGCCGGGAATTCTAAGGTCAATAATCCCTAAAAGAATTAGAAAGCAGGCGCCGATAACAATGGCTATCATGGAGGTTTCACCAATCGTACCTGCCGTACGGCCAACTATCATATCCAATATATTTACGCTTTCTCCTGACTTTAATACAGCAAGAGGCGTGGCGCCTGTATAGGTATCCGTTTCAAAATTGCACATCAGGGAGGTATAGGAAATCAAAAGAAAACATCTTGCTCCCAGCGCCGGGTTCATAAAGTTCTGTCCCAGCCCGCCAAACAGCATTTTCACCACAAGAATGGCAAAAACGCCTCCGATTACGGCAATCCACCAGGGAACCGTGGAAGGCAGATTAAGAGCCAGCAAAAGTCCCGTCACAACTGCCGAAAAATCCCCTATTGTAATCGGTTTATGCATGGCCTTTTCATAAAGATATTCTGTCAGCACGGTAGATATTATGGTTACCAATATTAAAATCAGTGCATCCACTCCAAAATTATAAATGCCAAAGCCTGCCGCCGGAAGCAACGCAATCACTACAGCCAGCATAATATTACTTGTGGTTACCCTGGACCTGACATGGGGATTGGATGACACTTTCATCAAATCGCTCATTATTATTTCCTCCTACTTTTTCTTTCGCTTGGCAAGCTGCATCTTACGCATGGATTTAATTACCTGGGTAAGAGGGCGCTTGGCAGGACAAACAAAGCTGCAGCAGCCGCATTCACAGCATTCCATGCCGTTATTGTTAAGGAATGCTTCCTCATCATAATGCTCCGCATAATCTGCCAGCTTCCTGGGTACTACTCTTCCCGGGCAAACTTCCACGCACTTGCCGCAGTTAATACAGGGGCCGGGCTCCATGGCGGAAATATCGTCCTTTGTCAGACACAGGAGCGCCGATGAGGTTTTCGTAGCAGGCACATCCAAATCAAAAATACCGAATCCCATCATGGGACCGCCGGAAATAATCTTAACAGGCTGTTCCTTAAAGCCTCCAGCTTCTTCAATCAGCTCGTGATAATTAGTTCCGATTCTCACTTTAAAATTGCAGGGGTCTGCCACTGCGTCGCCCGTTACTGTTACAATCCGGTACATTAACGGTCTGCCCTCTATTACCGCATTATGTATGGCAATTACAGTATCCACGTTATTTACCACACATCCCACATCAGCAGGAAGCTTTGCGGAACTGATAGCACGTCCTGTTGTGGCATAAATAAGCTGTCGTTCAGAGCCTTGAGGATACTTTGTTTTCAATGCTTTAACTGTAATTTTCGTTTCATCTCTGGTAAGCTTCTTCAAAAGCTCTATACAGTCGGGTTTATTATCTTCTACCGCCAGGATTCCTCTGGCATTATCAAACAGGCTTAAGGAAATCTTCAGTCCACTGATTAATTTCTCAGGTTCTTCCAGCATCTTTCTGTAATCGGAGGTTAAATACGGCTCACACTCCGCGCAGTTCACAATTACATAATCTATTTTCTCAGGCTCTTTGGGCGAAAGCTTAATAAAAGTCGGAAATCCCGCTCCGCCCATCCCTACAATACCGGCTTCCTTAATAATATTGATTTTATCTTCCCTTGTGAGTTCTTCAAAGGGCTCCGGCTCCGGCCAGTTAATTTCTTCATACAAACCGTCATTTTCAATTACAATGCTCATCACATTGTCGCCTGTTACCACACGCCTTGGCTCCACCGCTTTTACCGTTCCCGAAACAGTTGCATAAATAGGCGCAGAAACAAATCCCGCCGCTTCTGCAATTTTCTGCCCGGTCAGCACTTTATCTCCTTTTTTGACAATGGGGGCGGCCGGCGCACCGATATGCTGGGACAGAGGATATATTAAGTTGCCTTTCGGAAAAACCTCCCGAATAGGTTTATCCTTTGATAAATCCTTTCCATCATATGGGTGAACACCTCCCACAAATGTTAACCTTGCCATTGACTACCCTTCTTTCTGTATTTTATAATTTCATTATTGATAAAAATACTCTCTTATTCTTATAAATATACTATTTTTTTGTCGGATTTACAACCTGACTTTTACATTTCTGTATGACTGAATTACATCGACTTTTTTGTAGAAAATACTACAGTAATTTAAAAAAATATGCTACACTGAATAAGTAAAGGAGGCTCTTATGAAAATAGAAGAAATTATTTTAAATAACTTTACATTGAAATATCCAATAGAGCGTCTTGCTCCCTTAGAACAGGTTTTATTTTTAGATATAGAAACCACAGGATTTTCTGCCGCAAAATCTCAGCTCTATTTAATTGGATGCGCCTTTTTCAGTGAAGGAAACTGGCATATTAAACAGTGGTTTGCACAATCCTCTGAGGAAGAACCCGAACTGCTGAAGGCTTTTTTTACCTTTGCAAAAGACTTTTCCTATTTGCTTCACTTTAATGGAAATACTTTTGACCTTCCCTATCTGAAACAGAAGGCTGCTTTATATAATTTTCCCTATAATTTTAATGGTTTTGAAGGAATTGATATCTATAAGCGTATTGCACCTTATAAGAATTTTTTAAAGCTTCCTAACTGCAAGCAGAAGACAATAGAATATTTCCTTGGCATTGAACGGGAAGATACTTATACAGGCGGTGAATTGATTAATGTATATAAAGATTATCTCACCTCCCATGATTATAATTTATATCATATTCTTCTTTTACATAACGCGGACGACATGAAGGGTATGCTTGAAATCCTGCCTATCCTGTCCTACTATGACTTATTTAACAACAGCTTAAAAGCACGTAAGGTACAGGCTAATTATTACAATGACATCCACGGCATTCCCCGCAAGGAATTGCTGATGAAGCTGGTTTTCTCTTCTTCCCTGCCGGTTGCTGTTACCGCCATGGCAAAGGGCTGTCACTTTAAGGGAGAAGGCCATGAGGGAACTTTGATTATCCCTATTTATGAAGAGGAATTAAAATATTTTTATGCAAATTTCAAAGATTACTATTATCTTCCCACCGAAGATACCGCCATGCATAAATCAATTGCTTCTTTCGTTGATAAGGAATATCGTGAACAGGCCATTGCTTCTACCTGCTATACCAGAAAATTTTCAAGCTACCTGCCGCAATGGGAAATACTGGTAGAACCATTTTTTAAGCGGGAATATAAAAGCAATGAGTTATTTTTTGAATTGACAGATGATATCAAAAAAGACAGACAGTTATTTTCAGATTACGCCAGCCATGTGTTAAATGTTATGGCTGTACAGCCATAAGTTTTCCTTTCAGGCATGACAAAACGGGTCATGAGTTTTCATGGCCCGTTTTCCATTCTGCAAAAAACGATTAAAATTATTCCTTATTTCCCCGGTTTCTCATAATAAAAGGAATTTTTTCTTTCATATCCCATATCCCTGTGATTGATAATCTGCTCCGTGCTTCCGATAAACAGAATGCCGCCCGGTGCAAGGGAGGAATAAAATTTTCTGAACACGTCATCCTTCGCCTCTTCCGTAAAGTAAATCAGCACATTTCTGCAGACTATCATATGAAAGCCCGACGCATAATTATTGTCCAGCAGATTGTGCTCCCTGAATTCCACTCTGGATTTAATCTCATCGGATATCCGATAGGAAGGCCCTACCTTCGTAAAGTATTTCTTCTTAAGATTATCCGGCACGCCTGCAATACTCTTTTCATTGTACAGCCCAACCTTCGCCTTTGCAATCACCTGCTTATCAAGGTCTGTTGCCGTAATATGTATCATATTAAGAGGGATATGCTTTGATAAAGCCATAACCAGGGAATACGGCTCATCTCCCGTTGAGCAGGCCGCGCTCCAAATTTTAAGATTCTTGCCGAATTTACCAATCAGTTCCGGAATAATCTCTTTATCCATCAATGCCCATTGATCCGGATTTCTGTAAAACTCAGAAACATTAATTGTCAGATAGGTAACAAACTCTTCAAATCTTGCTTTGTCTGTTTTAAGGGCGCTCACATAATCTTCATATCCCTTATACCCATGCTTGGCAATAAGCGAATCTATTCTTCTTTTCATCTGGCGTTCTTTGTATGCATTCAAATCTATTTTAGTAAGCTGAAAAACCATGCTTTTAAACTTTTCATAATCGTAAGCCATGAGAATTACCTTCCTGATTATTTCTTATTTATAACAACAGGAAGTACGGTTCCGCACTTCCTGTTATGATTCATGACATTAAAGAACTCGCGTATGTGCTTTCATATCAATGTCCTTAAATATTCAATTTCCAATCCGATTACTACTCTTCTTCACCGGCAATGACAGCATCAATATCAACGGAAACAACGTCTGCATCTTCTTTCTCTGCTGCTTCTTCAGCCTCTTCTGCAGGTTCAGGCGCTAATAATGCTTTAATGCTTAAGCTGATTTTCTTATCAGCTTCATTGAAATCGACAACCTTAGCCGTAACTTCTTCACCAATCTTAAGCACATCGGCAGGTTTTTCAATATGTTCCTTGGAAATCTGTGATACATGAAGAAGTGCATCAACACCGGGCTCTAATTCTATGAATGCACCAAAATCAGTCATTCTTGCTACCTTGCCGGTCACTTCATTTCCAACAGCATATTTTACTGCTGCATCCTTCCAGGGATTTGCATCTTCAAACTTAAGGCTGAGAGCAATTTTAGTCCCACTGATTTCTTTGATAAATGTTTTTACCTTGTCGCCGACTTTAAATACTTTCTTCGGATTCTCAACGCGTCCCCATGACATTTCGGAAATATGAAGCAATCCGTCAGCTCCTCCGATATCAATAAAGGCGCCAAAGTCTGTTACATTCTTAACAGTACCTTCTACTACATCGCCAACCTGAATGCTTTCAAGAAGCTTTTTCTGCTTCTCAGCCTTTTCTGCTGCAAGAAGCTGTCTGCGGTCGCCGATATATCTTCTTCTCTTAGGATTATATTCACTGATTACAAATTGAATTTCGCATCCTGCATACTTGGAAAGGTCTTTTTCATATACATCTGATACAAGGCTTGCAGGGATAAAGATTCTTACTTCATCTACCACTACGCTTAAACCGCCGTCAAGCACCTGTGATACTTTTGCAGTTAAAACTTCCTTGTTGTTAAAGGCCTCTTCAATTCTCTTGTTTCCTCTGTCAGCAGCCAATCTCTTATAGGTTAAGAGAACCTGTCCCTCACCGTCGTTTACCTTAAGGACCTTGACCTCCATGGTATCGCCCGGCTTCGCTACAGCGGTTAAATCTACATTAGGTTCATTGGTATATTCATTTCTTGTTAAAATACCATCTGACTTATAGCCGATGTTAAGAATGATTTCTTCAGGCTTAACATCAATGACTGTACCTTCAACTACCTCTCCTGTATGTATTGTCTTTAATGATTCTTCCAGCATTTGTTCAAAAGTTAATTCTGACATAATTTTGAACCTCCTCAATTATATTGTTGGGGGTGGAAGCCCCCGCAGTAATACCCACCAGAGCAGCAGTTTTAGGCAGTTCTAAATGCAAGTCATCCAGTGTCTGTATAAAATATGTGGCTGCACATTTCTCTTTACAGATTTCATAAAGCTTCCGTGTGTTGGAACTATGCTTTCCACCTATTACTATCATCGCATCAACTTCGGCCGCAATTTCACGGGCCTGGGTCTGTCTTTCTTCCGTTGCATTACAGATAGTATTAACAACAGTAACATTGTAACCTTTTTTCTGAAAAATTTCAACTAATTCTTTAAATTTGTTGTAGTTAAATGTCGTTTGGGAAACAATGCACAACGATTCGTCCGCATCACATACAAATTCTTCCGCTTCCTTTACCGACTCAACTACTGCCGCAGGCGTCCTGGACCATCCCATAATTCCTTCCACTTCAGGATGCCCCGCATTTCCTATTATTATAATTTTTTTCCCGTCTTCGCTTTCTTTTGCTACAATATTATGAATACGTTTTACAAAGGGGCAGGTAGCATCTATGCACTCCAGACCTTTTTCCTCTATTAAATCATATATCCTCCTGGGAACGCCGTGGGAACGTATCACAACCGATCCTTCCTTCAGCGCCTGCAGTTCTTCCTCTGTTTCTATTACCGCAACCCCTTTTTCCGAAAGGTCTTTCACCACTTCTTCATTGTGAATAATAGGGCCGTAAGTATAGATTTTTTTACCTGATCCGGTCTGCTCATAAACCTTTTCCACAGCACGCTTTACACCAAAGCAAAAGCCTGCGCTTTCTGCAAGGATAACTTCCATTACATTTTTCCGCCTTTTCTTTCATACTGAGATAGTATATCCGCAATTCTATTTACAAAGCTCCAGAATTGCCTGAACCACTTCCTCAATCGTCATGTACGAGGAATCAATAAGAACCGCATCTAAAGCCTGTTTCAGCGGAGCTATCTCTCTGTTCATATCCTGCTCATCGCGTCTTACAATATCTTCCTCTATTTCAGTAATATCACATTTTTCTCCCTTAGCTGTTAACTCATCATATCTCCGCTTTGCGCGCACACCGGCGCCGGCTGTCAGATACACCTTCACATCAGCATTTGGTAAAACACAGGTTCCAATATCCCTTCCATCCATGACAACATCATTTTTTTCTGCCAGTTCTTTTTGGAGAACAGTAAGTCTTTCTCTTACCTTAGGATTTTTACTGGTAACCGAAGCCATGTTTCCCACTTCTTCCGTACGAAGATGTGCATTTACATTTTCCCCGTTCAATAATACCACCTGTTCTCCATTTTCGTAGCTGATAGTGATATCAGCCCGTGTGCACTTTGCTTCAACAGCGGAAGCATCTGCCGGATTTACCTTATTGATAAGCATAAAGTAAGCCATTGCCCGGTACATTGCCCCTGTATCCACATATATAAATCCTTTTGTTTTTGCCACTTTTCTGGCAATGGTACTTTTACCTGCTCCTGCAGGCCCGTCTATTGCAATCTGATAACTCATTTTTCACATACCTTTCCCTTATATGTATTCCTGTCTGGAAATACACACAGACTGTATTGCTTTCCTTATCATAACACGAACCAACCTTCATGCCAAGCATCCTTTTTGGTCCGCATATTCTTATCATACATCTCTGTATTTGCACCATAAGCCCTATAAAAATAAGCTGGCGGGAATACTGGTTCAAGTATTTCTCCCGCCAACTTATATTGATCAAAACTGCATTTCTATGTTTTTCATTTATACAGCGCAGTGATTATTATTTTGCATTATAACCAATTGCCCAGCAGCCAAATGAATTAGCCTGTACTGTAATGGTGTTTTTGTCTGTATCCAAATCCTGCATTATTACAAGGTTTCCGCTTTCATCATAGCACATAACTACAAACTCATACTTATCATTTCTGTAATTTTCCGGTACACCAATGGTTACTGTCAAAGCTTCACCGGTAGTCTTGATTTTGGTAATCTCACCCTTGTATATCTTGTACAGGTCACAATTCATAGCTCCCAATACCTTATAACCCTGTTCGGTTACTGCAGCAGACAATTTTTCATTCATGGTCTTGTTTAAGCTGTTACAGATATAATATTTAATAACAGCACCGCTCTTTATTTCTTCTTCAGACAAGCCGGCTGCTTGCTTGATCCTGTCCTGTTCATCATTAAAGATGGTACCGGCAACAAATGTCCTGACATAAACACCTTCAAGGCTTGACTGCTTCTTACTTCCTGTTGAATAGGTAACCTCATTTACCAGAACAGGAGCCGGTTCATCCTCTTGTGCCTGGGATTCAGATTGGGATGCGG
>CAZDPE010000076.1:0-11516 GCA_964507235.1 uncultured Lachnospiraceae bacterium
TTCGGTTGTCTATCCGGAAATCCATGATAATCCCTATTCAGTATTTAGTTTTTTGTTGATGGCTGGTTATTTAACAACGGATTGTATTGATGATTTATATGATGGGAATTCTCTTGGGGAAATTTATATACCTAATAAAGAAGTTCGGGTAGCTTATGCGAAAGAAATAATTTCACGGCTGGATAAGGTAGTCTCAAAGGGAAGCGCAGCCAGAATTCAGCAGGCATTATGGCAGAATGATGAGAAGACATTGGAAGGGGAGATTAATAAATTCCTGATGAATTCGGTAAGCTTTTTTGATACATCGTTAGAGGGGTTTTATCATGGACTGATGTTGGGACTCAGTGCACTATTGACTGATTATTATGAGATAAAGTCTAATCGTGAGGAAGGGCTTGGCAGATATGATATACAACTGAGACCTAAAAAAAGCGGTTTGGGGTATATATTTGAGCTTAAGGCTATAACAGAAAAAACAGCTGATGAAAATGTGGCTGTTGAGCTTCAAAAGCTTTCAGGTCAGGCAGTGATGCAGGTTGTGGAAAAACAATATTTTACACAGCTTAAAGAAGATAATTGTGAAGGGATTATTGTATATGGCGTGGCATTTTATAAGAAGATCTGCCATGTGGAGAAGAAAATTTTTAAATTATAAATACAAAGGCTTCCGGTATTCAGGAATTTGCCGGGATGATGCAGGTGTGATTTGGGGCATGGAGTCCATTTTTTCATAGCAGCACGTGCCGGTTAACAGGTATTACAGGACTTAAGGATATTACACTAAAGTGCGGTAAAGGAGAGAGATACAAATGAAGTTTGAACTTATGGCTTCTATGAT
Organism: uncultured Lachnospiraceae bacterium; assembly: GCA_964507235.1. GTDB lineage: Bacteria > Bacillota > Clostridia > Lachnospirales > Lachnospiraceae > Suilimivivens. The sequence goes on from CAZDPE010000076.1 coordinate 839, forward strand.
GTGTGCCAATTATGGCAATCTGGAAAAGGAAGTAAGAGATCTGGAGCAGGGAGGGATTGATTCCTTCCATATTGATATTATGGACGGGCGTTATGTTCCTAATTTTGCAATGTCTTTAAGTGATATGAGATACATACGTTCGGCAACAAAGCTGCCGCTTGATGTTCATTTGATGATTGAGCATCCCAACAATATGATAGAATTATTTTTGAATAATCTTAGAAAAGGCGATACGGTATATATTCATCCGGAAGCGGAGTATCATCCTTCTACTACTTTGCAAAAAATTATCAATGCCGATATGGTTCCCGGAATTGCCATTAATCCCGGTACAAGTATAGAAACAGTGATGGAAATGCTGCAGATTGTAAAAAAAGTTTTAGTAATGGCGGTTAATCCCGGGAATGCAGGCCAGATGTTCATGCCTTACGTGGGAAAGAAGATAAATAAGCTTCTGGAATTAAAGGATGAAATGGATTTTGAAATCTATTGGGACGGAGCTTGTGGAGTTGATAAGATAAAAATTTTTGCCCCCAGAGGAATAAAGGGATTTGTGCTTGGCACCACGCTGCTTTTTGGAAAAGATAAACCATATAGTGAATGTATAAAGGAAATCAGAGAATTATGTAACTGATGGTATGATTTGCGAGGGGTGATGACAGATGAATATTGCGCTTATTTTATCCGGGGGAGCAGGTACAAGGCTTGGCGCTGACATTCCTAAACAGTACATAGAAGTCTGCGGTAAGCCGATCATTTCGTATAGTATTGAAAGAATTTCTGATAATGATGGGATAGATGTTATCCAGATAGTGGCGGATGGAAAATGGTATAATGATTTGAAAAATTGGATAAAAAAAGCTGATAAGAAGAATAAGTTCCGTGGCCTTTCCAAGCCTGGAGCTAACAGGCAGAGTTCAATTTTGAATGGGCTGGAGGATATAAGCGGTTATGCCGGTGTATCTGACGTTGTATTGATACATGATGCAGCCAGGCCGTTACTTACTGACAGCCAGATCACGGCTTGCCTTGCAGGGATAGAAGGCCGTGACGGGGTGATTCCGGTGCTTCCGATGAAGGACACGGTTTATATGAGTGAAGATGGCAGAAGCGTATCTTCGCTGTTAGACAGAAACAGGATTTTTGCCGGTCAGGCTCCGGAAAGCTTTAGGCTTGGAAAATATTTGGAGGCGAACAGACGGTTATTGCCCGATGAAATTATGAGAATAAACGGATCTGCGGAACCGGCTGTTATGGCAGATATGGATGTTGTCATGATCCCGGGTGATGAGAATAATTTTAAGATCACATCACCTGCTGATTTGGAACGATTCAGAAATATAGTCAGTAAGGAAAGAGGCTGCATTGGTTTTATCTGATACTGTTTATAGGTGTTTCATCATTTCCGCCAGTCTTTTTATATAGGTATGCTTCTCACAGACTTTTTGATAGCCGTGAATGGCAATTGCTCGTCTTTCATCTTCGTGAGTGAGGTAATAAGAACATTTATCTACAAGTTCCTCTATACTGCTGTAAGCCTCTATATCTACACCAATTTCAAAGAAGTCAGTGAGCTCTGCCTGATAATTAGTCATCAGAAAACCGCAGCAGCCCATAATGTCAAATATACGTAAGGGGAGACCGGTCTGAATGGATTTGACCGTCATGTTCAGATTGATTTTACTTAAATGAAAAATTTTGGGCATCTCAGTCAGAGTTTGTGCACCGTTATGGATAGTTACATTTTGCAAGGGAGCAGTGTCACTGTGGGTATAAAGAACGACAGAAAAATACTGAGCCAATGTGTTTAATGTACGAATCCGTTCGACTTCAGCAATCTGGCTGCCAATATATTCATTGGCAGTGATATAAGAATCCGGATCAACTATTGTATTTTGCAGACTGAAAAATTGGGGGTCTGCTTTTTTTATTGCCTGTACAATTTCAGGAGTTATAGCCTCTTCGATAAAGTTACAGCCATATACCTTCAGGGAAGACTCGACAATGCCAGTGATATAACCTTCTATGTACTCGGTTAGAGCAGTACAGTTCCGGAGAGGGTTTTTCTCCGAATAAAGGGAACCTACGAAGGAGATATCGTGCGAAAACCGGGTAATGTCTGCGTTAGTAATTTGGTTTGTAATCTGATCGTAGTGTTCAATGTAAGAGGCTAAGGGCAGGTAAAAAATGCCTTCCGGATTATATGGATGAAAATATTCATATTGTGCATGGTCAAACAGGAAGATCCGGTTGGTGCTGTATTGGATGGAACGGGAGAATAACTCCAATACGGGACAATCTACTGTCCAGCAAAGATAAAGAGTCTGATAAATATGACATATCTCAGCAATAGGAGGGAAAAAGTTAACACTGAATACAAATAAAGGCTGGTATTTTTCCAGTTTTTTTTGGACAAGGGACACACATTCTGCAGGAGATAAATTTTTGTTGGTCATTTCTTCAGTTTCTTCAATTACATTCAGCCCAAGTTTGGTAAAAATTTCCTGAATGGCAGGCTCACAGATGCTGCCGTAGCGGTATAATAAAATAGTCATAATATTTGTCCTTTATATATAGATGGATGATAAGTGGTTGCCAAAGTATTGAGGATGATTGCTTCCGCATTTATTATAAGTTATCTTTTGTGCCTTTACAATGAGATGAAGTACTTTTTTCATCAGTTTTTAATGCAGTATAATAGGCAAAGTGTTCATTTTTTGTTATACTGTAGGTAAACGCTTTGGATTTTATTGTGTATGGATTGGTTGATATAGTTCGATTGCAAGAACAGGTTGATGAGATCTTGACTTTGAAAAAAATAGATTTATTTGAATATGATGCATGCCGGGATCAATTTTTAAAGGAGGGAAACTCTTCGTATTGCTTATAGCGTGGGGCTGATTGAAAATGATGTTTGGATGGATATGTTAAAAGCAAGGAATAACCTGACGCATGATTATGATGGGAATCTGACGGTTCGGTATTTTATGGATATCACGTCAGAGTACTGCAAGGTACTGACTGAGTTTAAAGAAAAGGCAGCAGAATATTATAAAGAAGAATAATATAAGTTTCTTGAAAGGAAAATAGTTATTGGTAAAAAGTATGAAAGCATATGTTCTTAATGATATCGGTAAGCTGGATTTTATGGAGGTTCCTGTTCCTTCCTTAAAAAGCGGAGAAGCATTGATTGAAGTGAAGGCGGCCGGAATCTGCGGCTCAGATATTCCGCGTATTTTTAAAAATGGCACTTATCATTTCCCGACAATTCCCGGACATGAATTTTCAGGTATTGTCAGAGAAGTGTTTGATAAATCTCAGGAAAATCTGGTGGGGAAAAAAGTCGGAGTATTTCCTCTTATTCCCTGTATGGAATGTACGCCCTGTAAAGAAAAGAAATACGAAATGTGCATGCATTATGATTATCTTGGTTCAAGGAGAGATGGGGGATTTGCGGAGTATGTTGCTGTTCCGGGTAGAAATCTTATAGAACTGCCGGATGAAATTTCTTTTGAAGCGGCAGCAATGTTGGAACCGGCCAGTGTCGGTATACATGCATTACAGCAAATTGACATTGCAAAGGTGCGGTCCGCAGCGATATTTGGTCCCGGAACCATAGGATTACTGCTGGCACAGTGGCTGAGAGTTTTAGGGATATCGGATATTCATCTTGTGGGGACCAATAATGATCAAAGACGGATGGCGGCGGATTTGGGGTTTGACTGTTTTTATAATTGTAATGAGGTAAACGCTGTCGAAGCGATAGAGGTAGAAACAGCGCAGGAGGGAACCGATTTGGTGATTGAGTGTACTGGTTACTCAAATGTGCTGAATGATTGTCTGAAAGCTGCAGGACGTGGAGGAACTATAGTGGCAGTAGGGAATCCGCATGATGATGTTCAGATTCCAAGAGATATTTACTGGCAGATATTAAGGAAACAGCTGCATTTGGCGGGAACATGGAATTCTTCATTTATACCGGAAGAAGCAGAAGATGACTGGACGAAAACACTGAATGCAATTGCTGCAGGCAGGCTGCAGCCGGAAAAGCAGATCACTCATAAGCTGGCGTTTGGAGATTTGAAGAGTGGGCTGAATATGATGAAGAATAAAAGTGAGTATTTTAATAAAGTTATGGCAGTTTTTTGACAAAATGTAAATTGAAAATTTGCTTTGAAGGGATGGCGTTATGCAAAATATTAATATTTTACCAGTATCGGATTTGAAAATTATAATGAGGTCTTAAAAAGCTGTCAGGCTGGAAAACCGATATTTCCCATTGAAAAACGAAGGAAAAAGTTCACAGATATGAAAATAATTTATTAAAATGAGGTGAAATGAAAATATGAATCTGACAAATTTTTTAAAACAGACAGATGCCCTTACGGCAAAATATTCAACAGAGCAGCTTATTGCTTTTATTCATGATATTGGGCGGGCTTTTCCGGAACATTGCAGAGAAGATTTTTTGGAAAGACTAAGAGCAGCAGGAGGAAAAACACGGACAGCATCCAATAAAAATGCTGTAGAAGATACTGACTTTGACGAAATATACAGCCGCATCAGAAGTAATTTTAAGAGAATAGAATTACAGGAAGTCACGATTACCGGAATATTGAATGAAGAATATGATGACTGGTATGATGATGGTAATGAAGAGTTTTATTATGAAGATAATGACGGTGTTTCAGATATGCTTGGGAAAGCTTGCGGTTTTGTGCATACTTGTATGGACAGGGAAAGATATCAGGAAGGCTTTGAAATTGGAAAACAGCTGCTTTCGATGGAAATTCTGTGCGTTGATGAGTATGGCGATGAGGAATTTTCGCTTGAAGATATGGTGTATCATAATCTTTTGTGCTGCGATTTGAAGCAGATTATCCTTGATACGGCGTATTGCGCATATTATGCAGCATTACCGGAAAAACGTCCGGAGGCATTGTTTGGAGTCCTTGCAGGCGCTGGAAAAGAGGAAATTACATTAGAGGCGATTATGCAGCATGGAGATGAAGAACTGCCGGATTTTGAGGACTTTCTGACGCATTGGATTACATATCTGGGCGGCAGGACAGAGAATGATGCAGACCGTCTTATTTTGGAAGCAGTCGCTTTGCTGAATGATACATCTTTGGCGGTTCAATATGCGGAAAGATTTGCTGCGGTTCACCCACGGTTATATTTGAACATACTGGAAAACAGAAAAAATACGGCTGCAAACGATATGGTATCCATAGGGATAAAGGCAATGAAAGCAATACCAAAGAACTATATTATACGAAGCAGGGCGGCACTGGAAACGGCAGAGTATGTGATTGAAACGGATGGAGAAAAGTCTTTGCTGGAGCAATGTTATTTTGCCGCGTATGAATCAGACACATCTGCGCTGAATTATCTTCGTGCGCTGCTAAACGGTTATGAATGTGAAGAAAAAAGGGGAGAACTTCGAAAAGTATTTATGAAATTTTCCGGCAATAAAGACGGCGGCAGTTCTCTGATGCGTGATTTTGAAAACCCTTATTTATATCCATATTTTGAGAGAAAAGAAAATAAACCGGATCGGAATACGGTTTTATTGCTCAGGTTTTTAGACGGACAGTTCGCGGATGTATTTGATGAAGGCTTGAACAATTCAAAGGCGCTGGGATGGACGGGAACTTTTATGAAACCGGGGATTGCAATATATCTGCTGTGTATGCATGAAGGCCCGTGGAGCGGCAAGGGAATTATTGCAATGGCGGACATGGTAAAAAATGCAGTGCGGTTTTCGGAGGAAGAATATCGAAAGGGGACCCGTGGGTTTGAAGGGGCAGTCGAAAACAATCTGTTCTGCCAATTGTTTTCAAAATGGAAATCTTTAGTGCAGATGGATGCTGATGTCAGAGAACATGCAATAAAAAGGATAACCGTTCTGCTTGAAAAGAGGACGAAAGGAATTATGGATGCAAACCGAAGAAACTATTATGGGGAATGCGCATCGTATATTGCCGCTTTGGGCGAGGTATTGGAATCTATGGGCGAGGCCGGTGCAAAACAGAGGCTTATGACATCGTATAAGAACAAATATCCCAGAAGAAGTGCATTCCGGGAAGAAATGAGACATTACGGTTGGACGGATGTTAAGAAAAAATAAAAATTTGTTATGCTGTCATGCTGTGCGTTTTATCATATAGCGCTCCTTAATTATTTTCTTTTGAAAATAATTAAGGAGCATAAATTCTGGTTTTTGTAAACAGAAACTGGAATCATACAGGAGATATCGTAGTATATAGCAATTATCATAAATATTGGCTGGATAAGGAACGTAAAATTAAAAATCCTCTGTTTGATGTTTTCAGCGGGAAAATTTTAGACTTAAAAGAAGGAAAGCTGTCTGCTATTCATAATTTTTTCAATTTGCTGGATGCAGAAATTAATAAGGATGTTACAATTTGTGTAGTGCCATCCGGCAATGCTGATGTGAGGGAAAACGGAATTAGTTAGCTTGGCGAAATGCTTGCCGATAATGGAAGGAATAATAAGGTATATTTTCTGATAAGAGAAAAGAGTATTGATAAACTTGCAGCCGGAAGCGAAAGAAATAAGGAAATTCATATGCGGTCTATAAGTACAGTGCAGGATATGGAGATAGCAGGTGATGTGGTATACCCAAAGGGAATGAGCCGGCTGGAGAATATGCCGTCCCTGCTTTACTATAAGGGAAATATAGAAGTGATTAATAAATGCAAAAATATAGCAGTGATTGGAAGCAGAAAACTTTCGGAAGTGGGGAAGCGGCTTTCCTATTATACTGGAGAAGCGGTGGCAAAAGAAGGCTTGAATCTTGTTAATGGTCTGGCACTTGGATGTGATACAGAAGCAATAAAGGGAGCTTTGGCAGTGGGGGCAGGTGTATAGCTGTAATGCCCTGCGGGCTTTAGGAGATACAGCCTAAATCAAATCAAAAGCTGGCAGAAGAAGTGTTGGAAAAAGGAAGATGTCTTCTCAGTGAATATCCTGTAGGCACAGGAGTGCAGAAGTATCAATATGTAGAGAGGGACAGATTACAAAGCGGAATTAGCCAGGGAGTGCTTGTTATAGAGGCTGAAAAAACAAGCGGTACAATGCATACAGCTGATTTTGCAGACAGACAGTTTAAGCGGCTTGCCTGTTATTATTATATGCTGCTTGAAAGATCTTCCGGGAACCGATATCTGGAAGAATCATCAAAGGCCCAGGTTTTGGAAACCAAAACTGATTTAATGGAATTTATTGAAACTATTAAAAAAGAAGAAGTATACGAGCAGATAAAATTTGATTTTACCTGCTGAAAAGAGAAAACCTGAGACTGAGCATTTAAAAGTCTGCAGCTTCAGGTTCTTTTTTGGGGAGCAATAAATAGCAAAGTTGATAGTAAGTAAATGTGCTGAAATTTTTACTTCAAAAATCTTCTTTTAGAGCAGAAAAACTGTAAAAGAAGCATATATGGTATTGGATTTAAAATCAATTACAAGATATTGTATTGTGCAACTTTTTACGTACGTATTACCGTTTATTGACAGCCTGAAAAGTTTGAGATAACATTACTTTACAAAACAAATAATCGTATATATGGGGATATAAGTCAGGGCCTGGGGAAATTACCTGAATGATAGAGAAGGGAGAGTTTGAATGAATCAAGAAAAACAGATTATTGCATATTTGCAGAATATTACTGCGGATGTTGGAATTATAGCGCAAAAACTGGATGCTGTAGACAAGAAAATAGACAGAGTAGAAGAAAGCTTAAACCAGAGGATAGACAGAGTAGAAGAAAGCTTAAACCAGAGAATAGATGCAGTAGAAGAGAAAGTGGATGCATTGCGAAAGGATATGGATGAAAGGTTTGAAATGGTAGAAAAAGCTTTAGATTCCGAAATAGATAAAGTGTATCAGGTGGCGCTCGAAAACAAAAGGAATATTGAAATATTTTTAATCCCATTCAACGACAGAAATCATTATATGAATGAAGAAGTGGCAAAGATAAAAGAGGTGGAAGAACGGATAGATGCGGTAGAAAAGGTAGTGGGGGAACACAGCGAATTAATTCGTAAGTTGCAAACTGCTTAATTAACAAGGTTTTATGCGGGATATGTTGTATAAGGTTTAATATTAAAAAAGCATATCTTAAGCATGTAATTGCAAATAGTTCCATATTTGGTAATAAAATGCTGGTGAAATAAAGTAGAATAATATTACCATATATGGGAGGACAAATGATGAGTGCGCAGGATATGCTGGTAAAGAGAATTAATAACCTTTGCAAGGAGCAAAATATGAGTTACTACGCATTGTCATATCATTCCGCTGTACCTCTTACAACTCTTATGCATATTATGGATAAATCAACAGTTAATCCCGGAATTATAACAATCAGTAAGTTGTGTGACGGTTTTGGAATTACGATGAAGGAGTTTTTTGATTCCTCTGAATTTGATGGTTTGGAGAAATTCGAATAAACCTGAATGGTACTTTAGTATTGTTTGCAAAAAATTTAGATTTTTTTAAGTGACGAAATTTCGAGAATGTGCTATACTCCTCCTATAAGCAACTACTTAGATTATTACTGGATAAGCTAACGGGAGGTTTTGAAATGACCAAAGCAGAGATTTTAAAAGCAGAAATTTTAAAGCAGTATAAGAGTGTAAGACAATTTGCGATTGAAATGGGGATTCCTTATAGTACTCTTGTAACAGCACTTGATAGAGGAATCGAAGGAATGGCGTATGGCACAGTTATTCGTATGTGTGACAGATTGAGTTTGAATCCTGTGGATTTTTCATCACTTGAAAAGGGTGAATCTCTTGGGGAGAAAATTCTTGAGAACAGAGTTATGCAGTATTATGTGCAGTTGAATAAAAAAGGACGCAAGAAAATTCTTGAGATGATGGATGATTATATTCAGCTTGAAAAATACAGAGAATAGCAGTCCTAACTATAATTATATGAAACTATAGAAAGCACGCTTTGCGAACTTTCTGTTGTCATGAATAAGAAATGCGGCCGCATTAGCTGGCCGCATTTTTCATCTAAATAGTCTGAACGTAAAATGTGCAATTCTGTCATGGTTAAAGTCTAATTTACCAAATTTAACAATAACTGTTAAACATCATGCCGCTGTAAGCGCTTGTCACATAGGGAGCAACGTAATTATGTCCCGGATTTTTGTAGGCCACAATCGTTTTCTTTACATATTGCATGGGGTTTAAAGAAACCTGACCGGTTTTCTGCAGTATGGAGTTTGTAAACTCCCTGATGGCAGAAATGCTTTCTTTGCCGCCATCTGCAAGAACTGATTGGCGCAAAGTGTTTTTGTCTAATGACAATTCATTTTGTTCATCATTGATAATTCCCATTCTTTCAAATTCAGGCTGATATACCCTTGAAATGTGAACCATTTCATTTATCAAACGTCTGCTCATAGGATAATCATCTGTATAGCTTCTAATTGAATCCAGAAAAGAATTATAACTGGTAATAAGGCTGTCAATGTTTTCAGCCAGAGAATCTACATCGGCTTTTAAACCTATCTCGGCAATATCTTCATCTGAAATACTTACTCTGTTCAATTGAACTTCAAATAATTTATCAATGGTAAAATGATTAGATGAGGTTATCCGCTCTTTGCCGTTCAATAAATATTCGGCGTTAGAAGGCTGGACGGCGATTGAATCAATGCCCAGGTATTCAACGCTTCCCTTTTGTTTACTTGTATTATTATCTGAAATATAAAAAATAATATTCTGTCCGTTTTTAAGTCCGGCGGCAGCCGAAGTCAAACGTAAAGCCGAATTGCCGTTGCCGTCTTCAACAATATCTGCTTTTAAACCGATATCTGAATTGGAAATAAGTCTTGAAAGACGTTCCTGAACCGCTAAATTAGTTTCGCCCTCATGTATATTATACTGAAATTCATAGCTTAAATCATTAATAGTAATGTCAAATGAATAAGCGTCCTCAGGCAAAGAGACGGTCGATAACGAGGAGAGGAAATGTCCCATATTTGTCTGGGCCGAAGCCAGAGCATTCACCTTCAGATTAAAAGAAGGAACTTCATTGTTATTCGATATATCTCCAATAAATGTAGCATTTGCCAAATCACTGTTGCTGGAATAAGCCACTTTTTTATTCAACATCTGATTTTCATCTAAGCCGCCTAAAGAAGCAATGGTATTGCGCAGCTGTCTTGCATTTTCTTTTAAATCTATTGCAAATTCCTGGGATTCTTTGCTGGTATCAAGAAAATACAGAGGGGATTCTTTGTTCAATTTAACTATGGAGTTATAAATACTGCGCAGTTCGCTTCTTTTGTGAGAATCATAGCGGGTAGTGCGCCCTGGCCCATAACTGGACAGATAATGATTATAAACAGTATTAAGTGCCGCATTATAAGCCATAATATTCCCTCCTTTCATCCTTGAAATAAAATATGCCGGTATATACAGAGATGTTTCTGCAGTAACCGAAAATGTCAAAACCATTTGACAGGGAATTACTTCCTATTTATTTTATATATTGTCACTTTATAAAGTTATTTTAGCATTGCAGGAGTATAAACACAAGATAAAATTGGAGAAAACTAAGGAATAAAGGCAAATCTTAGTAACAGTTCAGCCATCAATGTCAGTTAGTTAAGAAAGGGGGCCTGCCCCAAAGGAGGTGC
>CAZDPE010000077.1:0-11417 GCA_964507235.1 uncultured Lachnospiraceae bacterium
CAGTACGAAATATCTCGAAGGGAAATTGAAATTAACAGTAAACAGAGAGAAAAGCTTGACCACTACAATAAGTGAAAGCAAAAAAATAAAGACTACCACAGAAATATCTTACACGCAGGGTGGCGAAGCAAGCATTGCAAAAGTGGAATTTTTTTCAGTAAGCCTTTAGGCTTTACCAGTAATAGCCCCTTATAGGGCGTGAGCAAACCACCGGCTAAGCCGGTGGTTCTGATTCATGACAATAGAAAGTTCGCAAAGCGTGCTTTCTATTGTTTCTTTTCGTTGAAAACCAAAGGGCAGGCACTCTATAATAGAATCAAAAGAATTCTAAGGATAAGTAAAGGAACATAAAACAGGAGGTATGGCAATGTTTTTTAAACCTAAGAAGAAAGAATTATTATATGAAGAAAATGTACGTGTCAATTGTAAGGCCCAGTCTAAGGAGCAGGTAATCCGCACAGTGGGACAGATGCTTGTGGATTCCGGTTATGTGGATCAGCCTTATGTGGAAGCCATGCTGGAAAGGGAAAAATCATTTTCCACCTTTATGGGCAACGGCCTTGCACTTCCTCATAGCGTGGAAGCTGCAAAAAAGGATATAGAGGCTTCCGGCATTGCGGTAATGACTTTTCCCGAAGGAATTGACTGGGGCGGAGAAACGGTGAAGGTCGTAATCGGAATTGTGGGAGTAGGCGAGGAGCATCTTCAGATTTTATCTGTAGTGGCGGATAAAATGTTGGATGAAGAAGCGGCAGACAGGATTGCAAACGGAGATGTTAAGACAGTTTACCGGATTTTATCAGGGAGGAATTAATATGATAGTAACCGTAACAATGAATCCGGCTATCGATAAGACTGTGGAAATCGACAGGCTTCTTTCCGGAGGTCTTAACAGAATAAAAAGGGTGGAATATGATGCCGGAGGCAAAGGGATTAATGTATCAAAAACTATCAGAGAATTGGGCGGCGTGAGTATTGCCACAGGCTTTCTTGGGGGCAATGCGGGAAAAACCATAGAAGCCGTTCTTACGGAGAAGGAAATCCAACATGACTTTATCTGGGTAGAGGGAGAAACCAGAACCAATACCAAGATTTTGGAGGAAAGCGGAGCGGTTACCGAGCTGAATGAGCCAGGACCGCAAATCAGTGAAAATCAGATGGAACAGCTGATTGAAAAGCTTACAGGTTATGCAGAAGAAGGAACCTTGTTTATTTTGTCAGGAAGCATTCCAAGCGGCGTGGATAAACATATTTATGCAAGGATTATCCGCCTGGTACATGAAAAAGGTGCAGAAGTACTGCTGGATGCGGATGGCGGGCTTTTCCGGAATGCCCTTTCGGAAAAACCGGATATTATTAAGCCAAATCGTGTGGAGCTGGAAGAATATGCGGGATATGATTACAGAACTTCCAAAGAGGAGCTTTTGGAGCTGGCAAGAGGATTCAGGGCAGAGGGAATTAAGACGGTGGCTGTTTCCATGGGGAAAAGCGGAGCAATGTTTGTTCACGGCGGTTATGAGGCAATATGCCCGGCCCTTTCCGTAAAGACCCATTCTACAGTAGGCGCAGGAGATGCTATGGTGGCCGCTTTGGCATATGCATGGAATGAAAAGCTTCCGGAGGATGAAACCATCCGTCTTTGTATGGCAACGTCGGCAGGAGCGGTTACAACAATAGGAACGAAACCGCCTGAAAGAAAACTGGTAGATGAATTGATGAAGCAGGTAATAATAGAAAAAATTGGAGAGTGAAATTATGAAGACAAAAGCAGTCAGAATGTATGGAACAAGAGATTTGCGTCTGGAGGAATTTGAACATTTCGGAGTGGAAATTTAACAGAAGCGGAGGATGTTCAGACTCTGGTTCAGTTAATTGAGAGCGGACTTGGAGAATAAATCTGCACCTGCAGGCTGATAAGCCTGCAGGCAGATGGAAAGGCGGATTTTGAGTATGAAGGAAATATATGTTGCAAAAACCGTCTCCCGGGGAATTGCGGCGGCAAAGGTCTTGAATAACACATGGAAGTGTGCTATACTTCTAAAAATTGAATATGAAGCAGTCAGGTGTCAGAACAATGATGTAGGATTATCATTGGTTCTGGTGAAAAGGGAAACAGGTGGAAATCCTGTACGAACTCGTCACCGTAATTAGGGAGCAGGAGCCGATATATCACTGGGAAACTGGGAAGATGGCCGATGTGTTGAGCTTTAAGCCGGGAGACCTGCCTGACTGTTGTACGGAAACGATTGTTTCAGGCCACGAGTAACTGGTTGTACGGAAAATTTGCAGAAGATGTGATATGCTTCATTCTGCAGTTTTTTTGTTGTGTACGACTCCTTTGCCTGTTTGGAAAAGGAGTTTTTTTCTGTTCTCATGAATGGGCAAAAAGGGCAGTTTGTTTCCTGTGTTCATATTGAATAAAAATACATAGGACGGCAAAAGCCGTCAAAAGGAGGAAGTATGAAAAGGAAATTAGTACCATTACTTGCCGCTGTGCTTATGGCAGCTCTTTGTCTTGGCGGATGCAGCAGCAAAGGAGCAGACCAAAAGACTGCCATTCTGGTGGTAAGCTTTGGAACCAGTTACAATGAAAGCAGGGATATCACCATCGGGGCCATTGAAAATGCCATAACAAAGGCATTTCCCGACTATGAAGTGCGCAGGGCATTTACCAGCCAGATTATCATTGATAAGCTTAAGGAGCGCGACGGCCTTGCTATTGACAATGTGGAAGAAGCCCTGGACAGGGCTGTTGCAGACGGCGTTACAACTCTTATTGTTCAGCCCACCCATTTAATGGACGGATATGAGTATACGGATTTAAAGAATGCTTTGGCAGATTATGAAGATAAATTTGACAAAGTGGTTTTAGGCGAACCGCTGCTTTCCAGTGATGAGGATTTTGATGCGGTAATTAAGGCAATTACAGAAAAAACAGCATCCTATGATGACGGTGAAACTGCAATCTGCTTTATGGGACATGGTACGGAAGCAGATTCTAATGCCGTATATGCCAAAATGCAGGAAAAGCTTGCTGCTTCAGGTTATGAAAATTATTTTATCGGCACTGTGGAAGCAGAGCCTTCTCTGGATGATGTGCTTACAGCAATTAACGGAAAAGGAACTTATACAAAGGTGGTGCTGGAGCCTTTAATGGTAGTAGCAGGCGATCATGCCAATAATGATATGGCAGGTGATGAAGAAGATTCCTGGAAAACTGTTATTCAGGGAGAGGGCTATGAGGTAGAATGCCTTCTGGAAGGTCTGGGACAGGTTGCTGCCATTCAGGATATTTATGTAGCGCATACACAGGCAGCAGTTGACAGTCTTACAAAATAAGCCGTAAAATTTAAAGTTTGGAGCATAAAAGTGAAAAGAATAAGAAACCTTTGTATGGTTCTTTTTGCTGTGACGATAATGATTACCGGTGTGCCAGGCACACCGGTAATATGTCATGGGCAGGAAGAAACAAATCAATCAGATTTAATTGCAAGCGAGGAAGAAAGAGCAGCCTCTGTGTCCGTAGGGGAAGAGGGAATGGTTCCGGTTTATGCAGATGATATTAAGGATGGCGTCTATGATGTGGAAGTGGAATCCAGTTCTTCTATGTTCAGGATTGTAAAGGCCAGGCTGACAGTTGATAACGGCAATATGACAGCAGTGATTACCCTGGGCGGTAAAGGATACCTGAAGCTCTTTATGGGAACAGGACAGCAGGCGGTTGAAGCAAAAGAGGCGGATTATGCAGCCTTTGCCGAGGATGAGGAAGGCGCATATACCTATACCATACAGGTAGAAGCCCTGAATAAAGAGCTGGAATGCACGGGCTTTAGTAAAAAAAAGGAAAAATGGTATGACCATCAGATCTTATTTGATGCATCCACACTGCCAGCAGAAGCTCTTTACGTACAGCTGTCACCTGTGGTTTTAGATAAGGCGGACGGAGCTTATACGATAGAGGTGAATCTTTCCGGCGGAACAGGAAAAGCATCGGTAAGTTCTCCCACTTCTGTAACAATAGCTGATAAACAGGGAACAGCCGTTATTGCGTGGAGCAGTCCCAATTACGATTACATGATAGTAAACAGGGTGAAATATCTTCCGGTAAACACGGAAGAAAATTCGGTGTTTGAAATTCCGATATGGGTACTGGATGAAGAAATAGAAGTGCTTGCCGATACCACTGCCATGAGTGTTCCACATGAAATCGAATATACCCTTATCTTTCATTCGGATACGCTTAAACCGGAAAAAAATGGTGTGATAACTGCCGTGCTTATTTTCTGCGGAGCAGCGGTATGTGCAGCAGCGATTTTTTTATTTTTCAGAATTTTCAGGAAACGAAGAGATGCAGGCAAATAAAAGCAGATACAGAATTTTAATCTGGTTTATAATGCTGGCAGGCGCAGTGCTGTTTTCCGGGTGCGGAAGCCGGCGGCAAGACCAGATGAACAATAAAAATATCAGTCCTTCATTAACTTATGAAAGCAGCATGGAGCTGATTTATGCGGAAGATTTCGCCGTGGATTATTATGAGGATGACTATAAGCTGATTACAGTTGTTGACGGCAGCAGATATCTTGTGGTGCCGGAAAATGAGGAAGTTCCAAAGGAGCTTGCAGAAGGTATTGTGGTTTTACAACAGCCTCTTAACAATATTTATCTTGTTGCTTCCGCTGTTATGGATATGTTCAGGGAACTGGATGCCCTTGACAGTATACGCTTTTCAGGGCAGAAAGCGGAGGGCTGGTATATTGAAGAAGCAAGGAAAGCCATGGAGGAAGGCAGAATATTATATGCAGGAAAGTATAATATGCCTGATTATGAACTGATTCTGTCACAGGGCTGTTCTCTTGCCATAGAAAATACCATGATTTCTCATTCTCCTGAGGTGGAAGAAAAGCTGAAGGAGTTCGGAGTTCCTGTAATGACAGATTACTCCAGTTATGAAAAGCATCCTCTTGGAAGAGTGGAATGGGTAAAGCTGTATGGCGTATTGCTGAATAAAGAAGAAGCGGCACAGGAAGCCTTTCAGGCGCAGACAGATATTCTGGAACGCATCACCGGGGAAGCAGAAAAGGAAGGCTCCGGCACCGGCAGCACGGTAGCATTTTTTTATATTACCACAAATGGAACCGTAAATGTGAGAAAATCTTCCGACTATATACCTAAAATGATTGCTCTGGCAGGCGGCAGCTATATTTTTGACAGCCTGGGAGAGGAAACGGACAGCAAGTCCTCCATGAATATGCAGATGGAGGAATTTTATAAAGAAGCAAGGAATGCAGATTATCTGATTTATAACAGCACCATTGACGGAGAAATGGATACGGTGGAAGAACTGCTGCAAAAAAACAGCATGCTGAAGGATTTTAAGGCTGTGAAGGAAGGCAGGGTTTATTGTACAACCAGTGATTTTTATCAGCAGTCCATGTCAATCGGCGTGTTTATTGAGGATATCCATAAGATGCTGTGGACGGAAAAAAGCGGACAGACAAAAATGCAGTATCTTTACCGGCTTGAGTAAGGGAGGAAGCAAAATGGAGCAGAGGGATAGGAAAAGAGTAAGATATATGCTGGCCTTGGGACTGCTGCTTACAGGCAGTTTCCTTTTCTTTTTATGCAATGTGGGAATAGGCAGCGTTTCCATATCCTTCAGAGAATTTGTAAGCTGCTTTACAGGTGCAGAATCTGACAGTACCATAAGAAACATTGTGGTGGATCTAAGGCTTCCCAGAGCCCTGGCTGCAATGATATTGGGAGGCGCCCTGGCGCTTTCGGGATATTTGCTGCAGACTTTTTTTCATAATCCCATAGCGGGGCCTTTTGTTCTTGGCATTTCTTCAGGAGCAAAGCTGGTGGTTTCCCTTGTTATGGTATTTTTGCTGGAAAGGGCTGTGAAAATCAGTTCCTTCGCACTGATTCTTTCAGCCTTTGCAGGAGCTATGCTTTCCATGGGATTTGTATTGCTGCTGTCAGGGAAGGTTAACAATATGTCCATGCTGATTATCAGCGGTGTCATGGTTGGCTACATCTGTTCCGCAGTTACGGATTTCGTGGTTACTTTTGCGGATGATGCGGATATTGTGAATCTGCATAACTGGTCAAAAGGCAGCTTTTCGGGTATATCCTGGAGTAATGTCAGGGTAATGGCTGTCGTGGTATTTGTAACCTTTGCCGTTATTTTTTCCCTGTCAAAGCCAATCAGCGCCTATGAGCTTGGAGAAAACTATGCCGGAAATCTGGGCGTTAATGTCCGTTTTTTAAGGGTGCTTCTGGTTGTATTGTCAAGCGTCTTATCCGCATGTATCGTAGCTTTTGCAGGGCCGGTTTCCTTCGTGGGCGTGGCTGTTCCCCATCTGGTAAAAAGCCTGCTGGGCACGGCAAAGCCTGTTTTAATGATACCGGCCTGTTTTCTGGGAGGCAGCGCTTTCTGTCTTTTCTGTGATTTGATTGCCAGAACGCTGTTTGCGCCTACGGAGCTGAGCATCAGTACAGTAACAGCGGTGTTTGGCGCTCCGGTGGTTTTATGGGTAATGGCAGGGCGAAGGAAAGAAAGAGCATAATGCAGAAAAGACAAGGTATGGAGGCGGAGAGCGGAAGTCCGATGCAGGAAGGAAAGGATATAAGCGTCAGAGAATGGAAACCAGGATGGAAAAGGAATATTTTTCGGCACGGAAAATGTGTGTGGGCTATGAGGGAAAGCCGCTGATTAAGGAAATTGATATTTCTGTTAAAAAGGGAGAAATTCTGACACTCATCGGTCCTAACGGAGCAGGAAAGTCCACAATTTTAAAGAGTATCGCAAGGCAGCTTCCCTTAATTGGCGGCGCTGTTTATCTTGATGGAAAGGATATAGCCGGGATGAGCCGGGATGAGCTGGCAAAGAAAATGTCGGTGGTGTTTACAGATAAAATCAAAACGGAAATGATGTCCTGTGAGGATGTAGTGGCTACCGGGCGTTATCCATATACCGGGAAATTCGGCATTCTGTCGAAAGCGGATTATGCGGTTGTAGAGGAGGCCATGGAGCTTGTCCATGTAACGGAAATCAAGAACTTGGATTTTACGAAAATCAGTGACGGACAAAAGCAGCGGGTGATGCTGGCAAGGGCTATCTGCCAGGAGCCGGAAATGATTCTTCTGGATGAGCCCACTTCATTTCTTGATGTGAAATACAAGCTGGAATTTCTGTCGCTTCTGATGGAAATGAGGAAGAAAATGGGGCTTACCGTAATCATGTCCCTGCACGAACTGGAGCTTGCAGCCAGGGTATCGGATAAGGTTATGTGCGTAAAAGGAGAATATATTGATAAATACGGACCGCCTGAGGAAATTTTTCAGGAGGATTATCTTATCAGCCTGTTTGATATTTCACCCCGGCTTTGGCAGGAAGAAATATGCAGGTCGGTCATTTCTTCTGTCTGCACCAGGGCAGAAGAGCCTTGTGAGAGCAGCAGTTTTTTTAATTCTCCTGCGGCAACGCTTAAAGGATAATTTTCGTTTTCTATAAAAAGAATTTGACGGCGTGGAAGCTCTTCTGACAGTGGAATCTGACAGATTTCATTTTTCAGAAGGGCTTCTTTTGCGTATATTTCCGGTATAAAGCCGATTCCCAAATCATTTTTTATAATAGGAAGAATCTGGTCGGTAGTGGCGATTTCAAGCTCGGGATTCAGGGACAGGCCGTGTTTATGATAAATGCTTTCGTAAAACTGATAAGTCATAGTATTCTTGCCGTGGCATACGAAGGGATATTCCTTCAGTTTTTCAAAAGAAACAGGGGCATTGGTAAGAAAAGAATAGGAAGGGCCGCCGATTAAAATATCCTTAAACTCCATAATGGGAAAGGAATTTAAGGGCTTTTCCACCCATGCGGGGGTAGCGGCAACGGCAAAATCCACAAGTCCGTTTTTTACGGATTCCACTGCCTGGCTGATTAAGTGGTTGGGAATGCGAATGTGGATTTTAGGATACATTTTTTTAAACCGGCTCAGCTTTGGCAGAAGCAGACGTAAGGCGGTTTCGCTGGCGCCGATGGTAATAAAACCCTCCTGTAATCCGGTGGAGAGCATGACTTCACTTTCGGCAGTCTGAATTTGTTCCACTGCAATTTTAATGTGGGAATACAGGCGCTCGCCTTCAGGGGTAAGGGCAACGCCGCGGCTTTGGCGGATAATCAGATTGCAACCCAGCTCATGTTCCAGAAGCTTTACGGTACGGGAAATATTGGGCTGATTGTTGTGCAGGATTCCGGCGGCCTTTGTGAGGTTTTTATATTTTGCCACATAATAAAAAATTTTATAATATTCATAATTTATATTCATGGGAATTCTCTTTTCTCCCTGTTAAGATTTCGTATCCGGTTGATATAGATATACCATATTTATATATCTAAGATATTATATATATATTTTACATATTGCTTTCTTGAAAGTATAATACCACAGGATAAAAAAAGCAACAATAGAAACAGGAAGGATATGAGTATTATGAATAAAGATCTGACGGTGGGAAAGCCGGAAACCGTGCTGTGGAAATTTTGCCTGCCGCTTTTCGGCAGTATCATTTTTCAGCAGCTTTATAACATTGCGGACAGCCTTGTGGCCGGAAAATTTGTGGGAGAAAATGCGCTGGCAGCGGTTGGCAACAGCTATGAAATTACCTTGATTTTTATAACATTTGCTTTTGACTGTAATATCGGATGCTCCGTAATTGTGTCACAGCTTTTCGGGGCAAAGAATTATAAGGATATGAAAAACGCTGTTTATACAACTCTGATTTCCAGCGCTGTCTTATGTGCTGTTTTGATGCTTGTGGGTATCATAAGCTGTGACGGTTTGTTAAATCTGATACATACGCCGGAGGAAATTTTTGCGGATTCCAGGCTATATCTGGATATTTATATCTGGGGACTTCCTTTTTTGTTTTTTTATAATATTGCCACAGGTATTTTTTCAGCGCTTGGCGATTCCAAAACGCCATTTATTTTTCTTGCGGTTTCGTCAACCTCCAATATTCTTATGGACATTTTGTTTGTAGCTGCTTTTCACATGGGAGTGGCGGGAGTTGCATGGGCAACCTTTATCTGCCAGGGAGTGAGTTGTGTGCTTTCCATTGCGGTTGTGTTTCAGCGGCTTTCGGGAATGCATATTGAGGAAAAGGCAGCATGGTATTCCTTTGATATTTTTAAGAAGATTGCGGTTATTGCGATTCCGAGTATTCTGCAGCAAAGCTTTATTTCTGTGGGAAATATCATTATCCAGAGTGTTATCAACAGCTTTGGCGCAGGGGTAATAGCCGGTTATTCCGCTTCAGTGAAGCTGAACAACCTTGTCATTACTTCCTTTACAACCCTGGGAAATGGTATTTCCAACTTTACAGCCCAGAATATGGGAGCGGGAATTCTGCCGAGAGTTAAGGAAGGCTTTAAAGCGGGGATTAAAATGGTATGGCTGCTTTGTGTGCCTATTGTAATCCTCTATCTGGCGGCAGGGAAGATACTGGTGAATTTCTTTATGAATGAGCCGTCTGCTGTTGCCACCAATACGGGCGTGCAGTTTTTGTATATCATAACGCCCTTTTATTTTGTAATATCCATGAAGCTTGTGGCAGACGGTATTTTAAGAGGTGCCGGTCTGATGAAGCAGTTTATGATTGGAACCTTTACGGATTTGATCTTAAGAGTAGTGCTGGCCCAGGTTCTTGCAAGGCAAATTGGCACGGTGGGAATCTGGTGTGCATGGCCGATTGGATGGAGCACCGCTTTAATCCTGTCTTTGCTGTTTTATAAAAACGGACCGTGGAAGAACAGCAGAAAAAAGAAAGAATAGAAAAGTACGAAAATTTAATTGATTAGTTATAGATGATTCTTCCGGCTAATGATATAATTTTCTCATAAATTATTTTGGATAAGGAGAAAAGCTATGGAAAAAAGAAAGATGGAAAAACTCGGAATCGAAACATCACTTCTTGGTTTTGGATGCATGCGTTTTCCCAAAATGGAAGACGGCAGTATTAACGAGCCTGAAGCGGAAAGAATGATAGATAAAGCCATTGCGAATGGGGTTAACTACATAGATACGGCTTACCCGTATCATGAAGGAAACAGCGAAATTGTCGTTGGCAGGATATTAAAAAAGTACGACAGAAATTCTTTTTATCTGGCAACCAAGCTGCCTGTATGGCTGGTGAATACGGTTGAGGATGTAGATAAATACTTTAATGAGCAGCTTGCTAAATTACAGACGGATTACATTGACTTTTATCTGCTGCACGCCATGGATAAGGAACGCTGGGATAAAATGCTGGAAATCGGATGTGTGAAACGTCTGGAAGAATTGAAGGCGGAAGGAAAGATTAAGTATCTTGGATTTTCCTTCCATGACAGCTATGAAGTGTTTGAGGAAATGATAAATTACAGGGATTGGGATTTTTGCCAGATTCAGTTAAATTATATAGATGCACAGGAACAGGCAGGTCTTAAGGGTTATCAGCTTACTGAAAACAAAAAAATTCCGCTTATTATTATGGAGCCGGTAAAGGGCGGCTCACTGGCAGCCTTCTCTGATGATATTACGGCTAAATTGAAGGCGCTGGATGAAAAAGCTTCTCCTGCATCCTTTGCCTTACGATGGGTAGGAAGCCTTCCTAATGTAAAGGTTATTTTAAGCGGTATGTCCACTATGGAACAGGTGGAAGATAATTTGAATACTTTTGCCGAATTTAAGTCTTTAAGCGAAGAAGAAAAGGCGGTCATTGATAATATCACCGCAACCCTGAAAGGGCGCGTGCAAAATGGCTGCACGGGCTGCCGCTATTGTATGCCCTGTCCGGCCGGAGTGGACATTCCCGGCTGCTTTGGCGTATGGAACAATTACCACGTTTATCAGAATTACAATATTGTAAAGTGGAAGTGGGAAGAAGAGCTGGGAGATGCGCATCAGGCTAAAAACTGCATTAAATGCGGTAAATGTGAAAAATCCTGTCCTCAGAAAATATCCATCCGCCGGGATTTGGAAAGAGTGCAGGCTGATTTGGATAAAAAGGAAATGGTTTTCTAGGATAGAAAGAGGTTTAAGTCATGAATTTCAAAATGGTGCATGAAACAAGTTGCAGATATTCTCAACAGCGGCATCAGAGAACTGGTCTATATATCCCAAGAATCCCATCGGTTCTATATATGCATTTACTTTCTTTGCGAGTCGCACGGGTGACTGGCTCCCATTGTAATAGTGTTTGAAACTCGATTCTGAGTATTCATCAAGTATGTCCTGGCCTTTATCTGTCAAGACGGCTCCAATTACTGATTTTGTAAAAGCTTTTGTATTGTTTCCCACACTGACAGCGAAAAAAAGCCTTTTTACAAAGTCTGAAAATGTCATGACGTTTGTCCTTTCTTGTCCAAGCCTGCCCTG
>CAZDPE010000078.1:0-11371 GCA_964507235.1 uncultured Lachnospiraceae bacterium
ATATCAGCTTTTTCAAATACTTCTTTAACTGCCAGCACTCTTTCGGAATATTCCCTGTTCAATTTCTCTCCAAAATGAATTTTTCCCCAATACGGGTCAAAATCCGCCTTTCCATCCTTCATAACAATGGACATTCTCATAAAAGCATATAAAACATGTTCTTCCCCAAAAGCGCTAATCAGCTTATCTTCACTGTCTACTCCATTTAAAAGAGAAAGAATCAATGTATTTTTGCCTACCTGATTTTTAATATCTTCAATTGCCTGTTCAAGTCCGTATCCCTTTACGCCAATTAAAATCAAATCAGCCTCATTACCCTGTTCCTGCGGCGTTACTATCGGAAACTTGTAATTTACACCATTAATGGTTACTCCCTGTGTTTCCAGACGTTCTTTTCTTTTTCCCTCTGCAATAACACGAAAATTTTCCCCGTAAGTTTCAAAAAGTCTGGGAGCAAAAAACACCCCCATTGCCCCTAATCCGATTAATGAAATCTTTTTTATTTCTCTCATAAGCTTATCTCCTTCTTTATTCTCGCAAGCAATGAGTCAAAATCATGCTTGCATGAGCTTGACCAATGCTGCGAGGGTCAATGCCCCGCTGCTCTGCAACACTACAAGCTTGATGCTCCTTTGCCTGCATCAAGGTTGTTGATTTTTGCCGCATCATTCTTCATTTCATTAAGCACACTGAGTGCCAGCGGTATAGAAACTGCCAGTGTACAAACATCCGCTGCTGCCTGTGTTAGCTGCACTCCGAACAGGCCAAAGCATTTTGATAATATCAGTATAAGAGGGATAAAGAAATATCCCTGTCTTGCCCCTGCTATAATAGAAGCTTTCGCTGCCTTACCTATGGATTGCAGCATCATATTGCTCATGACTATCCATGCATTTAAAGGAAAGGTAATACACTGCAGCCTCAAAGCCAATGTTCCTGTTTCAATGACCGCCTGATCCTCCTTACGGAACAACGCAACAATATCAGGTGCAAAAATTCCGCACAGAGCCGAAACTACAATTAAAAAGATAAATGCATATTTTACGCAGAAATAAAATCCCTCCCGGACTCTTTCATATAATCTGGCTCCATAATTAAAACCGCATACCGGCTGAAAGCCCTGTCCGAATCCGATTAATGCGGAATTTGCAAACATGGTAATCCTGTTTACAATGGACATTCCGGCTATCGCAGCATCTCCGTATGAGCCCGCCGCATGATTCAGAAAAATCACAGCAATACTGGCAAGTCCCTGTCTGCACAGAGAAGGAATCCCCCCTCTGAAAATTTCCTTCAGAAAATGAGTATTCACTTTCAGGTTTTTAAATCTGATTACAATGCTTCCGCCTTTTCTTGTCATCATAATTAACAGCAAAAAGCTGCAGAACTGGCTGGTTACAGTAGCAATGGCAGCGCCCGAAATTCCCATATGAAAACCAAAAATCAAAATCGGGTCAAGAACGATGTTTAGCACCGCGCCGGTCACAATTCCCACCATGGCAAAAGATGCCCGTCCCTGAAATCTCAACTGGTTGTTTAACACCAGAGAAGATGTCATAAATGGCGTACCCAAAAGGATGATTCCCAGATACTTCTTCGTATAAGGAAGGATAGTCGGCGTGGAACCTAAGGCCATAGACAATGGATTAATAAAAATAATGCCAAACAAAGCTATTACCACACCGCAGAAAAGAGAAAGAAAAAAGCCGTTTGCCGCCATTGTTGAAGCTTCTTCCATCTCCTTACTTCCCAGCTTCCTTGAAATATAATTTCCGGATCCATGTCCGAAAAAGAAGCCTACCGCCTGAATAATTGCCATCATGGAAAATGCCACGCCCACTGCGGCTGTAGACTGGGTATCCAATTTTCCCACAAAAAAAGTATCTGCCATATTATAAAAAGACGTGACAAGCATACTTATAATAGTCGGAACTGCCAGAGAACATACCAGCTTCGGTATCGGGGTGGTGGTCATCTGTATGTACTTTTCTTCCTGATTCAAATAAAACACTCCTTTAAATAATTTTACTCTCCTCATAATTATATGAAAATCTGACATAATTGGCAAATTTTTTGTCTACAGATTAATAATTCTATCAGCTGTATGCTCCATAAACATTTTATCATGTTCTGCCAATATCATGGTAGGTTTAAGCTTTAATATTAATTCTTCAATCTGCATGCGTGAAAACACATCAATAAAGTTTAATGGTTCATCCCTAATATATAAATGCGCTCTTTTACATAAACTACCTGCCAGTCAATAACCCCGCCGCAAGCAGCGGGGCATGGAAATTGAAGCGCCCCAAGGGGCGGGGTATTGACCCTCGCGGCATTCGTCAAGGTCATGCAAGCATGACTTTGACTCATTGCACGCGGGAATAAAAGGTCAGATTATTTACGCTGATTTGTGACATATCCATTCCTCCTGTTAGAAAACAATTGTTTTGTTTGCGCAAAAAAGGGGCAGAAGAAAAATCCTCTGCACCTTAAAATCAAAAGTCGCCATATACCCGGCTTACCGCCTGTGGAGATAATTTGTCACTCCATTTCGGAATGATTCACAAATTATAAATGATGTCAATTAAAATTTACAGTCAGATTTGAAAAGTCCAGATTTGAAAATTTAATTTTGGCCATAATAAGCATTGGCTCCATGCTTTCTGAAATAATGCTTATCCTGTAATTCTGCCGGAGCAGGAGCCACCTTAGGATTAATAGTTTCTGTCCGGTATGCCATCTTTGCCACTTCTTCAAGCACTACCGCATTATGAACCGCATCCATAGCATCCTTTCCCCAGGCAAAAGGACCGTGATTTTTACAAAGCACTGCCGGAACTGCCATAGGGTCTTTATTCATACGAATAAATTCATTTACAATTAAATGTCCTGTGTTTTCCTCATAGGCTTCTTCAATTTCTTTTTCTGTCAGGCATCTCAAACAGGGAACTTCTCCATAAATATAATCAGCATGAGTTGTCCCATAGCAGGGAATGCTTCTTCCGGCCTGCGCCCAACTGGTAGCATAAGATGAATGAGTATGTACGATACCTCCGATTTCCGGAAATGCCTTATAAAGCTCTAAATGTGTCGCCGTATCAGAAGAAGGCTTATAATCACCTTCTACTTTATTTCCCTGTAAATCCATAACCACCATATCATTCGGAGTCAGCTTATCATAATCAACTCCGCTGGGTTTTATAACAAATAAACCATGTTCACTGTCTATCCCGCTGACATTTCCCCATGTAAATGTTACAAGCCCGTATTTTGGAAGCAGCATATTTGCTTCATAAACCTTTTGCTTCAATTCTTCCAGCATAATTTATTTCTCCTGCTTTTACCATTACATTTCGTTTATTTCAATGCATCCACTGCTGCATGCTCTATTGTAAGTCCTTTCATATAACGCTTCATAAATTTATCAAAGCCTTCCACATCTTCTTTTACAGGATCCATGCTGCTTCCTTTTTGTCCGGCAAATATCTTATAATTCAAATAATCCTGCAGACTTTCTCCTTCATCCTTATTTTTCATATAATCCGCAAGAAGAGCAATTCCCCATGCACCGCCTTCACCTGCAGTTTCCATAACAGAAACGGAAGTATTCATTGCTGCTGCCGCAATTCTCTGACCAACGCCTTTTGTTTTAAACAGTCCGCCGTGACCAAACATTTTGTCCACTTCAACTGCCTCTTCCTTAAACAATAAGTCAAGTCCCGCTTTCAGGGCAGCTAATGAAGAATAGAGATGTGCCCTCATAAAATTAGCAAGATTAAATGTATCTTCAGCCTTTCTTACAAATAAAGGCGCTCCCTCATCAAAACCGGTAACCGGTTCTCCCGAAAAATAATTATAAGATATAAGACCGCCGCAATCTTCATCACCCTCCAAAGCTTTGTTGTAGAGAACAGAAAATAAAGTATTTTTATCCACCTTTGCTCCGATACTTTCAGCAAACTGATCAAAAATATTTACCCACGCATTCAAATCGGAAGTGCAGTTATTGCAATGCACCATAGCAACCAGTGCTCCATCCGGTGTAGTGACAAGATCAATTTCGGGATATACTTTGCTGAGTTCTTTTTCCAGTACAACCATTGCAAATACAGAAGTGCCGGCGGATACATTACCTGTTCTTACGCCTACAGAATTAGTAGCCGCCATACCGGTTCCTGCATCTCCTTCAGGAGGGCATACAGGAATACCGGCTTCTAACTTGCCTGATATATCTAAAAGTTCTGCGCCCTTTGCCGTTAAAGTGCCTGCCTCTTCACCTGCTGATAATATTTCAGGCAGAATTTCCTGCAGCTTCCATGGAAATCCCTCATTGCTTACAAGTGCATTAAATTTATCTATCATATTTTCATCATAATTTCCGGTTCTTATATCAATAGGAAACATACCGGAAGCATCTCCTACACCAAGCACTTTTTTTCCGGTGAGCTTCCAGTGAACATATCCTGCCAGAGTGGTAAAGAAGGCCACATCCTTTACATGTTCTTCCTTATTCAAAACAGCCTGATATAAATGAGCGATACTCCATCTTTGAGGAATATTATAATTAAATTCTTTTGTAAGCTTTCCGGCAGCTTCTTCTGTAATTGTATTTCTCCAGGTTCTGAACGGAACCAAAAGATTATCCTCTTTATCAAAAGCAAGATATCCATGCATCATGGCAGAAAAACCAATCGAACCGATTTTGGTTATAGTTATGCCATACTGCTTTTTAACATCTTCCAGTAAATCCTGATAACATTCCTGCAACCCTTTCCATACAGCTTCCAGAGAATAAGTCCAAATACCATTCACATACTGATTTTCCCATTCATAGCTTCCTGAAGCCAGAGGAGTTCCCTTTTCACCAATAAGCACCGCTTTTATTCTGGTCGAACCAAATTCAATTCCAAGAGAAGTTTTTCCCTCTTCAATAATATTTTTGATGTCCATATTTCTTTCTCCAATACATCCTAATTAATTCTTATAAAAAAAATTTCTTCTTCCTATAATTACATTTTTCCTTTTTTCTTCAGCTTGAATTTATACTAATTACAATTTACTCTTTTCATTTGAAAAAAGACACTGTATATTATGCTGTTTGAATTTCTTCCGGCTCCTTATCCTTAGAATATAAAATTTTTAATATAATAGGCGTTGAAACGGAAGAAACAATAATCAGCAAAATAACCGATGTAAAATAAACAGGCTCCAGCAAGCCTACCGAAAGCCCTTTTTGTGCTACAATCAGGGCTACTTCTCCTCTTGTCATCATTCCCACGCCGATTTTAAGTGCGTCTACCCCTTTAAACTTACACAATCTCGCCATTAATCCGCAGCCAATTATCTTACTGATAAGGCCGACTGCAACAAAGCCAAGTGAAAATAAAAGAATACTTCCTGTTACACTGTCTATATTTGTTTTCAGTCCGATACTTGCAAAAAATACGGGGCCAAACAGCATATAGGAATTAATATCCACTTTTCTTTCTATATAACTGGAATCATTAATGGAACACAAAATAATACCGGCTACATAGGCTCCCGTTATATCAGCAATGTCAAAATATCTTTCAGCTATGTAAGACATTAAAAAACAATAAGCAAGTCCCGCAATAGGAATTCTTCTGGTATGGGGATATCTTTTATCCACAAGTTTAAACACTTTATAAGAAATAAATCCCACTCCGACAGCAAGTATAAAAAACAATATAGTGCTTATTATAACTGAAATCGGGTCAGAATCAGGGTTCTTAAATCCAATAACAAAAGTAAGAACAATAATTCCGATTACATCATCAATAATGGCTGCACTTAAAATAGTGGTGCCAACTTTTCCTTTCAGCTTACCCATTTCCTTAAGTGATTGTACCGTAATACTGACTGAAGTGGCTGTAAGGATTGTTCCTACAAAAACCGCTTTATAAAATTCTTCTGAGCCCCACGGCGCCATTCCATAATACAGCATGTAAAATGAAGCTCCAAAAATCAAAGGAATAAAAACACCTGCACAAGCTATTAAAGCAGCAATAGGACCTGTTTTCATCAGTTCTTTCAAATCAGTTTCCAAACCGGCGGAAAACATCAATAAAATAACGCCTATTTCGGCCATTTGCAAAAGAAAGTCTGTCTGATTAACCCATCCTAAAATACTTGGTCCTATTATAAGACCTGCAATAATTTCTCCTACCACCTGCGGTGCTTTTAATTTTCTGGCAATAATACCAAATAATTTAGCAGCAATAATGATAATTGCCAAATCCTTTAAAACCAAATAGCTTTCCATATTCAATTTTTCCTCTCTTATTCCTCTTCCTCTTCCTTAGGAAGCGTTATTTCCTCTTCTTTAATATCACTGACATTTTCTAAAGCGTCATCCGGATTCTCAAATTCGTGATTATCCCTGGAAACTTTTTCTCTTACCTTGGCAATTTGTGCTACCTTTACACCTGTATCAAGATTAATCATCTTAACTCCGGAGGTAATTCTTCCTAACGTTGAAATATCCTCCATACGAAGCTGTATAATCACACCGCCAGTAGTAATCATCATAATCTCATGATCATCATTTACTGCCTTTACGCCTACTACATATCCCGTTTTTTCAGTAATCTTATAACATTTTACTCCCTTACCGCCGCGTTTCTGCACAGTAAATTCATTAAGATAAGTGCGCTTACCCATGCCGTTTTCAGAAACTATCAGTAAAGAATCTCCCTGATGATCTAGCTGCATACCCACTATTTCATCACCGTCTGACAAATTCATTCCAATAACGCCCATGGAATTTCTTCCGGTTGCCCTTACATCTGTTTCTTTAAACCTGATACACATACCATGCTTCGTAACAAGGAAAATTTCTGTATCTGCATCAGTAATCTTAACTTCAATTAATTCATCATCATCTCGTAAATTAATTGCAGTCAATCCGTTTTTACGGACATGACTGTATTCCATAATATGAGTCTTCTTAGCAATTCCCTTCCTGGTAATCATGAAGAAATTTTTATCTTCTTCGTAATCCTTAACAGGCATAATCGCAGTTATTTTTTCTCCTGCATTCAGCTGCAGAAGATTAATAATGGCAATTCCCCTTGAGGTTCTGGAAGCTTCAGGAATTTCATACGCTTTTAATCTGTATACCCGCCCATAATTCGTAAAAAACATAATATAATGGTGAGTTGTGGTCATCAGCAAATCCGCAATAAAATCTTCTTCAATGGTCTGCATTCCCTTAATACCTTTACCGCCGCGATTCTGAGCCTTAAAATTATCTAAAGTCATCCTCTTAATATATCCTAAATTTGTCATGGCAATAATTGTATTATCCTTTGGAATCAAATCTTCCATGGAAATATCATATTCATCAAAACCTATTGCACTTCTTCTTTCATCTCCATATTTATTGGAAATTTCCATAATTTCTGTTCTTATTACTCCGAGAAGAAGCTTTTCATCTGCCAGAATTGCCTTTAATTCCGATATTTTTGCCAGAAGCTCTTTATGTTCATTTTCAATTTTTTCCCGTTCCAAACCTGTCAGCGTACGCAGACGCATATCTACAATTGCCTGTGCCTGTACATCTGTCAGACCGAAACGATCCATTAATTTTTCTTTAGCCAGCTGCGTATTCCGGCTGCTTCTGATTATCTGAATTACTTCATCAATATTATCCAGTGCAATTAATAATCCCTGTAAAATATGATCTCTTTCTTCAGCCTTATTTAAATCATATTTTGTTCTTCTGGTAACAACCTCTTCCTGGTGCTGTATGTAATATCTCAACATATCCAGAAGATTCATTATTTTAGGCTCATTATTTACAAGAGCCAGCATAATAATACCAAAAGTATCCTGCATCTGGGTATGCTTATAAAGCTGATTCATAATAACATTAGCATTGGCATCACGGCGAAGCTCAATAACAATACGCATACCTTCTCTGTCTGATTCATCACGAAGATCTGTAATACCATCAATCTTTTTCTGTTTTACCAGTTCGGCTATTTTCTGAATCAGATTTGCCTTATTTACAAGATAGGGAAGCTCCGTAACAACAATTCTGCTTTTACCGTTTGCCATAGTTTCAATATCGGTAACGGCACGAACTTTTACTTTTCCTCTTCCTGTTCTGTAAGCTTCTTCACTTCCTCTTGTACCGAGAATAATGCCGCCCGTCGGAAAATCAGGAGCTTTTACAATAGAAAGAACTTCATCAATTGATGTATCCCTGTCTTCAATAATTCTGTTATCTATGATTTTTACAACAGCGCCAGTTACCTCTCTCAAATTGTGAGGAGGAATATTGGTTGCCATACCTACTGCAATACCCGTAGTGCCGTTTACAAGCAGATTAGGATACCGGCTGGGAAGTACGGAAGGTTCTTTTTCCGTTTCATCGAAGTTAGGAACAAAATCAACAGTATCTTTGTTAATATCAGCCAGAAGCTCCATGGAAATTTTACTTAAACGAGCCTCTGTATAACGCATGGCAGCCGCACCGTCGCCATCTACGGAACCGAAATTTCCATGACCGTCCACAAGAGGATGACGCATAGACCAGGGCTGAGCCATATTAACCAAAGCTCCATATATGGAACTGTCGCCATGAGGATGATACTTACCCATTGTATCACCCACGATACGTGCACTCTTTCTATGAGGCTTATCGGGTCCGTTGTTTAACTCTATCATAGAATAAAGAACTCTTCTTTGCACAGGCTTTAAACCATCCCTTACATCAGGAAGCGCACGGGAAGCAATAACGCTCATGGCATAATCAATATAAGAAGTTTCCATGGTCTTTTTCAAATCGACATCATGAATTTTATCAAAAATATTATCTTCCATTTTCACTCTCATTCTGCCGCTTTAACGGCTAATAAAGAATTTCATTGATTTAAATATCAAGATTCTTTACAAATTTTGCATTTTCTTCAATAAATTCACGTCTTGGCTCTACTTTATCTCCCATTAAAGTAGTAAAGGTTAAATCAATTTCAGATTCAGCTTCTTCATTCATAACTACACGCAAAAGAATTCTTCTTTCAGGATCCATAGTCGTTTCCCAAAGCTGCTCGGGATCCATTTCACCAAGTCCTTTATAA
Source organism: uncultured Lachnospiraceae bacterium (assembly GCA_964507235.1). Classification (GTDB taxonomy): domain Bacteria; phylum Bacillota; class Clostridia; order Lachnospirales; family Lachnospiraceae; genus Suilimivivens. The sequence goes on from CAZDPE010000078.1 coordinate 9,105, forward strand.
CGCTGTATTTTATTATTTTGATCACGGCCTACTTCTGTTAAAATCTGATCTAATTCATCATCACTGTAAGCATACCACACCTTTTTATTCTTCTCCAATTTATAAAGAGGAGGCTGAGCAAGATATACATATCCCTGCTTTATTAATTCCGGCATAAAACGATAAATAAAAGTAAGAAGCAATGTAGCAATATGAGCTCCGTCCACATCGGCATCCGTCATTAATATAATTTTATGATATCTTAACTTACTGATATCAAAATCATCATGTATACCTGTACCAAATGCTGTAATCATGGCTTTAATTTCAGCATTTGCATATATTTTATCAAGTCTTGCCTTTTCTACATTCAAAATTTTACCTCTTAAAGGCAAGATTGCCTGCGTAGCACGGCTTCTTGCAGTCTTAGCGCTTCCTCCTGCAGAATCACCCTCTACTATATAAATTTCACAGTTTGCAGGATCCTTATCAGAACAATCCGCTAACTTACCGGGAAGACTCATACCTTCAAGAGCGGTTTTTCTTCTTGTTAAATCCCTGGCCTTTCTTGCTGCATCTCTGGCACGCTGTGCCAGAATAGATTTTTCACAAATTAATTTTGCAACCACAGGATTTTGTTCTAAAAAGTAAGTAAGCTGTTCGCTTACAATACCGTCTACCGCACTTCTTGCTTCTGAAGTACCAAGCTTTTGCTTTGTCTGGCCTTCAAACTGCGGATCTTCTATTTTTACGCTGACAATTGCTGTCAGTCCTTCTCTTATATCTTCTCCTGTAAGATTAGCTTCGCTATCCTTCAAAAGCTTATTATTTCTTGCATAATCATTAAAGGTTTTCGTAAGGGCGTTTCTGAAACCAATCAGATGAGTACCGCCTTCAGGAGTGTTTATATTATTAACAAAGCTGTAAGAACTTTCCGTATAGGAATCATTGTGCTGCATGGCTACTTCTACATAAACATTGTTCCTGCTGCCTTCAAAATACATAATATCATTATAAAGGGCAGTTTTACTTCTGTTCAGATAAGTAACAAATTCCTTAATACCGCCTTCATAATGAAATTCCCTTACTATAGGCTCACAGCCTTCTTCCACTCTTAAATCAGTTAAAATAATTTTAAGACCCTTTGTTAAAAAGGCCATTTCACGCAGACGCTGCTTTAAAATATCAAATTCAAAGACAGTAGTTTCCTGGAAAATTGTTTCGTCAGGCTTAAAAGTAATTTTAGTACCGGTTTTGTCTGCCTCACACTCTCCAACAACCTCAAGAGGATAACACACCTTACCTTTTTCATACCTCTGCTTATAAACTTTGGAATCCTGATATATTTCCACTTCCAGCCAATCTGAAAGAGCATTTACTACAGATGCGCCAACGCCATGAAGACCGCCTGATACTTTATAACCGCCGCCGCCGAATTTACCACCTGCATGAAGAATAGTAAACACAACCTCAACAGCAGGAAGTCCCGCCTTATGATTAATGCCTACCGGGATGCCTCTTCCGTTGTCTATAACTGTAACAGAATTGTCTTCATTTATAAAAACCTTAATTGTATCGCAAAAACCCGCCAAAGCTTCATCTACAGAATTATCCACAATTTCATAAACCAGATGATGAAGACCCCTGCTGGAAGTAGTTCCTATATACATACCGGGTCTTTTACGAACTGCTTCCAATCCTTCTAATATCTGAATCTGGTCAGCTCCATATTCGTTACTCATAATAAATAACTCCAATCTGCGCAAAACGCTTAATTTTCACAAATAATACTACCGTTTACCACTTTAAATATCTTGTTTATTTCAAATCTGTTATTTATAAACTCATCCAAACCTGTACATGTTATAATAGTTTGAATATTTCCTATGCTGTTAAGAAGATAATTCTGTCTGTTACTGTCAAGTTCTGAAAGAACATCATCAAGTAATAAAACAGGAGTATCCCTGCTTATTTTTTTTACAAGTTCAATTTCTGATAGCTTAAGAGAAAGAGCGGCAGTTCTTTGCTGTCCCTGAGAACCAAACTTTCTGATATCAATTCCGTTAACAATAAAAGAAAAATCATCTCTGTGGGGACCTGTTGTCGTCTGCTTTAACTTGATATCCTTTTCCTGATTAAATTTCATATTTCTTTCAAAATCTTCGATAGAAACATCCGGTTCATATTTTATAACCAGTTCTTCTTTACCGCCCGAAAGTTTTTTATGTATATCTAAAATAATTTCACACATCTGGGAAGCAAACTGCTGTCTTCTTTCAATAATTTTA
>CAZDPE010000079.1:0-11216 GCA_964507235.1 uncultured Lachnospiraceae bacterium
GCAAGCTCTCACGGTCATATTGTACAATTGTTTCTGCATGGCTGAACTGTTACAATTTTTATTATAATATTTGTCCAAATCATAGCATTTTTTATGAATTTATGTTATGATAGTTTTATGTATATTCGTATATTTTTGTACATTGAATATATTATACTACTATTTTTTCTTATGGAAAGGGAGTCAATATGAAAATACGCGGAAAAATTTTAATTCTATCCTTGCTGCCCGTAGCCCTGGCTACTGCAGAGTCTATCTTTTTTACTAATCTTTATCTGAAAGATTTTCCAGATGCCAGAAGCATTATTCTGTTTCCTCTCTTACGAATCGGTTTGATTACTCTGGCAATTACCTTTATCGTTGTCATTGCTGTTTCTGCTATACTGACTAAATCAATAAAAAATGTGGCAAACGGACTTGAAATCCTGGCTCAGGGCGATTTAAACGCTCCCATCAGCGAGAGAGCTGCCTCCTTAAAGGATGAATCTGGCGACCTTGCTAAAAATGCCATCTCTTTAAAGAATTCCCTTAAAGAAATTGTGATGCACATGAATGAATCATCCGCTGCCCTGACAGAAACAGCTTCCAGCTTATCATCCATGACAGGCAGCACTGCTTCCATTGCGGAAGGACTTTCCACTGCCATGTCGGATATTGCCCAGGGAGCAGCTTCTGAAGTATCCTCCACACAGAATATTGCAGAAGAAATGACCATGATTAAATCCATGGCGGATAATTCCCTTACAAGTACCCAAAATTTTAAATCCTTTATGGAGCAGATACAGGATTCCAGCAATAAAGGGCAATCTCTGGTACAAAACCTGGATGCCAAAGCAGACATTACCCAAAAGGAAATTGAGGCAATTGCAAGACAGACTGAAAGCACGCATCAGGCTTCCCTGGAAATCAGCACCGCTGCTGAATTCATCTCCTCTATTGCAGTGGAAACCAATCTTCTTGCTTTAAACGCCAGCATTGAAGCTGCCAGGGCCGGAGAACAGGGCCGGGGATTTGCTGTTGTAGCGCAGCAGATTAAAAGCCTTGCTGAACAATCCAATAATTCAGCCCAAACGATTGATGCCAACATAAAAAATCTTCTTGCTGAATCCGACAAAACAGTAGAAAGCATGCAGCATGTACAGGAAGTTATCGAAACCCAAAATCAGGAAATTAAGGAAACCTATCAACTCTTCATCAATTTAAATGACAGCATCACCAAGGCTGCCGGTGAAGTGGGAAGCATTTCCAACTATCTGCTGCAGCTTACTTCTGCCGAAAGCAAGGTAGCGCAGGAAATTGACAGCTTATCTGCATCTGCCCAGGAAAGCGCAGCCTCCACGGAAGAAATAACCGCTTCCTCAGAAGAACTCAGTTCCACTGCCGAAACACTTGCTGCCCATGCGTCCCGGCTTGCCGACCTGGCAGAGGTTTTGAAGAAACAGCTTGAAAAGTTCCATTAAAAATACATATTTTCATTCTCATAAACAAAAGGCATGACGGCAAAATCGCTGTCATGCCTTTTTTATCTTTCATCTTAACTCATTTTCATCAAAAACTAAACCTGCAGGATTCTTACCATCTTCGCAGGCGTCCTGTAATTATAGGCCGAAATCTTAATTCCCGTTTTAGGACTGCTTGCATGAATTACCTGCCCACCGCCGATATAGATGGCTACATGGTTAATGGTTCCGCCCTTTGCATAAAATACAAGGTCGCCAGGCAGCAAATCTGAAGCATCAATGCTTGTCCCGCTATTAGCCTGTGCTCTGGAGGAATGAGGAAGACTCACTCCATATTTCTTAAATACGCTTAAAACAAAACCGGAACAATCCGCACCGTTTATAAGGCTTGTACCGCCCCACACATAAGGATTTCCAAGAAACTGCTTCGCATACTGGCAAAGGTCAACGCGCACATCCGACACTCCCTGACCATAAAGAAGCTCTGTCATAGTAATGGCTGTGGGCAAATCCGATTTTACATCCACGTAATCCGCAGATACATAAACTTCTTCATCATCCAGATAAACCATTATCCAGCCGTTTTCCAAAACTTCCGCTATTTCAAGTTCCTCACCCTGAGCCACTTGGGTTACCACTTCCGCATCCGTATTGGGCTCTTCTCTGATATTTAATGCATTTGCAGAGGATACGGCAACGGTCTTTGCCAGTTCCTTTCCCTTTTGCTCCGCTCCGAAACCTGTAAGCAAATATTCTTCTTTTACATAGCCTTCCACTTTACCGGACGTAATATATGCCCACCCGCCGTCGCTGCTGACTATCTCACAGGCTGCCGATTTCGGAAGCTTTCCCACCAGCTTGGCATTTTCATCAGGCTCCTGCCTGATATTAAGATTATTCTCCTGCACATTGCAGATTCCCAGATTGGTGTATCCCCACCTGGTGCCTTCCGCTTTTTTTGCAATCTCTTTATATTCATCTTCCGTTAAAGCCGTGGAAAACAATTCTCCTACCCCTGCCGTCAGCAGTTCCTCTAAACTGTTTATGGCTGCCTGTCCGTCTGCTGCCACGCCCGCCGCAGCATTTGCTGTGACAGGCGCTGCCAGAATAAATCCGGCTGTCAGAATGCACACGCCGTAAATTACTTTTCTTTTCAAAATGTACCTCCAAATATTACAAATTTGTTACAAATCAATTAAGCCCATTATAACAGGGAAGTACATTTGTGTCAAATTTCATTTTCATGGTATTTTCTGCCTGCTTCAACATCTGCTTCCATCTGCCGCTTCAATTCTTCCACGCTTCCAAACTTCATCTCCGGGCGCTTGAAATGTATTAACTCCGTAACAATATCCTCTCCATACATATCCCCTGCATAGTCATAAAGATATGATTCCACACTGATAACCGGCGCATCATTCACCGTAGGCTTCTGCCCGATATTCGTAATGCTGCAGTATTTTTTTCCGTTGCTGATAACATAGGAATAATAAACTCCGTTGGGAGGAAGCAGTTTATCTTCCGGAGGATACAAATTCAAGGTCGGCATACCCAGTCTGCGTCCCAGCCGCTTTCCTTTTTCCACAACACCGGATACTGCATAATTTCTGTCAAGGAGCTTCGCTGCTTTTTCCATATTTCCTTTTTCTACTTCTTCCCTGACATAGGATGAGCTTATTTCACGTCCGTCACAGGCCACCTTATCTATTATCTCTATCTGATAATTAAATTTTTCAGAATATTTCTGCAGCAATTCTTTATTTCCCAGCCCCTTATCCCCAAAGGATAAGTCGGTTCCCGCTGCAATATAAGAGGCGTTCATCTGTCCGGTCAGAATCCGCTCTATAAATTCTTCAGCCGGCGTGGCTGCTGTCTGTCTGTTCAAGGGAAATTCCACAAGAATATCAATGCCAAACTGCTCCAGAAATTTTCTTTTTTCTGGAATCGGAGTCAGTTCCTTTTCTCCTGCCCTGCCAAAAAAAACGGATGCAGGCGGATTAAAAGTAAACACCACTGCCTTCATTCCATTTTCTTTCTGCTTCAGAATATGCTTTAAAAGCTCAATATGCCCTTTGTGGATTCCGTCAAACTTGCCTATTGCAACTGCATTCCTGCCGTCTAATTGAAATTCCTCTGTGCTTTCTATAATCTGCATAATGAATTAATAAGCCTTTCTATCCGTATTTTCCTGCTATGTAAAAAACAGCTTTACAGGACAACACAGCCTGCGTATTTTATCGTACCGGTAAATACCGTAAAAACTGCCATCATGACTATATACTTTCATTTCATCATAAGAAGCTATATCCTCTCCTTCCGGCATGCTGATAAGCTCTGCAGGCTTCAGCTGATTGCCGTTTTGAAGGGCCTTATAAGAATTTTCCTTCACCCGTACCGCCGGCAGGCCTTCAAACATCTTCTCCACAGGCACCAGCACTTCCTCCAGCCTTCCTTCGCCGGAAAGCGCCTGAAGCTGTGTAAGAGTATGTGCCTGCTCTATTTCAAAGCCGCCGGATTTTGTCCTCACAAGAGAAACCATTACCGCACCGCACCGAAGCTTCTGTCCGATATCATGGCACAGGGTTCTGATATAAGTTCCCCTGGAGCATTTTACCCGAATGGTAAATTCCGGCATGTTTTTTTCCAGAATCTCAATTTCATGAATAACAACCGGCCTTGCCGCCCTTTCAATTTCTTTTCCTTCCCTCGCCAGCTCATACAGTTTTTTGCCGTTTACTTTAAGCGCGGAATACATGGGCGGAACCTGCAGCTGTTCCCCCTGAAAAGATTCAACAGCCTTTATGACTTCCGCTTCGCTTACCGTCACACTGCTTTCCGTCAGCACCTTACCGGAAATATCCTGAGTATCCGTAGTAACGCCAAGTCTGAAAACAGCTATATATTCCTTGTTTCTATCCGTAAGCATATCGCAAAGCCTGGTAGCGCTGCCTAAACATACAGGAAGAACCCCCACCGCATCCGGATCAAGGGTTCCTGTGTGTCCGATTTTATTCTGTCTGCAAATTCCCCGCAGTTTCGCTACCACATCATGAGAAGTAAATCCCTTCTCTTTATATACGTTAATTACTCCGTGGTACATAATTCCTCCGATCCGGTTAATTTCCGGCTGTCTTTTTTAACTGTTTTTCAATCTGTGCAGACAGATTATTTACAATGTCATAAAAGGTTCCCTGCATGGTAACTCCCGCCGCCTTCACATGACCGCCGCCCCCGAAGAAAGCGGCTATCTCCGATACATTCACAATACCGTTTGAGCGAAGACTCACTTTATATTCCATGTTGTCTGTCTGATACATAAATATGGCGCATTCCACGCCTTTCGTGCTGCGCAGCTGACTTACTATTCCATCCAGATCATGAGACACAGCATTGTAGAAAGCCATAGTCTTTTTATCAATCATGCTGACAATGCACTTTCCATCCATAAAAAGAATGCTTTCCAATAAAGCTCTGCCTAAAATCTGATTTTGTACATAAGTCTTTTCATAAAAGGTTTTGTCTATTATTTCCGAAAAATCAAAACCATAGGAAATCAGCTCAGCCGCTGTCTTTAAGGTCTTCGGAGAAGTGTTGGAATACTGGAACACACCTGTATCGTGAATAATTCCTATGTATAATGCCTTTGCAATATTCTCATCTATTTTGCTTTTGTCTTCTATCACATCAAAAACCAGTTCACTGGTGGAGCTGGCAGAAGGCACCACATAATTCACGTCACCGCAGCCTGATGCATTGCTGATATGATGGTCTATATTAATTTTCTTTTTCGCACTGTCAAAGAACTTTTCCGCTTCTCCCAGTCTGGATTTTTCAGCATCCAGGGCAATATATACATCAAAAACCTCCGTAACGGGGGAAAAGTCCGTATTGATTTCCTTTACGCCCCCAATACAGGAGAAAATATCCGCCGGCTTTTCAAGCATAGCCTGAACCTGTGCGCCGGGGCATACCTTTTTCAGATAAAGATACAGACCCGTTACTGATCCGACACAATCTCCATCAGGCCTGATATGCCCGCTGATTCCAATCGTTTCTGCGCCTTTTACTTCTTCATAAATATTCATACTATCACTTCCCAATTAAGAACCAAATTTATGAATTCTTATTTACATCATCTATTAATTTTGACATTCTGACCCCATAGGCAATGGATTCATCCACAATAAAACGGATTTCAGGCGTATTTCTCAGATTTATCTGCTTTGCAAGCTGATTCTTAATATAGCCTTCCGCACTCCTAAGTCCTTCCAGCGTATCAGCCTTAGCCTTTTCATCCCCGTAAACGCTGACCCATGCTTTACATGTCTTTAAATCAGGTGCCACCTCCACTGCTACCACAGAGGTAAGGGGGCTGATTCTGGGGTCCTTAATTTCACCCCGTATTACCTCAGCCAGCACTCTTTGCACCTCCCCGTTAATACGGGTATTTTTCATACTGTTTTTTCTCACCTGGGAACCTCCACCATAATATAAGCTTCCACAATATCAAGCTCCTGCATCTGGTCAAAGCCTTCAAATACAAGACCGCATTCAAATCCGGCTTTTACTTCCTTCACATCATCTTTAAATCTCTTTAAGGATTTAAGTTCACCTTCGTAAATCTGTTCGCCCTCTCTGGTAATGCGGACCTTACAATCTCTTTGGAAGGTACCGTCAAGCACATAGGATCCTGCAATATTTCCGACTGCCGATGCCTTAAATAGCTGTCTGACTTCTGCATGACCGATTACCTTTTCCTCATAAACAGGATCAAGCATTCCTTTCATTGCCGCCTCAATATCTTCTATGGCCTGATAAATAACCCTGTAAAGCCTGATATCAACGCCTTCTCTCTCCGCAATGGTCTTCGCCATGGCATCGGGACGGACATTGAAACCGATAATTATGGCAGCGGATGCGGATGCCAGAGATACATCTGACTCATTGATGGCGCCTACGCCGCCATGAATGCACTTAACAACAACCTCTTCATTTGAAAGCTTCATAAGACTCTGTTTAACGGCTTCCACACTGCCCTGAACATCAGCCTTCACGATAATATTCAGTTCTTTCAGATTACCTGCCTGAATCTGGGTAAACAAATCATCCAGCGACATCTTGGCCTTTGTTTCTTCCAGCATCTTTTCCTTGTTCTGAGCCAGATAGGTTTCCGCATAGGATTTTGCCACTTTATCGCTTTCATGGGCAATAAATACTTCACCTGCACTGGGCACATCGGAAAGTCCCAGAATTTCAACAGGAGTGGACGGAAGAGCTTCCCTTACCCGTCTTCCCTTATCATCAATCATGGCTCTTACCTTACCATGACTGGCTCCCGCAGAAATAAAATCTCCCACATGAAGCGTACCCTTTTGAACCAATACGGTTGCTACAGGGCCGCGGCCTTTATCCAGTTCGGCTTCAATTACAAGTCCTCTGGCACGTCTGTCCGGATTAGCCTTTAATTCCAGAATTTCCGCTGTAAGCAAAATTGTTTCAAGCAGATTTTCAATACCCTCTCCCGATTTTGCGGATACGGGAACAAATTCTGTTGTTCCGCCCCAGTCCACGGGAATCAGTTCATACTCTGTCATTTCCTGCTTTACTCTGTCTATATTGGCGCCGGGCTTATCAATCTTGTTCACTGCAACAATAATTTCAATTCCGGCAGCCTTCGCATGGTTGATTGCTTCCACCGTCTGCGGCATAACGCCGTCGTCGGCAGCAACTACCAATATTGCAATATCAGTGGAATTGGCACCGCGCATACGCATAGCCGTAAACGCTTCATGACCCGGAGTATCCAGAAACGTGATGCTTTGACCGTTAATATTTACAGTATACGCACCTATGTGCTGTGTAATACCACCTGCTTCTTTATCTGTTACATTTGTCTTACGAATCGCATCCAGAAGTGAAGTTTTACCATGGTCAACATGACCCATAACGCAGATTACAGGCGGCCTTGCTTCCAGCTTTTCATCTGCTTCTTCTTCCTCTTTTAACAGTTCTTCAATAACGTCAACCTTAACTTCCTTTTCACAGATAATCTCATAATCAATAGCAATGTTTTCCGCATCTTCAAAAGATATTTCTGAGTTAACAGTAACAATCTGCCCCTGCAGGAACAGCTTTTTAATAATTGCAGAAGGCTGCATCTTCATCTTATCTGCCAGTTCCTTAATGGTCAGAGATTCCGGAATGGTAATTACCTTAATCTGCTCTTTAACAACAGTTTCAGCTTTCTTTTCAGGCTTAATAAACTTGCCAGCCTTATTATTTCTGCCCTTTACTGCTACATCATCTTCTTCATAGATGAAGTCTTTCCTGGATTTTTTATCACGTTCCTGATTATTTCTGCGCTTTTCTTCATCTCTATGCTTCTCAACTTCCTTAACCGGCGCGTCGGGAATGAAATTCTTATTCGGCTTTTCAGCCTTTCGGAATCGATTGTCCTGCCCGCCATTTCCTCTTTCAGCGCGGCCGCCACCGTTGCCAGATTTGTTATTACCCTGATTAGCGCCATTACCCCTGAAATCGTTCCTGCCATTTTGATTATTTGAACGATTACCAAAAGAACCTCCCCTGGAGTCGTTTCTCTGAGACCTTTGTTCCTGATTGTTATTAGCATTTCCATAAGTTCTCTCATTTTTCTGATATCTCACCTCTTTTGCAGGTGCCTTCGGTGCATTATTTTCTGCGGCAGGCTGCGTGTTCACGGGCTGCTGCTTAGGCTGATTTTCCGCTGTATTTGCCGTTACCGCCGCCGCTGTTTCCTTTTTTGCCGCTGCATTTTTCATTGCCGCTCTCTCATTTCCCATCCTTTTCGCATTCTGCTTAAAATCAGGCTTCATGGTATCCGGCATGGAAGGTGCAGTCAGCGGTTTAATGATTTTATGGGGCATTTCCTGGCTTCGGCCCTGTCCCTGACGGTTTACCTGCCCCTGCTGCTTATGCTGCCCCTGATTCTGCCTTCTGTCATTGTTCCCGGAACGGTTTCCTGATGTGAAATTGCTGTTGTGGGGATTGCTGACAAAAATAATCTTCTTTTTCTTTTTCGGAGCCTCATCCGCTGCCTGGGAAGGCTTTGCGGCAGCTGCTTCCTTTACTGCTTCACTTTTTGCTGCGGATTCGGTATTATTTACAGCCGTATCCGCCTTGGGAGTGCTTTCTTCCACTATATCATTTTCCTCCGTCTTCGTTTTTCCCTGTCCGAATGCCCTTCTGACAAGCGCTACTGCGTCCTCTTCAAGCGCACTCTGGGCAGCCTTTACTTCAATTCCTTTATCCTGTAAGAAAGCAATAATTTCTTTGCTTTGCTTATTCAGTTCCTTTGCAAGTTCATGTACTTTCAATTTGGCCATTCTATTACCTCCGCCTTATTTTTGGTTTTCCAAATGTTTGATTATATTTACAGCCATTCCTTCATTCAAAACTGCAACAGATGCCCGCATTTCTTTTCCGATTGCCCTTCCAAGCTCTTCCTTGGAAGCATAAAAATAAATCGGTATGCTGCGGTATTCACACATATTTGTGAACATCTTTTTTGTATTGTCGGAAGCATCCGTTCCCACAATTACCAGGAATGCCTTTCCTTCTTTTACTGCTTTTTCTGTTGAGAATTCACCACTTGCCAGATTTCTTCCTCTGGCGCTCAAGCCCAAAAGCGATAATATCTTATCCATTTTCCTCGTCAAACTCCTTCTCCAGGCTGTCATAAACATCATTTGGAATACTCATTTTAAAAGACCGTTCCAATCCTTTATTTCTTCTCGCCTTTACAAGACACTCCTTCGCCATGCAAAGATAGGCGCCTCTGCCATTTTTTTTGCCTGTTTTATCCAGTACGATTTCTTCCTCCGGCGTCTTTAAAACCCTCATCATTTCTTTTTTGGCTTTCATCTCACCGCATCCGACGCACTGCCTCATAGGAATTTTTTTTGCCATACAGATGCTCCTTTCCTATTCTAAAGTTTCATCTGCGGATTCCTCATACTCCTCTTCATACTCCCCATCTTCGTATTCATCATATTCATCCATATAATCTTCATAACGGAAGCCGGGTGCATCCTTCGCCTGAGTTTCGCTCTTAATATCAATCTTGTAACCTGTCAGTCTTGCCGCCAGTCTTGCATTCTGTCCTTCCTTGCCGATTGCCAGCGACAGCTGATAATCAGGAACAACTACCTTTGCGGTTTTCTCATCCGGATCTGCAAAAACTGCAACGATTTTTGCCGGTGACAATGCATTCTGAATCAAATTACCAGGATTTTCATCCCAGTTAATAATGTCAATCTTCTCACCGCGCAGTTCCTCTACAATGGAATTAACTCTTGCACCGTTTACTCCGACGCAGGCTCCCACTGCATCCACGTTGGGATTAGTAGAACGGACAGCCATTTTGGTCCTGCTTCCTGCTTCTCTTGCAATGCTCATGATTTCAACTGTTCCATCCTTAATTTCAGTAACCTCGGATTCAAATAATCTCTTCACAAGTTCAGGATGGGTACGGCTTACCAGAATCCTCGGTCCTTTAGGTGTATTCTTTACTTCCAGAATATATACCTTAATTCTTTCAGTAGGCTTAAATACTTCACCCTTTACCTGCTCGCTTTCATTTAAGATACCGTCGGCTTTACCTAAATTAATACTGATATTTCTTCCCACATAGCGCTGAACAATACCTGTTACGACATCCTTTTCCTTTTCAAAATACTGATTGTAAATAACGCTTCGTTCTTCTTCTCTGATTTTCTGCAAAATTACGTTCTTGGCATTCTGAGTTGCAATACGTCCGAATTCTTTAGACTTAATCTCCACATGAATTATTTCCCCCAGCTGCGCGGATGCTTTAATTTTCTGTGCATCCTCTAAAGAAATCTGCAAACAGTCATCTTCTACCTCTTCCACAATTTCCTTTTCCGCATAGCAAAGAAAATCGCAGGTATTTCTGTCTATTTCTACTTTAATATTATCCGATTTTCCAAAATGATTCTTGCATGCCGTAATCAGAGAATTCTCAATCGCTTCAAAAAGAGTTTCCTTGCTGATTTCTTTCTCCTTTTCCAAAATTTCAAGTGCTTCCATCAATTCCTTGTTCATTTTTCCTTTATCCCTTTCTGCCCGGATTATCGTTTCATGGGCTTTCCTTTCTTACAGTATTAATGCCAGCTTAACAGACGCGATATCGCTTCTGTCAAATACCATTTCTTCCTGTTCTTCTCCTGTCAGAATTGTAATGGTTTTATCATCAAAGGCCTTTAAAATGCCTTCAAATTCTTTGTTTCCGGAAACGGGCTTATAGGTTTTGATTTCCACTGTTTCCATAAGGCTTTTTTGTAAATGCTTATCCTTTTTTAATGCTCTTCCCAGTCCCGGACTGCTGACTTCCAAAATATAGGCATCTTCAATAAAATCCGTTCTGTCCATTTCATCTGAAAGCGCTCTGCTGACTGCTTCACAGTCATTAATTGTAACTCCACCCTCCTTGTCAATGTAGGCGCGCAGATATTGCTCGCTTCCTTCCTTTACATACTCCACATCATAAATTTCCACATGATTCTTTTCTGCAATGGGGAGCAGCAACTCCTCCGTTTTTGCTTCATAGGTTTTCCTTTTTGACATTTCTTCACCCCTTTTTAACTCAAAAGAGTGGACTTCTGCAAGTCCACTCTTCTAGTATCATCTATAAATCTTTATTATTTTAACACCGCGTTATAAAAAAAGCAAGTCTTTTCTTCTAATAACTTCCATTCC
>CAZDPE010000080.1:0-2949 GCA_964507235.1 uncultured Lachnospiraceae bacterium
CCCATAATAATCTTGATTTTGCGGAGGATGTGAAGCATCTGGCAGAATTGGGATTTAAACAGATATCCGTGGAACCGGTAGTGGCTGCCCCGGAGGAAAGCTATGCGCTGAAGGAAGAGGATATTCCGGGGCTTCTTAAAGAATATGACCGCCTGGCAGTGGAGCTTTTAAACCGCCAAAGGGAAGGAAAGGGTGTTAATTTCTTTCATTTTATGATAGATTTAAAAGGTGGACCCTGCGTGGCAAAAAGGCTTTCCGGCTGCGGCTCGGGAACGGAGTATCTTGCGGTGACTCCCTGGGGCGATTTCTATCCCTGTCATCAGTTTGTTGGACAGGAGGAATTCCTGATGGGAAATGTGGATGAAGGAATTACAAGATGTGATATCAGGGATGAATTTAAGACCTGCAATGTTTATGCAAAAGAAAAATGCAGGAAATGCTTTGCCAAGTTTTACTGCAGCGGCGGATGTGCAGCAAATTCTTATAATTTCCACGGGAATATTAATGATGCTTATGACCTTGGCTGTGAATTGCAGAGAAAGCGCATTGAATGTGCGATTATGATAAAAGCAGCATTAGCCGAACAGGAAGAACAGTGTTAAGTCTGAGATTTCCCACGGCAAATTTGTGCATACGCCCAAATTCGCAGGTTTTAAATAAGAATGGAGGATTAATGTAATGAAGAAGAGTAGAGCAATTGTGATACTGCTGGTACTGGTACTGCTTCTTGGCGGTTTCGGTTATACAGCGGCAGTGGGGATTGGAAGCAGCAATTCCGGTTCCGCTTCTGATATCAAGCTGGGGCTTGATTTGGCAGGCGGTGTCAGCATTACCTATAAGGTGGTGGGTGATGAAAAGCCAAACAGTGAAGATATGGCGGACACCATATACAAACTGCAGAAAAGAGTGGAAACCTATAGCACGGAATCAGTTGTATATAAAGAAGGGGATGACAGAATCAATATTGAAATTCCCGGCGTTTCTGATGCTAATGCTATTCTGGAGGAGCTTGGAAAGCCCGGTTCCCTGTATTTTATCTCTGAAACAGATTCAGAAGGCAATTATAACTATCAGGCAACCATGGATGCCAACGGAAATATTGTTTATGTATTGTTAAAGAGTATTGATGAGATTATTGCAGACGGCAGTGCGGTCTTATCCGGTACGGATGTAAAAGACGCCCAGGCAGGTTCCTTTACCAACAGCATGCAGAATACGGAAGTCGGCGTTGATCTGACCATGACGGAAGAAGGCACGAAGAAATTTGCTGACGCTACCACAAAAGCTTACCAGAAGGGTGAAAGTCTTGCTATTTACTATGATGGAAATATTATCAGTGCGCCTGCGGTTCAGGCAGCTTTGACAGATGGAAAGGCTCAGATTACCGGCAACTTTACCTTTGAATCTGCTGAGCAGCTTGCTTCCACCATCAGAATCGGCGGACTTAAGCTGGAGCTTGAAGAGCTTCATTCCAAGGTGGTAGGAGCACAGCTGGGAGAGGAAGCGATTTCCACCAGCGTTAAGGCAGCGATTATTGGTTTTGTAATTATTGTAATATTCATGATAGCAATTTACTTTATTTCCGGTCTTGCAGCCAGTCTGGCACTGGGGTTATATGTGGAATTGATGATTATTCTGCTGAATGGTTTTGATATTACCCTGACGCTTCCCGGTATTGCAGGTATTATCCTGTCAATCGGTATGGCTGTGGATGCAAATGTTATTATTTTTGCAAGAATCCGTGAAGAAATTGCAAAAGGCAAGACGGTTAAATCAGCCATTGATATCGGATATAAGAAAGCGCAGTCAGCTATTTTTGACGGAAATATTACCACATTAATTGCAGCGGCAGTGCTTGGGGTAATGGGCTCCGGTACCGTAAAGGGATTTGCGGCAACACTGGCTCTTGGTATCGTCTTATCCATGTTTACGGCCATGGTAATTACCAGAATTATTATGAAGGCTCTTTTTGCACTGGGCTTACAGAATGCCAAACTGTATGGTACGGCAAAAGAGAGAAAATCTATCAGATTTACATCTAAAAAGGCAGTGTTTTTCAGCATCTCCATTGCAGCTATCTTACTTGGTTTTGTATTTATGGGTGTTAACAAGGCACAGACAGGCAATATATTAAATTACAGCCTTGAGTTCATCGGAGGTACTTCCACAGACGTTACCTTTAACGAAGATATGAGTCTTGCGGATATTGATGCGAAGGTGGTTCCTTTAATTGAAGCTATTACCGGAGATGGAAATGTGCAGACACAGAAAATCGACGGAACCAATGAAGTGATTTTCAAAACCCGGTCTTTAACTGTAGAAGAAAGAGAAGAATTTAAGAATGCCATGGTAAATAATTTTTCCGTAGATGCGGAAAAAATTACGGCTGAAACAATCAGCTCCACTATAAGCAGTGAAATGAAGCAGGAATCCATTATTGCAGTGCTGGTAGCAACAGTATTTATGCTGATTTATATATGGTTCAGGTTTAAGGATGTCCGTTTCGGCGCAAGTTCCGTGCTTTGTCTGCTTCATGATGTATTGGTGGTGCTTGCCTTTTATGCCATTGTAAGGGTGTCTGTGGGAACTACCTTTATAGCATGTATGCTGACAATTGTAGGTTATTCCATTAATGCAACCATTGTTATTTTTGACCGTGTGCGTGAGAATATGGCGTCCATGAGCAGAAAGGATGTACTGGAGGATGTCGTTAACACCAGTATTACGCAGACCTTGTCGAGAAGTATTTTTACTTCACTGACAACCTTTATTATGGTAGCGGCCCTTTATATCTTCGGCGTATCTTCCGTAAAAGAATTTGCACTGCCTCTGATGGCAGGTATCCTCTGCGGTACCTACTCGTCAGTATGTATTGCAGGTTCCCTGTGGCTGGTGCTTCGAAAGGTATTTCCGGCTAAGGAACAGTAATCCAAATTAATGAAAAGAAAT
>CAZDPE010000080.1:3049-11124 GCA_964507235.1 uncultured Lachnospiraceae bacterium
TAATCCAAATTAATGAAAAGAAATGATTGACAAATGAATACAGGAATTGTATTCTTGTATACAAGAAATACAATATTGTTGCTGTGTATGTTATGCAGTGGAAAGTAAAATGAACAAAAGCGTTCTGCAAAAGCAGGACGCTTTTTTTCATGAAAATAGGTTTTAATGCAGAGCGTGAGGCCTATTATTGCTTTCATGGAATATCGTAATGCAGAGGAAAGAGGGATTATATGTACGAAACAGATTTGTTGGACCATGCGGATACCATTAACAAATTACTCGCCAGATACGGGGTAAAATTCGGTATCTACAAAAATAATGTATTTAAGGAACAGCTGTTTCCCTTCGATGCGATTCCGAGAGTGATTGACAAAGGGGAATTTGAGTATCTGGAAAAGGGGCTTAAGCAGAGAGTAACAGCCTTAAATCTTTTTCTGAAGGATATTTACAGTGAGAAGAAAATTGTAAAGGACAATGTAATACCGGAGGATTTCATTTTTGCAAGCAGCGGTTATCTGGCCCAATGTGAAGGCGTCAGCCCGGTAAAGGATATTTATTCCCATATATCAGGCATTGATTTAGTTCAGGCAAAGGATAAAACCTGGTATGTGCTTGAGGATAACTTACGTGTGCCGTCAGGCGCTTCTTATCCCATGATTGCCAGGGATTTGTGCAGAAGAAGTGACCCTGTGACTTTTCAGAATGCGAAGCTGTGCGATAACCGGAATTATGCGCAGCTTCTAAGGAGAACCATGGACAATGTCAATGTGGGAGGCCATACAGTTATTCTTACGCCGGGAAGATATAATGCAGCTTATTTTGAGCATTCCTATCTGGCTGAAAAAACAGGTGCCCATCTGGTAAACGGCAGTGAGCTGCTTGTGGAGGATGATAAGCTTTATTTTCTGGATTATAAGGGAAATAAGGAGAGAGTAGGAGCCGTTTACCGCCGTATTTCCGATGAGTATTTGGATCCCATGAGCTTTAATGAAGAATCCGTAATCGGCATTCCCCATATTTTTGATGTTTATAAAAAGGGCAATGTGGCGCTTTTAAATGCGCCCGGCAATGGAATTGCAGACGATAAGGGTATTTATTACTTTGTGCCGAAGATGATTAAATATTATCTGGGTGAGGAAGCAATCTTACATAATGCGCCTACATATCTTCCTTTTTATGAGGAGGATATGAAGTATGTGCTTGAGCATTTTGACGATCTGGTGCTTAAAGATGTAGCAGAAGCAGGAGGCTACGGAGTAGTATTCGGCAGCAGTATGACAAAATATCAGAAAGAGGACTTTATTGCACTTTTAAAAGAACAGCCCAGGCGTTTCATTGCGCAGGAGGTTATAGATTTCCTGGATATTGATATTTGGGAAAAAGGAGAGGCGGTTCCAAGAAAGGCTGATCTGCGTGCATTTGTACTTATGGCAGACGAGCCGCTTGTGTGGAAAAGCGGGCTTACCAGATTTTCCAGAAATCCGGAATCATTTATTGTGAATTCATCTCAGGGAGGAGGATTTAAAGACACATGGGTATTATCTCAGTAGAACAGACAAACAGATTATATTGGCTTGGCAGATATTCGGAAAGGGTGTATACCACGCTGAGGCTTTATTCCGACAGCTTTGACAGGCTTATTGACATTGACAGCTATGATTATCAGGAATTTTGCAGACGTCTTGATATACCGGATGTTTATGGTTCCCGGGAAGGCTTTAAGGAAAAATATCCTTTTGATGAGGAAGATGCTAATTCCATTATCAGTAATTTAATCAGAGCCTATGACAATGCGATTGTGCTTCGTGAAGAAATCGGCAGTGAAACACTGTCTTATATCCAGCTTGCCATTTATGATATGCATAAGGCTAAAATAAGCCGCGCTCCTTTAATCGAAATGCAGAGTGTGATTGACAATCTTCTGGCCTTCTGGGGAATTGCTGACGACATTATTGACAGTGAACAGATTAGAAACATTATAAAAACAGGTAAAAGAGTGGAGCGGGTAGATTTATTCGGAAGGCTTCATATTGCGCAGGCGGGCCTTACAAGGGAAGTCCACAGGCTGATTCCCCGTGTGGAACGAAGCGGTATTAAATATAATAAAGATGGATTAAGCTGTTTAAAAAATCTTGTGGAAGCGGAGGAAATCGATTATTATAAGATAGTATATGAAATCGAGCATCTTCTGGAGGTATAAACAGTGAAAAGACTGCATTTTACTTATGAAATGCTGTTTGAATTTTCAGAACCTGTAAGGAATCACTGCTTTACATTAAAATGCATACCGGAAAGCAATGCCTGTCAGCGCGTTGAATGTGTGGACTGCAGGATAGAGCCGGTTTCTAAATGCAGTGAAAGCAGGGATTCCTTTGGAAACAAGGAAATTTACGGAATAGTGGAGGAATCGCACAGCAGTTTTCATGTAAAGGTGGAGGGAACGGTATCCACCAGACCTGAAAGGCGTGAAAATGCATTGCCTCCTCACCGGCTTGGAATTTTTAAATATCCGTCCGGATATACAAAGCCCGGCAGGTATTTAAAGGAGTACATGGCTTCTTTGTCGTTTGCGGAAAGCTGGTCTGCTTATGATAAAGGAATTTTTCTCATGCACAAAATTTATGAAGATTTCGTTTATGAAAAGGGAGTTACCACTTTTCTGACCACTGCGGAGGAAGCCATGCAGCTTGGCAGGGGAGTATGTCAGGATTATGCCCATATTTTGATTGCCCTTCTGCGGATGCTTAAAATTCCTGCAAGATATGTGGTGGGAATGATGATTGGAGAGGGTTTTTCCCATGCATGGGTGGAAATGGAATCGGAAGGAAAGTGGTACGGGCTGGATGCCACCAATAATATGTTGGTGGATGGCAATTACATTAAAATATCCCATGGAAGAGATTATGATGACTGCGTTGTCAATAAAGGCGTGTTTACCGGAATGGCAAAGCAGAAGCAGGATATCAGAGTAATTGTCTGTGAAGAGCAGGGCTCTGGCTTATGAAATTAAAAAGAAAATGAGGTAACAAAAAATGATAACAACAGTTGCCAGCGTGGAAATGCCGCTGGATGAGAGTCTTAAGATTCAAAAGAATAGAATGCTGCCTGAAAATGGGAAAGATTCCGGAAAAAGAATCAGTATTGTAACCGGAATTCACGGAGATGAGCTGGAAGGACAGTATGTGTGCTTTGAACTCATCAGAAGGATTGAAGAGCAAAAGCATTTATTAACGGGAACGGTGGATATTTATCCTGCCATGAATCCTTTGGGGATTGATTCCATTACCAGAGGGATTCCCGCCTTTGACCTTGATATGAACAGGCTTTTTCCCGGAAATACGGAAGGCTCCATGACGGAATTTATTGCTGCGGAGATTGTGAAGGATTTATGCGGCAGCGACATGTGTATTGATATTCATGCCAGCAATATTTATTTAACAGAGGTGCCCCAGGTGCGGATTAATGAGCTGCATAAAGATATTCTTGTACCCTATGCGAAGGAACTGAATGTGGACTTTATCTGGGTTCATGGTGCAAATACCGTTTTGGAATCCACCCTTGCCCATTCTTTAAACAGCAGGGGAACGCCCACCCTGGTGGTGGAAATGGGCGTCGGAATGCGCATTACCAAAGAGTATTGCTATCAGCTTGTGGACGGCATTTTTCATCTGATGCAGGTAATGGGTATCTGGCAGGGAGGAACAATTGTTCCAAGGCAGTCTGTGATATCGGACAGTAATGATGATGTATGTTTTTTGAATGCTGCCGTATCAGGAGTTTTTATTAAGGAAGCAAAGCATTGGGAAAAAATACATAAAGGAGAGCATATTGGTGATATTATTCATCCTCTGACAGGCAGGGTGCTTGACAGAATGGAATCTCCGGTGGACGGCATTTTGTTTACCATCAGGGAATACCCCATTGTTGATGAAGGTTCATTGATTGGAAGAATATTAAAATGGTAAAAGAAACTTTATTTGAAATACAATCACTGTACCGGGATAACTTTCGGGTTACGGGATACCGCTTCGGGAAAGGGGAAAAAGCAGTCTGTATTGTGGGCAGCATCAGAGGCAATGAAGCGCAGCAGCTTTATACCTGTTCCCAGGTTATCAGGCGTCTTAAGGAGCTGGAGGAGGCGGGAAAATTAAAAGAGGGAAAAGAAATACTGGTAATTCCTTCCTTAAATCCCAGCTCTATGAATATTAAAAAGAGATTTTTTCCTACAGATAATACAGATATTAACCGCATGTTCCCGGGATATCATCTTGGTGAAACTACCCAGAGGATTGCAGCCAAGGCGTTTGATATTATAAAGGATTATACCTATGGAATCCAGTTTGCCTCCTTTTATATGCCGGGCGCTTTTATTCCCCATGTGAGAATGATGAAAACAGGCTTTGAGGATGTGGAAATGGCGAAAGAATTCGGATTTCCTTATATTGTGCTGCGTAATCCAAGACCTTATGATACGACAACCCTGAACTATAACTGGCAGATTTGGGAAACCCATGCCTTCAGCATTTATACCACCAATACGGAAAAGGTGGATGAGGACAGCGCGAAGCTTGCGGTAAAAGGAGTCCTTAATTTTCTTGATAAGGAGGATGTCCTGACGTATGCAGGGCATGACGGTTATATTTCCCAGGTGGTGGATGACAGGGATTTAATCAGCGTAAGGACTAAGGAAGCGGGCTTTTTTGAATGTTGTGTGAAGGTGAATGAAGAGGTGCAGAAGGGACAGCTTCTGGCCCGTATTATCGATACCTATGAGGGAGAAGTAAAGGACTGTCTTTATGCTCCTGAGGATGGTATTGTGCTGTTTATGCATGATGACCCCATGACCTATGAGGATACGGCGGTGATAAAGCTGATTCCCTTAAGGGAGAGCAGGTAGGCTATGTCAAAATGGATGGTGGCCGCCAAAAAGGCGGATTTTAATAAAATAGCGGAAAAATATCATATTACGCCGGTACTTGCCAGGATTATGAGGAACAGGGATGTTGTGGAGGATGAAGACATAAGAAAATTTCTGTCAGGAAGCCTTGCTGATCTTCACAGCCCCTTTTTGCTTAAGGATATGGAAAAGGCAGTGAAAATTATCCTTTCCAAAATAGAAGAGGAGGAGGCCTTTCGGGTAATCGGCGATTATGATGTGGACGGTATTTGCTCCACTTATATACTGGTCCGGGGAATCAGGGAGCTTTCCGGCAGGGTGGACAGGGTAATTCCCCACAGAATAAAAGACGGCTATGGATTGAATGACGGATTAATTGAAGATGCGGGGAAAGACGGCATAGATACCATTATTACCTGTGATAACGGTATTGCAGCAGCGCCGCAGATTGCCCATGCAAAAGAAATGGGAATGACGGTGGTGGTGACGGATCACCATGAGGTTCCTTTTGAAGAGGAAAATGGAGTAAAGAGGTATCTTCTGCCGGGAGCGGATGCTGTTATTGATCCGAAGCAGCAGGAATGTCAATATCCTTTTAAGCAGATTTGCGGTGCAGTAGTGGCATATAAGCTGATTGAGGCGCTGTTTATACGAAAAGGAGAGCCGGAGGACAGAAGAAAAGCGGTGTTGGACGAGCTGCTGCCTTTTGCAGCTTTGGCAACCGTGTGTGATGTCATGGAACTGAGGGATGAAAACCGTATTATTGTAAAATACGGGCTGAAGGCTATGAACGGCACAGAAAATTTCGGACTGAAAGCTCTGCTTATGGTAAACGGCATTGAAGAAAAGGAAATTACCCCTTATCATGCAGGTTTTATTATAGGACCCTGTTTAAATGCCACAGGGCGTCTGGATACGGCAGACAGGGCTCTTCGGCTGTTTGAAGAAAAGGAATGGAAGGATGCGGTGATTACCGCTGAGGATTTGAAGAGTTTAAATGACAGCCGGAAAAAAATGACCGAGGACGGCGTGAAAGCGGCTGTAGAACAGGTAGAGGGAAGCTGTCTTAAGGATGACAGGGTGCTTGTCGTATATCTTCCTGACTGTCATGAAAGTCTGGCAGGCATTATTGCGGGAAAGGTGAAAGAGAAGTTCGGGAAGCCCACTTTTGTACTTACGAAAGGAGAAGAAGGAGTAAAGGGCAGCGGACGTTCCATTGAAAGCTATTCCATGTATGAGGAAATGACAAGATGCAGGGAGCTTTTTACAAGGTTCGGCGGTCATAAAATGGCGGCGGGGCTTTCCCTTGCAGGAGAAGAGGATGTGGAGCGTTTCCGGCAGGCGCTTAACCGGAATTGTACTTTGACGGAAGAAGATTTTGAAGAAGTGGTGCATATCGATGTGCCTATGCCCTTATCTTATGTAAGCAAAGCCTTCATAAAGGAATTATCCTATCTGGAGCCCTTCGGCGTGGGAAATCGAAGGCCCTTATTTGCCCAGAAAAATATCAGTCTTTTAAGGGGCAGAATTCTCGGCAAAAACAGAAATGTGGGAAAATATCTGATTTCGGATGAAGAAGGAAATTGTTTCGATATGATATATTTCGGGGATTTGGAAAAGCTGGACCATTTTCTTGCGGAAAAATTCGGTGAAGACATAAGAGCGCGGCTGTATGAAGGACATCTGGAAAAGGGAGAAGCCTTTATCAGCATGGCATATTATCCTGATATTAATTATTTTGCAGGAAGAGAAAGCCTTCAGATTGTAATGCAGTATTATTGCTGACAATACCAAATACTGATACGTAAAGCAAAAGCCTCCGGGGGATGCCGGAGGTTTTGCTTTCTTATGAGGGGGGAGATAGTGAGTTGTTCAACTATCTTGATATTTATCATAATGGGAAAATGTGTACAAAATGTGTCCACTTCATTATAAAAATCTAAAATCCTCTAAATAAAAAATTAAGCATACCGAAAAAATATGCGAACATATACATTAAAAGCTGAAGTCTGCTTATTTATGCGGATGAAAGCCCGCTGTCGGCTATTATAGGTTGAAAAAAACAGGGTTTCATGCTATTTTATTATAAGGAAAAGAGGGATAAATTATGTTTCAATGTGCAGATTTGCTGAAAGGACTGTCTTACCAGTGTGCAAGAGGGAGTCTTAACAAAAGTGTAAGTGAAGTAGTATACGATTCCAGAAAAATAAGCAGGGACTGTCTGTTTATCTGTATCTGCGGTTATAGTGTGGACGGACACAGTTTTGCCCTTGAGGCGGCGCAGAAGGGTGCGGCCGTCTTAGTGGTTCAAAAGGATGTGGAGATTCCTGAGAAATATGATACCACTGTAATTAAGGTGGAGGACACCAGATATGCCATGGCCTTTATTTCGGCGGCGTATTTCGGGCATCCTGCGGACGAAATGAAGATTATCGGCATTACAGGCACCAAAGGGAAAACCACAACCACTTATCTGATTAAATCTATTCTGGAGGCTGCAGGCTATAAGGTTGGTCTTATCGGGACCATTGAAGAAATTATAGGGGATGAGCATATTCCGGCAAATAATACGACTCCGGAATCCTTCTTACTGCAGCAGTATTTCAGGCGGATGGCGGATGCAGGCTGTGAAATTGTGGTAATGGAGGTGGCCTCTCAGGGGCTTAAGCTTCACAGAACCCAAGGCTTTACTTTTGAAATCGGTATTTTTACCAATCTGGAGCCTGACCACATCGGCTCCAACGAGCATGCGGATTTTGAAGAATACCAGACGTGTAAGGGTCTTTTGTTCAAGCAGTGCCGCCACGGTATTGTGAATATGGATGATGCCCATGTGGAAGCGGTAATCAAGGGGCATACCTGTGATATCGAAACTTATGGATTTAATCCTTCAGCTGATTTGTATGCGGAGGACTTAAAGCTGGTGACGAAACCCGGCGAGCTTGGCATTGATTTCCATGTAAAAGGCAAAATGGATTTCAGGGTGGAGGTGCCCACGCCGGGAAGATTCAGTGTTTACAATGCCCTTACTGCCATTGCAGTGTGCAGGCATTTTGAGGTGGAACCGGAAAAAATACAGGCGGCTCTTTTAAAAGCCCATGTAAAAGGAAGAATTGAGATGGTTCCCGTATCGGATAAGTTTACACTGCTGATTGATTATGCCCATAATGCCATGAGC
>CAZDPE010000081.1:0-11045 GCA_964507235.1 uncultured Lachnospiraceae bacterium
GATAGGCACATTCGATCTTCCACCTTGAAAAATATAGTTCGGCGAGCCGCTCCGGGGGGAACTCTTTGCGGGGGAGGTTTGTGACGAGGCACTCATACGAGCCGGACGGGAGCTGTATTCTGACAGCCCGGAAAGTCATAGTGTAGGTATCATCAGAACCGTACCGTGCGTAGTCAAAGGAGATGTCCGCACCTACAAAACGGGGGCAGCTGTCCGGCGGGATGGGGATTTTCTTCGATTGTCTGCGCATGATGGTGATCGTGACAGTCCGGTCAAAAGCCCCTTCGGTTGGAAGCCCCAGATTTTTGAGGATTCCTCTGGAGAGGACATCCTTGGAGCGGAACAGGAAGTACTGGCCCTTCTCTATGACGTGCGCCATGTTGTTGTAGGAACAGTATCCCCGGTCCCCGATGTAGATGTCCGCGGTTCCCGGGATGAGTGGCATGCGGTCCACCATGGTGCAGAAAGCGCGGAACTCGTCCTTTTCATGTACAGGCTGGAGCAATGCGTCCATATACAGGTGGCGGTCAATGTCAAACAAGCCGTTCACATGGACGCTGTAGAAGCCCTGCATGGAATGGCCTTCAGATACAAAGCAGCTGTCCGGTGAAAACCGGGGTGTGCTGCTGAAAGAGACGGTGGAGCCATCAGCGGCAAGGCAGCGGTAGCCGGGGGCAGCGCAGCGGGCAGGCTGCTCCAGGCCAATGAGGGAAGCGTTGAACTCATCAAGCACTTCCTTAATGGCTTCCGGTCTGAGTTTTGCCCGCTGCTGGCGGAAGGCGGAAGAAGTTGGGGCATCCGGGTCAAAACCAAAGAAATCGAGAAGTTCGACCCTTGTGGAGGAAGACCCCTCAGCGACAAGGAAGCGGATCAGCTTGTCAGCGGGGAATTTGCGGGTGCGGGAGAAATCTTTTCCCGGATGGAGAGAATAGTCCCGGATGTGTGCCGTGACATTCTGGACGGCGGATTGGAACAGGTGTTTAATGGTTTGTTGTGTGATCATGTGCGTTGCCTCCTTAAGTGAAAAAATTTATGATTCCTACTTAAGGGCCGCCCTTGTTACCTCTGAAAACGATCCGTAACAAGGGCGGCCGCACATTTTGGTGTCCATGTCAATACTTTTTTTGAAAAAAATTTAGGTTAGACCCCATTAAAGGGATCTAACCCATTAGCTTAACTAACTGACATTGGTTCAGCCATACCATTCATAAGTTGGCGGAATGTACATTTCCACTCCAAAATGTAAGTATAAACCGCCAACTTATTTTTTTACAAAAATTTCTTCATTCTTTCAATGTTTTTTTCTTCAAAATCCATTAACTCTTTTGCAATTTCCATGGAAATATTTCCTGCGTTTTCATGATGATTAATCGTCTTCCACATGTCGGTAAGACCTCGGTTGCTTCCCTGTATCATCATTTCCGCTATATGGCCTGTACTGGTATTCAGCAGGGTATTACCCATAATAGCGCCCTTCAGCATCATTTCCTGAAAACCGCTGCTTTGATAGCTTTCCGCTTTTCCATCAATTAGTTTTCCGGTTGCCTTATTATAAATTTCAGAATATTTCATTCCCTGTCTTGAAATCTGATTTGCCAGTTCATCATCATATACCTTACTGCTGATAGAATCTATGGCCTTCATTGCCATATCCGCATTTCTCTGTACACCCTGTAAGACCCTGATATCATCGCTTCTCATAAAACTTCGCCTTTCTGTTATCAAACAATAGAAAGCACGCTTTGCGAACTTTCTATTGTCATGAATAATAGAAAGCACGCTTTGCGAACTTTCTATTGTCATGAATGAATAATAAAACAGAGCAGAACCTTATCTACTCTGTCTTATTTTTACCGATAACAGCTATTTTATGCAGTTTAATTACAAATTTTCAGCATTCTCACCGGGGCCGCCGTCTTTATTGCTTTCACCGGCGTCTTCACCATCTTCTTTACCAGCGCCTTTACTGTCTTCTTTACCGGTGCCTTTACCGTCCTCTTGACTGGCGTCTTTACCGCCCTCTTTCCCGTCCTCTTGACCGACGCCTTTACCGTCCTCTTTCCCAGCGTCTTGACCGACGCCTTTACCGTCCTCTTTCCCAGTGTCTTGACCGACGCCTTTACCGTCCTCTTTCCCAGCGTCTTGACCGACGCCTTTACCGTCCTCTTTCCCGGCGTCTTTACTGTCTTTTCCCGCATCATCCTTACCTTCTTCGGGAATGCTGCTCATATCCGGCGTTTTTTCATTCTCTGATTCCGAAATTACCGGTTCCTGCTCTATCTCTTCTTCCTTTATTACCTTCTCACCGGAAGATTCTTCTGACTTTTGCAGCAAGGACTTCTCAAACGGATAAACCACTCCCCACTGCTTTCTGATATCATCCATAATTTTCATCATACGAATTGTTTCACTATGAGGCATCTGTATACATTCAAGCTCCCCTGCATCCAAAGCCCTTAAGCAGGCCTCCACCTCATATTCATAACCGCTGATTTGCTTTGGACGTTTATAGGATGCCAGCTGTTTATAGTGGATATCATAAACTGTAATACTTTCAAAATTATTGATATTATCAATAACAGCATATCCTTCTGTACCGTAAATCACACCTTTTCTGTCGCTAAGAGAAACCATGGAGCTGTTCAACACTGCCATTTTGCCGTCCATGTATCTGATTGTAATGCTGTTTTGTTCATCCACTCCCGTTTCAGTATATGTACACGTTGATTCTATACTTTCGATATTATTTCCCAAAATCATGGAAGCAAAATTCAGCGTATACACTCCGACATCGAGCAAGGCGCCGCCTGCCAATGAAGGCTCACGAAGCCTTGGAACCTTATCAATTACATATCCCAAATTTGCAGTCAGCGTTTTCAGTTCACCGATAATGCCGCTTCCAAGTACCTCCAAAATTGTGGTAAGCATTGGCATATAGCGTGTCCACATGGCTTCCGCAATAAAAACATCTTTTTCCCGCGCTAAACGTATCAGTTCCTCTGCCTGGGCCGCATTAGCTGTAAATGCTTTTTCGCATAAAACAGGTTTTCCATTTAAAATACACAGCTTGGCATTTTCAAAATGTTCGGAATGCGGAGTTGCGATATAAATCAAATCCACCTTTTTGTCCGCAACCAGCTCCTCATAAGAACCATATGCCTTTTTACACCCGTATTTTCCTGCAAAAACCTCTGCCTTTACCTTTGTTCTGGAAGCTACTGCATAAAGCTTTACATTTTTCATTTTCTTTATGGTTTCCGCCATAACTCCTGCAATGTTTCCTGAACCCATTATGCCGATATTATATTTCTCAAACATCAGATATGCCCTCCAATACTGTTAAAATTTTTAATTCATTTCAAAATACAAAAAGCATTTTACTTTATAAGTATACTGAAATTTCTTATAAAATAAAATGCTTTTCTTAAAATTATTCTACATAATCTGATTTTACATATGCTGTTTCGCCCTTGTATTTTACCCTGGTCCATCCATCAGCCTGCTTCATAAGAAGCTCCAGCTGCTCACCTATATATGCTGTTCCAAGGGACTCGGAGCTCGTGCTTGCACTCTTACGTACCTTCACATTTTCAATAACCTTAACAGTACCGTTTACTTCATCATTGGAAACAGACGCAACCTGTGTATCATTTGAAGTATCAGTGGGAGTATCTACAATCACTTCTGAAACCGCTTCAAGATAATCGCTCTTAATGTAAGCTTCTCCTCCGTTATACTCCACCTTACTCCAGCCATTTCCCTTTTGCTCCAGAAGTTTAAATTCCTGACCGACCTGCGCCTTATCAATCTTATCAGCCGTTTCGCTGTCTGAAGTTCTGATATTTACCACATCCGTAGCCTTCACAGTCTGTACCACATTCACCTGAGTCTGATTGGATTCCTGCTCCTCTGTTTCAGAAGAATCTGCGGTTTGTTCTTCTTCCGTCTGCCCGCTTTCCTCCGGCTGCTCAGCCTTGGCAAGAATTTCTCCTACTTCCTCATTTATCTTTTCTTTCAAATAGGCAACAAACTCATTTAATTCTTCATCATTTGCCAAAAGCTCATTGTATTCCACTACAACCTTATTATTTAAATCAACCACATCATCCTGTAATGTAACTTCCTTTACATAATTCCATACAGAATCATCATACGTACCGTCATTAATGAAAAAATCTCCGTCTTCATTCTGGCCGATATAATAAGTCTGCATTCCCGGCAGTTCCTGGTCAATATCTTCAAATTTTAATTCCGCATATACATATGCAACATACGTATTCTCTGTCAATCCCGGTTTCGTATATACATTTAAAACAGGATATTCTTCAATATACTTGCTTAACTCTTCAACCCGGATTTTTTCAATATCGTTTAAATACATATTTAAAGAAGAAATTGTTTCAATATCTCCCGATGCCTGTGCATCATAATAGGTTCTTAAAACATTATTCACATCCTGATGTGCATTTTCTTCAAGTTCAAATAACGGAGCGCTTAAGCCTTCCACTGGTACTGATGTTTCCCCTTCGGCAGCAACTGCCACCGCTGCCATCTCTGCTTCCTTTTCCAATGCTTCCTTTCGATTGGCACTGATAGCAAACAGCACTGTAATGAGCACGCAAACCACAAGAACAATGGGCATTACGATTTTTGTATGATCCATAATCCAGTCTATGACTGCTATGGATTTTTCCTTCAGCATATGCATTTTGTTCTGATTGGATTGTTTCATAGCTTACCTTTCCTTATTATTTTTAGTATAATACCAAGGTGATGTAAATGCACCCGACAGGAATCGAACCTGCATTAAAGGCGTCGGAGGCCTTCGTTCTATCCATTAGACTACGGGTGCATGATATTATTTTGAAATCGCTTTCAATTATTACAAATTTGTTACATCACCTTGAATATCATACCATAAGCTTTCAAGAATGTCTAGTCTGACAATTATAAAAAACTGTGAAAGCTTTGTGAAATTAATTTAGCACAGCCTTTCTATGCAGTTTCTTTCCCTTCTGAAACAGTAAACGGCGTCCGCAAGAACCTCGTATTCTTCCACCTGAGTCTTATTGATTTCAGTCACCATCTCAAGCAATACCGCCGGCGAGTTATGCTCTGAAACAGGCAGAAGAATCACTTCATGAATAGAACTGGGAAGAATATATATGTCACTTTTCTGTTCATCCGCAAATTTTTTCATGATATCGGGATATAACATACATGCTGCACCGTTAAGCTTTTGTTTATTGCTGAGAACATACATGGGAATTTTATTTTTTTCATTTTTAAGCTCCCTCTGAAGCCGTATAAAAAATCCCTCATCCCAGTCGCCATTCGGAATTTCCGTCATAATGTTTCCCATTACTTCCGGTTCTTTTTCACTGTTGACCAATGTTTCCTTCAATATTTCCGACATTGCATTTTCGATGTTTTCAATTACAGCAGGAAATATCACCGGAGTATTTTTCATGGCCGTCCTGGATAATTCTTCGGAATCAATTCCCCATTTTATTAAATGCTGGTTATGTATCAGCACAGTAGCTTTTCCGCAAAAGGGCGGTTCCATTACGCTGTAATAGTACACAATTGCCAGATTGTAAAAGGTCTTGTGAGGAATATCCTGTAAAAGAGTTCTGTTTTTCTCATAATTTATAATCTTAAATGCAATCTGCCGCTTTGCTTTTTCAAAAGTGGTAAAACCCGATAAATCAACTGATTCCGTAAACCTGCTTTTCTG
The DNA here is from genome assembly GCA_964507235.1 of uncultured Lachnospiraceae bacterium. Lineage (GTDB taxonomy): Bacteria > Bacillota > Clostridia > Lachnospirales > Lachnospiraceae > Suilimivivens. Next base: position 5,738 of record CAZDPE010000081.1, read on the forward strand.
TGCAATACCGCATATTGTTTCAGCAATTTTCTCAAGACTTACTCCTTTTAAGTAATCCTCATAAAAATCATCAGCATATATTGTGGGAGATGTATTGCATCCTTTTTTCTCTACAATAATTCCTGTCAGTTCAATTCCGTTGTTCTTCTTTACATTATTAGACGAAATTTTATAATTATCTCCCATTTTATCCTGCAGTTTTTTCATAACAGCCGCCGTAAATGCGGCAAAATTAACAGATGTGTTCATAGATTATAGCCTCTCTTTCAGATTTTTGAATTTGCGCCGGCCGGAAACGAAGGCAGAACAATTACCGGCCGTCATGAATATATTTGATTAATTTTCAGAATAAAACATATGAACTTCTATTATTACAAAAAAAGACAATGAAAAAATCATTGTCTTTCAGGCTTTTATAAGGATGCTGGATAAAAACTATACACGTGACAGATATTCACCTGTTCTTGTATCAATTTTAATCTTATCACCTAACTCAACGAATAAAGGTACATTGACAACAGCACCGGTTTCCACAGTTGCAGGCTTTGTTGCGCCTGTAGCAGTATCTCCCTTAAAACCGGGTTCTGTATCAGTAATCTCCAGTTCCACAAATAAAGGAGGTTCAATTGCAAACACACCGCCATTGTGGGAACATACCTTAACCATTTCATTTTCTTTAACGAACTTCAATGCATCACCTACTGTTTCACTGTCTAATGCAATCTGCTCATATGTTTCAACATCCATAAAGTTATACAGATCTCCGTCTGAATACAGATACTGCATGTCTTTTCTATCAATTCGTGCCTGTGGACATTTTTCAGTAGGTCTGAAGGTTTTCTCCACTACGCCGCCATTCTTGATGTTTTTCAGTTTAGTTCTGACAAATGCTGCTCCTTTACCGGGTTTAACATGCTGGAACTCAATAATCTGGTAAACATTATTATCTAATTCAATAGTAATACCATTTCTGAAATCACCTGCAGAAATCATAAAAATATTCCTCCTAAAATTTTCACGTTATAATTCCTTATCAGTTTAATATAAATAATGATATTTTTCAACCACTTTCTGCTCTTAATCGCAAAAAATTTTATTATTTTCCAAGCAGAAAATCAACCGCTTCCAGATATCCGTTCAAACCATGTCCGTATATCTGTTTATCACAGGCAGGCGCTGTTACCGAAATCTTTCTGAATTCTTCCCGCTTTGTAATATCGGAAATATGGATTTCCACCTTGGGAATGGTTATGCTTGCAAGCGCATCATGAATGGCATAGCTGTAATGGGTATAAGCGCCGGGATTAATAACAATGCCTTCTGTTCCGTCAAAATAAGCATCCTGAATCCTGTCAATAATGGCACCTTCATGGTTGCTTTGAAATACTTCTATCGTACAGCCGCTTTCCTTTCCCTTATCTGCAATCATTTTCAGCAGATAATCGTAATCCTGTGTACCGTATATATTTTTTTCCCGAATTCCAAGAAAATTCAAATTAGGTCCATTGATAATCAATATTTTCATCTTTCCCTGCTCTCCTCTTTCACAATCTCCGCTATAATCTCATCAAAGTTTTTACCGGATACCTCAATAGTGACATCTGCGCATCTTTCATAAAGCGGCGCCCTCTTTGCAAGCAATTCCTCTATTTTAGCTTTCGGGTTTTCACCCTGAAGAAGAGGCCTTGTAGTATCGCCCTTTAATCTCTCATATACCTCATCCGGCGTTACCTTTAAATAATATACTCTGCCCAGTTCCCTTAACAACTCATGATTCACTTCCCTGACAGGCAGGCCCCCGCCCGTTGAAATAATCTGCCCTTCTGCAGTTTGAATCAGTTCTTTTATACAATCCGTTTCCATCTGCCGGAAAACAGCCTCGCCTTTCCCGGCAAAAATCCCGGCAATTGTCATATTTTGCTTTTTTTCTATCCATTTATCAGTATCTATTATGGTTCTTTTCAAAGCGAAGGAAAGCCTGATGCCCACACTGGTTTTTCCGCACCCCATAAAACCGATTAAAACAATATTGTCCTTCATTTTTTATCTCCGGTATTATTTCAAAAATTCGTAAATCTCCTTTGCGCTTTCTTCCGGTATTTCCACCCGGTTCCACAGTTCATAGGCAATGATTCCCTGATAAAGCAGCATTTTAAGTCCATTATAGGCTTCTCCTCCGGCTTCTCTTACAAGCCTCATAAATTTTGTTTCTGCAGGCTTATATATTAAATCATATGCCGTATGAATTCTCCGGTAAAATTCCTTATCCTCAATTACCGCTCTATCCACATCAGGATACAGCCCCACACTGGTACCCTGAATGGCCAGCAGCTTTTCCTCCGGCAGTTTCTCATAATCCCCAACTGCCATGGGAACAATGCATTCTCTTCCAAAAGCCGCGTTCACTTCATCTGCAAGCGCTTTCGCTTTATCAAGGGAACGATTCAAAAGATAAACTTTTTCCGCTTTCTTTTCCCCGCACAGAAAAGCAACTGCCCGGGACGCGCCTCCTGCTCCCAAAAGAACTGCCTTTTCCCCTTCCAGCTTAATATTCTCACTGCACATGGCGCGGTACAGACCGAGAATATCGGTATTATAGCCTTTATAGCCTCCCTTTATCCTTACCAGCGTATTCACGGCTCCGATTCTTCCCGCCAATTCGTCAATATCCGCTAAATAAGGCAGCACATCACTTTTATAGGGAACTGTCACATTCAGTCCAAGCACATTCAGTCCATAAGCGCCTTTAACAGCATCCCCGAGATATTCCTTTTCCACATGAAAAGGCACATATACAAGATTATGTCCCTGGCTTTCAGCCAGAGCATTGTGGATGACCGGCGACATCGTATGTTCTACCGGATTTCCAATCAGACCGCAAAGTCTGGTATGTCCGTTAATTTCCATTCTAAAACTCCCTTTTCCTGTTTTTCATCTGTAGTCAAAACCTCCGCTGCAAGCAGCGTGGCATCAAACTTGCAGCGCTGCAAAGCAGCGGGATATTGACCCTCGCGGCATTCGTCAAGGTCATGCAGGCATGACTTTGACTCGTTGCTCGCGGAAATAAATTTGCAGCCCTTATTCCAAATACGGTCTTCCCTGCTTTATGCACATTCTCTTATAAGAGGAAAGCACTATCTTTTCAAGTATTCTTTTCAGGACAATCTGAATTTCTTCCTTTTTGTCCATAGGCTTTACCAAAACAGAAAAAATTCCCGTATTCCGTGCTCCCCAGACATCCGTAAACAACTGATCCCCTACAAACAAAGTGGTATTTTTATCCGTTCCCAGCTGTTTCATTGCCTCTTCATATCCCTTTTTTGCCGGCTTTCCCGCTTTAAAAATGTAAGAAACCTGCGCTGCATCATTAAACATTTTAACCCGGGGTTCCTTATTATTGGAAAGCAGCATAATTCCAAAGCCAAGTTCCTTCAATTCTCTTATCAGCGCTATGCTTCTTTCATCTGCAGGAGCACCATGTGGAACCAATGTATTATCAATATCAAATATAATGCCTCTGTACCCTGCATCATAATAGCTTCTGAAATCAATTTCATAGGCGGATTTCATATACTTATCCGGATAAAAACGCTGCAACATATCTTTTCTCCTTTAACATGCTTTAGTATAACAAAACACCCTGCATGAATGCAAGGTGTTTTCATGGCATTGCCCTTATTAAACTGTTACTTTTGAAAAACAAATCCATCTTCCGGATTAATAATCGTCTGCACACTTCCTACAAAATATTGATATTCCTGCAAAACAGAATCCCTTTTCATATCCGATATGGCCTTTTGCACATCCAAATCAGCCAGACCGCTTTCGCTTCCTATATAATCAAAGCTTTCTTCTTTATTAAAGGTAAGGGAAAACCTGTCAAAATCCGTTATTTTACTTCGGGTATCCGGCTCCTTTTCCTTTACCGGAGGATTTGCATCTGCAATTTCTTCGCAGGCTTTATCTAAATGCGGCTTCTCATCCCATTCTGCCACCTTTTTAGACGTGAGCGCCGGAATTTCAGGCGCTTTATAATAAGGCTGCACACTTCCCGGGCCGGATATTGGATTAATTCCCATTGCTTTCACTCCTCTCCATTTATATTATATACAAAAAAACAGCAGAAGGAACCTTTTGCAGACTGCCTGCTGCCATAAATGATTCTGTTTCTTCCATACAATATATCGGAAACGGCGTTCAAATTATTTATACTTAAAAATCTATTTTCAGCTTTTCGTCTTCTATTTCATTCAGCTTTCTTTTACACTGTGCATCTTCTGCAATCGCCCTGAGAATCCTGTTAACATCTTCAGGTGAAAACATTCCGATTGCTTTTGACAGATCATCAATATTATCGCGGTTTACTTTTAATACACCGCCTCCTGACAGGGGAATCGACAGTACATCATCAGGATTACTCATATCTCCAAGGCATAAAGCATTCTTTTCATAATCACATATGAACACAACGCCGTTATAATTAATAACGCCATCCTTTGCAAGGGCAGAATATGGCGCCTGTTTTTCTACGGTTTTAATTTCTCTTGATTTTATTCTGCTCTCAGTATCCACGGAAGACAAAAAAGCATCCTCAAATGACACGCTGCTTTCCTTCTCATTTCTTTTTGCTTTGGGCAGAACAAAGCTCCCCTCATAACCGCTTTCTTTTCTTATTCCTGATATCATATCATTTCATCCTTTTTCTGCTTCTGCTCAGCCGACTGCTAATCTTTTATTTTCTTTTTTGTCATAAACAACAGGTTTGCCAGATTCAAAGCGGAAACCGCTGTTTCTCCATCAAACATGTTCTCCCAATTTCCCCACCGTATGGCGGCTTCCTGATAAACCCGCTTCATTATTTTCTTTTCATCCGCTATTTTCTGACTTTGCTTTATATATTCCTTATGCCGCCTGTTTCGTTTCTTCCAGAAGCTTTTCTCCTCTTCCTCATTAAAAAGAGCGCTTCTGCTGCCCTGAAAGCCCGTATACCAGCTGTCGCCCCGGTACTCTTCCTTCGACTTTCCGAAACGATGTACCGTAAAGCTTCCGCCGTTGACACTACACCATGGATTATAAAAGCCGAAGTCCTGTTTCAAGGTATCCAATACTCATTTTTCATATTCAGAATCCTTATGCATGGCTTCAAAGCCTTCGTCGGATATGAATACCGATACCGACCGGAGTATTTGCGAAGGATGCATGGGAATTTCCGAAATTTTATTATAAATATATTGCTTATATTCCTCCAATGTCATATTATAGACTCTCGGAATCTCTAAGCCTTATTTCATGCGGCTTCTGAGATTCC
>CAZDPE010000082.1:0-10797 GCA_964507235.1 uncultured Lachnospiraceae bacterium
GGCATTCGTCAAGGTCATGCAGGCATGACTTTGACTCATTGCACGCGGGAATAAAGCAGCATATCCGAAAAGGCCGCTACTCCGCAGCCGCTCTTCCGTTTCCGCTCATCCTGCCTGCCATTTTCCTCTCCGCAGAAAAACTCCTGATCACCACCATATGTCAGTTTGCTGTTTTTCTTCCTTCTTACCCGTATATAATCTCCGTTCAGCCTGATAGTTTCCGGCACCTTTCAATCCCCTCCGTCATATACAAAAAATTCCCATTCATTATAACAGCTTAAATTATCTTTTTCCATACTCTGTATTGATATGCTCTGTATTTCCCCATAAGCTAAAAGCCGCTCTTACTTTTTTAGTTATTCTGAATTATTCATTAAGATTTCATTAAGGTGATTGTAAACCAAAATTTTGGATGATACTATAAATATAGATTGAAAGCGGATTTTATGAAGACAGGCTTCATAAGAAATGCTGCTTCTTACAGCCGTAAGGTAAAGCTTTTAAGGTGAAAACCTACTGCATGAATATGCCGTACTATTCACTGTGAAAAGAATGTAAAAAGTGGCAGAATATCGGAACCCACACACTTGTTGCAGCACTATTTTTATGCTTTGACATTTTTTTGGTATCCATATTCTGGCACTTTTTTATTTCCGTAAGCAATGAGTCAAAGTCATGCCTGCATGACCTTGACGAATGCCGCGAGGGGCAATACCCCGCTGCCGGGCAGCGCTGCAAATTTGATGTCCCGCTGCTTACAGCAGGGTTGCTGACTTATGACAATAGAAAGTTCGCAAAGTATGCTTTCTGTTGTTTGTCCCTTTCTTTTTATATATCCTCTCTCAATCTGCACTATATCCGTGTATTTATTCAGGAGGCACTCCTTGTTTGTATCATTGTATTTTCCTGCTTTTTTAATACTTTCCTTTATTCTTTATTTCCTGGTGCCGGGGAAACACCGCACCGCTTTGCTGCTCTTGCTGAGCTATCTGTTTTGCGCGCAATTCGGCATACGTACACTGATAATATCAGCCGCTGTTTCGATTTTTACCTATTATGCAGCATTGGCAATTGAAAGAGCAAATTTATATCAGAAAAAAGCAAAAAGCAAAATATACGCTGCTGCGTCTATCATCATTTGTATACTGCTATTAAGCTGCTACAAATATCTGCCTTATTTCCTGCAGCTCACAGGCAAAGCAAATACTCTTTCCGAGGGCATCCTAAACCAGCTGATTATTCCCGTAGGACTTTCTTTTTATTTATTTCAGGCAATCGGCTATCTTACTGATGTTTATCATGGAAAGTGCCATGCACAGGCGAATTTTATCAGCCTTTCCTTATATTTGACCTACTTTCCCAAGTTTGTCAGCGGACCCATTGAAAGGGAGCAGTCATTTTTCAGGCAGCTTCAAAATCTGGAAAACCTCCGGGTTTGGGACAGAGGAAGGCTTTCTACCTCTTTTACCTACATGCTGTACGGATATTTCATGAAGCTCGTTATTGCTGACCGCCTGGCCATTATTGTATCAAAGATTTTTGAAGCGCCGGAAAGTTTTGACAGCCTCTTTCTTTTGGCCGGCGCTCTTCTTTATACGGTTCAGATATATTGTGATTTCGCAGGTTACTCTTTCATTGCCATGGGATGTTCCGGATTGTTTGGTATTTCCCTGATGAAGAATTTTGTCACGCCGTATTTTGCCGAAAACATTACCGACTTCTGGCGCAGATGGCATGTTTCCTTAAGCAGCTGGCTGCGGGACTATATTTATATTCCCCTTGGCGGAAACAAAAAAGGATTATTTCGGAAATGCATCAATACCATGACTGTTTTCCTTCTATGCGGCATGTGGCACGGCGCGGGCTTCAGTTTCATTGCCTGGGGTCTTCTTCACGGACTTTATTCCGTAATAGACACTCTTCTTAAAAAAAGAGAGCTTAAGCTTCCCTTCAGCCGCTTTATTACTTTTATAGCAGTAGCCTTTGCCTGGATTTTCTTCAGGGCAACAGGGCTTAAATCAGCATTAATTTATATTGAAACAATGCTTACTGCCGGAATTCACTTGAATAAACTGTCCGATTCACTGAGCCTTCTTAGCTTGGACGGAATTGAAATCGCAGTAATTATTGTGAGCGTAGCCCTTGTATTCCTTATGGATTTTTGCGGCTACCGCAGGGATATGCTTTTTCCGGAGCTTGTTCAGGAAAAGAAAAACTCTGTCAGATATCTGATTTTTTACCTGTTAATCATCCTGCTGTTCATTTTCGGCGTTTACGGACCGGGCTATCATACGGAACAGTTTATTTATATGCAGTTTTAACAGTCATAAATTATATTGAAAGTGAGAGAAATTTATGAAAAAGAAATTAGCAAGAATCGGCTTTGTTCTGCTGCTGATTATTACTTTTTATCTGATATCTACCGTATTAAGCATAAAATCCGCCCATGGAATTGACCAAAAGGAAAGCATGTACTGGCAGCCCCATAATTCCATTGATGTTGTTATGATGGGTACCAGCCATATTCATTGCAACATCAATACCGGTCTTTTGTGGGAAAATTACGGCATCGCCGCCTATGACTACAGCGGCGCTGAGCAGCCTTTGTGGATGACCTATTACTATTTAAAGGAATTATATAAATATCAGACCCCAAAAGTAATTGTTCTTGATTTATACGGCCCTGCACGCTTCAAGGAAGACTATCAATATACCTGGATTGCCGAAAATATTCACGGAATGCATTTTTCTCTGAACAAGCTTCAAATGCTGGCCGTCAGCGTGGAACCTGAAAAACTTTTTAACTACTTCCCTTCTTTCATGGTTTACCACAGCAGATATGACGATTTAAATGCAGACGATTTCGACCATTTCTTTTGGAACAGCGAGCATATGGAAAGCTTTAAGGGCTATACGCCCTATTTGGAAAGGACGCCTCAGACAAAACCTGTCATCAACGAAAACCGGGCTGATGGATTTACTTCCAAGTCACTGAAGTATTTGAACAAAATTATTACCTGTGCCAGGGAACATGATACGGAGCTGATTTTAATTGCCGCTCCCTATGTCACTACCAATGAAGATACCAGAACCTACAATCAGGCCGCGGAAATTGCCCGTGAGAACAATATTCTGTTTATCAATTATAATGATTATTATGACGAAATAGGCTTAAATTTCGAGGAAGATTTTAATGATGAATCTCATTTGAATTATTGGGGCAGCTGTAAGTTTACCGATTATCTGGGACAGCTTTTATCCTCTTATGATGAGATTCCCGACAGGCGCTCTCAGGAAGGTTATGAATCCTGGGATGAAAATGTCCGGACTATTTTAGATTATGTAGAAGCAGTTCAGCCATGCAGAAACAACTGTACAATATGACCGTGAGAGTCTGCTCTCTAAGGGCATATCGCACAATTGCTGCTATAGGGCGGACGCCCTACATGAAATAAGTTGGCGTTTTATACTTATGTTTTAGGATAAAGATGTACATTCCGCCAACTTATGAATGGTATGGCTAAAATGTTACGAAAAAGGTTCATGAAAAATTATAAAATTATGAATGGAGTTGACAAACTATTTCGCATCATGCTATAATGTGCTTCGTTGGTGTTAAGCATCACAGGCTGTCTTGACTCAGCCGGCAGAGCGGCACCCTGGTAAAGATAATCTTACCGATTCAAAACTTAATACTGTATGCTGATGTGGCTCAGAGGTAGAGCACTTCCTTGGTAAGGAAGGGGCCACGGGTTCAATTCCCGTCATCAGCTTTGGAATTATTATGATTAAAGACTTTTTAGGGATTTGGTTTCTGAAAAGTCTTTAATACTGTCTAAAGAAACTTTGCTTGCGATTGGAGGAAGAACAATGCCATATGCAAAACCGGCCGGTGTAAACTTCTGTGATAAAAATGAAACAGATTTCAATAAAGGCAATTCATTAATTACCGTTGCAAAAATTCATACGGACTTTCCGGAAAAGTTCGGAATACCAAGGCAGAGCGGACTTGTACCTTCTTTAAGAGGAGAAATTCATTTTGAAGGGGAATTTCGTAATCCGGATGCTGTCCGCGGAATTGAAGACTATTCACACCTGTGGCTTTTATGGGGATTTTCTGAATCAAAGAGGGAAAATAATCATTTAACTGTAGCTCCGCCCAGATTGGGAGGAAAGGATAGAAAGGGCGTCTTTGCAACCCGCTCGCCCTACCGTCCGAATTCAATTGGTCTTTCCAGTGTACGGTTAGAAGAAGTCCGGTATGAAAAAGACGGCGAACCGGTTCTGATTGTATCCGGAGCCGATCTGATGAACGGCACTCCTGTTTATGACATCAAACCTTATCTTCCTTACACGGATTCCCATCCTGACGCAAAAGGAGGCTTTGGTGAAATTCACAGGGAAGACAGCATTCCCGTAATCTTTCCCGAAGAATTAAAGCAGCGTCTTCCTGCAAATTTACGTCAGGCTGTTTATGAAATACTTTCTCAGGATCCCAGAGCGGCCTATCATAAAAAAACCGGTTATATTTACGGGATGAGTTATGCAGACTATGATATTCGTTTTCTTGTTGAAAACGGCGTTTTAACTGTAAAGGAAATCGCAGAGGCCGGCTCTGTTCCCCTGAAAAAAATCAAATAACCGAACAATAGCCCGGAATTTGCGGAAAATGCGGAAAAGAATGGTTGAAAGCTAATTATGAATGAGAAAATGATTGTAAACGGGAAAAAATATGAAATACTTAAACTATTAGGAAAGGGAAAAGGCGGCTACTCTTATTTAGCTGATGATGGAACCAAAAAATATGTTTTAAAACAGATTCATCATGAACCTTGTGATTATTATCAGTTTGGAAATAAAATCGAAGCGGAAATAAATGATTATAACCGGCTAAAGAAAATAGGAATAAAAATTCCTGCCATGATTGATGTTGATATAAGAAATGAGCGTATCCTGAAGGAATTTATAGACGGCGATACGATTTATGAATTAATCCTGCAGGATAAGATGATTTCCTCCTATGTTGAACAGCTGCAGAGCATGTGCGCACTGTTATATGCCGCACATACAAATATCGATTATTTTCCAACAAATTTTGTCATACAGAATGGAGAACTTTATTATATTGATTTTGAGTGTAATGAGTACATGGAAGAATGGAATTTTGAAAATTGGGGATCCAGATATTGGTCAAAAACTCCTGAATTTATGCAATATGTAAAAGAACATTCATGATATAAGAGCGGCAGCATATGAGCGCCGCCCTTATCAGCTCTTTGCGTTACTGCAGCGCATACAGCGCCAAAGCTTCATAAGCTCTCATGCAAGAATCTTCTCTTTCCAGCTGTTCCTTCACATTTACATATTTATAATCAGGATTCACCATAATCCACGGCCTGCCCTCTGTAAAGCCTGCATTTTCGCTGTCATCCCACTGCATAGGCGTTCTGGCATTATCCCTGCTCTTGTAGCAGAGATATTTCAGCATATCTTCTTTTTCAATTATGCCGTTTTCCGTGTACTCACGAAATGCATGAATGCTCTCAATGTCCCTGAAATCCGCAAGACTTATCTTTCTTCTCTGTCTTTCTAATTCTGTTTTTTCTCCGGCTCTATTTCATTTCCTCTATTTCCCTGCAGATTCCGCGGCAAATCATATCCCGCATTTTTTCTCTGCTGCTTTCGGACATATATTTCCCATCTCTTAAAAGCATTCCATAGCATAAAACCCTGGACAGCATGCTCATTGTCAAAAAGGACAATATTTCCTGAGAAGGTTTTTCTTCACCCAGTTCGTCGAGAATCAGCCTGCGGAGCATCTCTACGGCGGGCATCTCTTTTTCACTTTCTTTTTCCATAGCCTGAAGCCGCCTGCTGACTTCTGAATTATCTGACATAATATGAACCATCTTTATAATGCAGCTTGTTTCTGTTATCTGCTCTTCCATTTTTATCAACATCAGATTCATTTTGTCATACAGAGTCTTTTCCTTTTTCAGCCTCTCATATATTTTCAGACACAGTTCCCCGGCATTATAAAAAAGAGCCTTTGCAATCATTTCCTCTTTATCGGAAAAATATTCATAAGCCGTTCCTTTTCCAATTCCGGCCTTCTTTGTTATTTCCGCCACCGTAACACTGCTTAAATCCACGCCCTCTTCAAATAATTCAAGCACTGCCTGATAGATGGCTTTTTCCTTAGGCGAAAGTGCTTTATTCATCCCTTTCTTTGTCCTCCCCTTCTGTCACACTGACAGCCGCTTTTTCCTTTTTCCCGAATTTCTTTTCTTTCTTTTTCCCTTTATCCCTCATGAAAATATCATATATGCAGGGAATTACCACCAGTGTCAGCAGAGTGCCATATATAAGACCGCCAATGGTTACTATCGACATGGGCTTTGACATATCTGCGCCCATATCATTACTGAATACCATGGTACTGAGAGCCAGAATAGTGGTCAGCGCTGTCATAAGTACAGGACGGATTCTTGTCTTGCCCGCAGTAACAATAGCTTCTTTCTTTTCCATTCCTCCGCTGCGAAGCTGATTAATATAATCCACCAGCACAATACCATTATTGACAATAATACCGGAAAGCATTACAAATCCAATCAGGGCAATAACGCTCACTTCATTTCCGCTGATGATGAGTCCCAGGAAACCTCCCGTAAAGGCAAGGGGAATAGTGAACATGATAATAAAGGGTGACAATAGGGACTGGAACTGCGCTACCATGATCAAATACATAAAGATAAGGGCAAGTACCAGCATCAGGTAAACCTGATCCATGGCGTCATTGATAGTTTCGTTTTCACCGCTCATTTCCAGGCTGTAACCATCCGGCATTTCATAGTCCTTTAATGCCTCTTCCACATCCTTTGCTACAAGGCCCACATTATAGCCGTCAGCAATGGCCGCGGACACAGCAATATATCTTGTCTGGTCAACTCTGTTTACCGATTTCGGCGACTGGGTATTTTCAAAGTCCGCAATATCGGAAAGCTTAATTTTTTCTTTCGTGCCGTCCTGCTTTGTTCTTTCAATTTCCAGATTCTTAACAAGATCTCTGGTCAGTTCCATATCATTTGCATGCTTTACATATACATCATATTCTTTGATTTCCGTTTCCAGAGTGGTTGCACTGGATGCATCCGCAAGCTTTGCCTGAATCTGCTGATAAATCTGCGCAACGGTAAGTCCGTACTCAATCGCTTTATCTTTGTCAATAATAACGCGAAGTTCTCCGGTTGATTCTTCAAGGCCGTCAGAAACATCTGTTGTTCCTTCCACATCTTCCAAAATAGCCGCTACATCCCTGGCAATTTCCTGAAGTGTATCAAGTTCACGTCCTTTCACCTGTATGCTGATGCCGCTTCCGCCCAAAGCGCTCATGTCCATGGTTTCGGTTTCTATATCTATTTCGGCCTGATAATCCTCCCTGATATCCGTCAGCATAGTATCAATTTCAGCTGCAATTTCCGTATTTTCCCTTTCCTTGTCTTCATTCAGGGAAATATAAATCGTAGTTGCATTGGTTGCCGAATTTCCTCCTCCGGTAAGCTGGGTCAGAGAGGATGAACTTGCCATAGCGCCCACATCCTGCACATCTTCAATATTCATAAGCCTTTCTATAATTTCATCCGTAACTGAAGAGGTTTCGTCAAGAGGAGTATCCTTGGGCATGGTCAGCGTCATGCTGATCTGGGTGCTGTCCATATCCGGCATAAAAGCCGTTCCTTTTGCAAAAGCTGCCAATGCACTGACCACCAGAAGCGCTGCTACAAAAAGCAGTACCACAGGCTTAAATCTGAGTGCAAGCCTGATGATTTTTTCATAAATTGTCATTAATCCGCCAAAGAATTTACCTTCTTTCTGGGGCTTCGCCTTTACCATGGTTTTGGATGCCATAGCGGGAACTACAGTCAGGGCTACCACAAGGCTGGCCAGCAGGGAATAGGCAATGGTAAGCCCCATGTCCACAAAGAGCTGCCTGGTAATTCCTTCCGTAAACACAATAGGAAGAAATACGCAGACCGTAGTAAGCGTAGAAGCCATAATAGCTCCCGCCACCTCACCTGCGCCTTCAATGGCGGCATCCTTTGCCGAATATCCTTCATTTCTAAGCCGGAATATATTTTCAATTACCACAATGGAGTTATCCACCAGCATACCTACGCCCAGGGCAAGTCCTGAAAGTGAAATAACATTCAGCGTGACGCCGCTGAAATACATGCATACAATTGCCGTAATCATACTGATGGGAATGGAACACGCAACCACCAGAGTAGGACGCCAGTCCTTAAGGAACAATATCAGTATCAGAACTGCCAGCAGTGCGCCAAACAATACATTATTGATAATGGAATCCATGACAAGATCAATATAAATGCCCTGATCCATCAGCGTAATCAGCATCAGGTTTTCATTTTCGGCTTTCAATTCCTCAAATTTATCCAGGATTCTGTCTGAAACCTCCCCGGTGGAATATCCGGTCTGCTTTTGGATTGTTACCATAATGCCGGCTTCCCCGTTTACGTTGGCATAGATATCAGCAGAATTGTCAGTCATAAATACATCCGCCACATCTCCGAGTGTAATCACATCCACGCCATCCATTTCAGGATTTAAAATCGGCATTTTTTTCAGTTCTTCAATATCATCCGGCTTATCCCCCACTCTTACAAGATAATCAATGCCTTCCTCCGTTACATAGCCTGCCGGCATAGAAAAATTCTGTGCGGTGAGCAGGGATTTTACAGTGTCAACAGTGAGAATTCCGCTCATGTCAGCCTGGTCATAAGCATTTTCCCAGGCCTCTTCCAAATCCGTTTCACCGTCCGCTATCTGCTGCAGAGCATCCTTAAGCTGCTTGGCAGAATCATTTAACTGTTCTTCGCCGGACTTAATCTGCTCCCAGCCTTCCTCTATCTGCTCCTGCCCTGATTTTAGCTGGTCTTCGCCCGTTTCAAGCTGTGTTTCCGCAGCATCCAGCTGGGTTTCTGCGGTTGTAAGCTGCAATTCGCCAAGGCTGATTTGTGTCTGTGCATTGGCAAACTCAATTGCTGCTGTCAGATTTCCCTGATAAAGCTCCGTAAGGGCGCTGTCCAGCTTGGCAATATTTTCCTCCAGCTCAGGCAGCTGTGATTCATAAGCTTCAATCATGGGAAGATTGGTTGCATTAAGCTCTGCAAGCTGTGTTTCCAGCTCCTGTTTTTGACTTTCCAGCTCTGCTTTTGTTGTTTCCAGCTCCTGTCTGGTGCTTTCCAGCTGTTCCTCAGCTTCCTCAAGCTGGGAAATCTGATCCGTTGGAATTGCGGCATTTAATGCCGATTTCTTTTCCTCCAGGGCTGCCCTTGCTCCATCCACATCTGTCAGCAGCTCTTCAGATACACCAAGTACCGCTGCCACCTGTCCTTTCAGGGCATCAAAGGTGGAAGCATCCAAATTATTTAACAGCTCATCAATTGCCGTGATGCCGGAAACCGCTTCTTCCAGAGTGCCCAAGGTTTCTTCAAGCGCCGTGTACTGACTGTCCACCTCATCAAGTCCTGCCTGGACTTCATCAATGCCATCCTGCAGCTTGTCAATGCCTTCCTGCATTTTTTCCACAGGCGTTTTTAACGTTGCAATTTCAGCTGTCAGATGCATCTTCATGGCTTCGGCATCCGCTTTCGCTGTCAGAATCTGTGTTTCGGCATCGGCAAGCTGCTGCTTGGTTTCACTCTTGGTATTTTCCAGTTCCTGCTTTCCTTCTTCCAGCTTATTCCTGTTTTCTGTAATTTCTGCTCTGCCGTCTGCAATTTCCTTCTTACTGTCTTCCAGCTCCTGACGGCTGTCTTCCAGCTCCTGCTGTCCGTCAATTAACTCCTGCCTGGAATCCTCAAGCTCCTGTCTGGCATCGGCAAGCTCTGCCTGTCCGTCATAAATTTCCTGTTTGGAATCCTCAAGCTCCTGTTTGGCATCCTCCATTTCCTCATCAATATATCCAAAAACCTGTTCGTTAATCTTATCTATTTTTTCCTGTCTGATAATAACATTGACGCTTTCCTCAAGAAGTCCCGTAGCACTGGCAGAAGCTACGCCTTCAATACTCTCCAGTTCCGGAATCACTGTATTCTGAACCATTTCGCTTACTTCGGCGGCGGTCATATCAACCCCGCCTACCGCAGCTATCATAACAGGCAGCATATCCGGATTCAGTTTCATAATAATAGGACTTCCAACGGAATCACTCCAATAGCTTTTAATCTGATCCAGATTCTCGCGGATTTCCAGTGAAACTGCGTTCATGTCCGCCGACTGGGTGAATTCCAAAATGACCATGGAATAGTTCTCGCTGGAAACGGAACTGATTCCTTCTATATTGCTGACTGTTGCCATGGAAGCCTCTACAGGCTTCGTTACCACCGTTTCCACCGTTTCCGGGCTTGCTCCCGGATAACTTGTCATTACAATCACATAGGGCAGGCTGATATCAGGCAGCAGGTCCGTTGTCATTTTCGTAAAGGAAACAACTCCCAAAACTACTGCCAATACTACTGCCACCAGTACAGTATAGGGCTTTTTTACACTGAATTTTCCCAACATTATGTATTCTCCTCTTTCCTGTATTTTCTGATATCGATAAATTTTTTCAATACCGTCCGACCAGTCGGTCAGTTCCGTCTACCAGTATATTTATAAAGCACTTCCCTGTCAATAATTTTGAGAATTTCTTTATAAATATTTTACGATTCCTTTGATAGTCAATAACCCCGCCGCAAGCAGCGGGGCATGGAAATTGAAGCGCCCCAAGGG
>CAZDPE010000083.1:0-10793 GCA_964507235.1 uncultured Lachnospiraceae bacterium
TATTTCACTGTAATCTGAGGATTTCTGGGAGGTATTTGGAACAAGCAGGGAAATGGGAGTACCCGTTGTCTTTCCCTCAAAAACCCCTGATAAAATTTCTACCTGATCGGATTCCCTGCGGGGAGTGGAAATGCTGCTTTGCCCGGGCTTTCTTCTGTCCAGAAAAACCTGAATATCCTGTTCTGATAAAGAAAGACCTGCGGGGCAGCCGTCGATTACCACGCCTAAGGCTTTTCCATGAGATTCACCCCATGTTGTGATTTTAAAAAAGGTACCATATGTTGAACCTGACATAATCTTTGTGCATCCTTTCCTATAATGTTTAAATTATATCTGAAAAATCTGGCAGCATCAATAAAATGTAGAAATTTTTGCAAAAATAGTGCACAAAAGAAATATTTATGATATCATAAATTCATTATATTGTAAAAAAAATTTCCTACATATAAAAATGTGATGAACGGTGGACCAATGAAAAAATCGTTAAGGGAGAAAGTAACAGAATTTTTTATTAATATGGGCAGGCAGAACAAATTACTGAGAGTTCCTGCAATTGTGGGATTGGTACTCAGCTTGTGGTTTTTCAGACTGATTGAATATTTCAGAAGAGGAACCAAGCGTTTTGTATGTACCATATTTATTTTGCTGTGCTTTATGGTAGGCAACAGTTTTGCTTATCCGGTTTTTCAGGAGGATAATGGATTTGTTGCAAAAACGGATAAGGCAGAAAAAGTTTCTGTAACCGAAGAATCGGATATCACCCTGGCAAATGAAGAAACAGTGGAAATAGACAGTCTGCCGATTCTGGAGGACGAAGATGTTCTGGACGGCTATGATGATGCGGAACTGCATGGAATGGATGAAGCTGACAAATATTCATTGTCAGAGATTCTGGAAGAAAGCAGAATAGAATGGAAGCAGAGCGAACCGGAGGAAGAAGCGGAAGAATCTGAGCCGGAGTTCGGAGCGGATGACTGGCGGCTTGTACTGATTAATAAGCAGCATCCGATTCCGGATGATTATACCTTTACGCTTGGCAGCATTAAAACGATTAAGGGCACTATGAAATGTGACGAGCGCATTATAGATGACTTGCTTTCCATGATGCAGGCTGCCAGTGATGATGGCGTTGCACTGGCTATTTGTTCTCCGTACAGAGATTTGAATTATCAGGCAGTTTTATTTAACCGTAAAATTGAAGCATATATGAAAAAGGGAATGTCTTATATGGATGCCTATACTATATCATCTCAGGCTGTTACCGTGCCCGGAGCCAGCGAGCATCAGATAGGTCTTGCCATTGATATAGTTTCGGATGATTATGTGACGCTGGATGAAGGCTTTGCGGATACGGATGCGGGCAAATGGCTTGCAGAGCACAGCTGCGAATACGGATTTATTCTGCGTTATCCCAAAGGAAAAGAATATATTACAAGCATTGAATTTGAACCGTGGCATTTCAGATATGTGGGCAGGGATGCGGCAGTAATCATTATGAAGGAAGGGATTACCCTGGAGGAATTCAGGGATAAGTATTTATAGGAGTTTTTATGTATCGTATTATTAAACAGGAAGGAAGAGCAAAAAGAGGGGAGCTTACTACCGTTCACGGAGTGATACAAACCCCTGTTTTTATGAATGTGGGAACTGTTGCAGCCATTAAAGGAGCGGTTTCCACAGAAGATTTGGAAGGGATAAAAACACAGGTGGAATTATCCAATACGTACCATCTGCATGTACGTCCCGGGGATGAAATTATCAAAAAACTGGGAGGACTTCATAAATTCATGTCATGGAACAAACCGATTCTTACCGATTCCGGCGGTTTTCAGGTTTTTTCATTGGCAAGTATGAGGAAAATCAAAGAAGAAGGCGTTTATTTTAATTCGCATATTGACGGACGAAAGATTTTTATGGGGCCGGAAGAGAGTATGCGCATACAGTCAAATCTGGCATCAACGATTGCCATGGCCTTTGATGAGTGCCCTTCCAGCCGTGCAGACAGAGCCTATGTCCAGGCATCGGTAGACAGGACTGCCAGGTGGCTGGAACGGTGTAAAAAAGAGATGGCAAGGCTGAATTCCCTTGAAGATACAATCAACAAAAAGCAGCTGTTATTCGGGATTAACCAGGGAGCGGTTTTTGATGATATCAGGATAGAACATGCAAAAAAAATCGTGGAAATGGATTTGGACGGATATGCGCTGGGAGGTCTGGCAGTAGGAGAAACTCATGAAGAGATGTACCACATTATTGAGGAAACAGTGCCTTATCTTCCGGCAGACAAGCCCGCCTACCTGATGGGTGTTGGAACGCCTGCCAATATTCTGGAAGGTGTGGAAAGAGGAATTGACTTCTTTGACTGCGTCTATCCTTCACGCAACGGAAGACATGGTCATTTGTATACCAATAGGGGGAAAATTAATCTCTTTAATGCAAAATATGAGCTGGATGAAAGGCCGATTGAAGAGGGGTGCCGGTGTCCCGCCTGCAGAAGATATTCCAGGGCATATATCAGACATCTGCTTAAAGCAAAGGAAATGCTCGGCATGAGATTATGTGTACTCCATAATTTATATTTTTATAATACCATGATGGAAGAAATAAGAGATGCGCTTGATAAGGGCGGATTCGCAGCGTATAAAAAGCAAAAATTAAGCGGAATGGAACAGAAGGATTGATAAAAAAGGCTTGTCTTTAATAGATTAATTGTGTATTATATTTTTTAGACTGGCTTATTAAAAGCATAGAATTCATTTCAGGAGGAAATTCAATGGGTATTTTATTAACAGGAGATGCAGCTGCCACAGGAACATCAGCCGGTGGCGGTATCATTATGATAGTTTACTTGGTTCTGATTTTCGCCTTTTTCTATTTCTTTATGATCAGACCTCAGAAAAAGGAACAGAAGAAGATGGCCGCCATGCTGTCTACACTTGAAATCGGTGATTGTGTTTTGACAAACAGCGGTTTTTACGGAATCGTCATTGATATTACGGATGATACAGTAATCGTAGAGTTTGGCAATAACAAAAACTGCCGTATTCCTATGCAGAAATCTGCCATTGCACAAGTAGAAAAAACGGACGCAGAATAAGCGGAGAATGTTTAGAGATAAGGCGCTGACAAGCGCCTTATTTTATTCATGATAATAGAAAGTTCTGAAGGAGTGCTTTCTGTTCATAAATAGGAGGAAATGACATGAAATTAAAAATTACCTGTATACCGGGAGATGGAATCGGCCCGGAAATCGTAGCCGAAGCAAAAAAAGTGCTTGATAAGGCGGCTTTAGTTTATGGCCATGAAATTGAGTATAAGGATATTTTAATGGGGGGAGCCTCTATAGATGTTCATGGAATACCTTTAACAGAGGAGGCAATTGCCGATGCCAAAGCGGCCGATGCGGTGCTTATGGGGTCTATCGGCGGTAATACGACAACCTCGCCCTGGTATAAGCTGCCTCCGGAAAAGCGTCCGGAAGCCGGACTCCTTAAGATTCGCAAGGAACTTAATTTGTTTGCAAATCTTCGTCCTGCAGTGCTTTATAAAGAGTTGGCAGATGCCTGTCCTTTAAAAAAAGAAATCAGTGACGCAGGTTTTGATATGATGATTATGCGTGAGCTTACCGGAGGACTTTATTTTGGCGAGAGGCATACGACCGAAGAAAACGGCGTAAGGAAAGCAGTAGATACTTTAACATATGATGAAAACGAAATCAGAAGAATTGCTGTTAAAGGCTTTGATATTGCCATGAAACGCCGCAAAAAAGTAACAAGCGTTGACAAGGCAAATGTTTTGGATTCTTCAAGACTCTGGAGAAAAGTTGTGGAAGAGGTGGCAAAAGATTATCCCGAAGTGACGCTGGAGCATATGCTGGTAGATAACTGCGCTATGCAGCTTGTCAAGGACCCGGCACAGTTTGATGTGATTTTAACGGAAAACATGTTTGGAGATATTTTGTCGGATGAAGCAAGTATGGTGACCGGCTCCATCGGTATGCTTGCCAGCGCTTCATTAAATGACAGTAAATTCGGCCTTTATGAACCCAGTCATGGTTCCGCACCTGACATTGCAGGACAGGACATTGCCAATCCCATAGCAACTGTTTTGTCGGCTGCCATGATGCTGAGATATTCTTTCGACCTGGATAAGGAAGCAGATGCAATTGAAGACGCCGTGAAGAAGGTTTTAAACAAAGGATATAGAACTGTTGATATCATGTCTGAAGGATGTACCCGTGTGGGATGCAGGAAAATGGGTGATCTGCTGGCCAATGAAATCTGATGTTATGAAGTTTAAAAAAGATTATGAAAAAGCAGGTTTTGCCCTTTTATTTCTGATAATGGCAGTATATTACGGTTATCGGATGTTTGCGTTAACGCCCTGGTATGATGAATTATATACTTATTATTATTTCATCAGCAGGGGACCTGTTTATGCGGCCATTCACTGGCCCCTGCCTAATAATCATGTTGGATATTCGGTTTTATCGGGATTTCTTGATTATTTTGGAAATTCTTATATCGGACTCAGGGGGATTAGTTATCTGTGTGCGCTTGCCAATATGGCGCTGCTGTTTCACATAGGAAGATGTTTTTTCCGCAGAGGACTGTCCCTGGCTGCAGTAATTCTCTATATATCCATGAACCTGATAAATCAATTGGCAGTGCAGGGAAGGGGTTATACTCTCGGAGTGACCT
Source organism: uncultured Lachnospiraceae bacterium (assembly GCA_964507235.1). Lineage (GTDB taxonomy): Bacteria > Bacillota > Clostridia > Lachnospirales > Lachnospiraceae > Suilimivivens. The sequence continues at coordinate 4,701 of CAZDPE010000083.1, forward strand.
GCTATCTGACGGCATTTGTCTGTTTGATTTATCTTTGCCGGGATGTAAAAGAAAAGAAGCGTTATTATATTATCTATGCCGTTTCCCTGATATTAGGGCTTTATACGCTTACCAGCGATGTATACTGGGTGCTGCCGGTTTGCTTTACCGGAGGCATTTACCTTTTGTACAGAGGTATCAATGAAGCTAAGGAGAATGAAGAAAAACTTCTTCAAAGCATTTCTATAAGGAAGCTGATAAAGTTAATTGCAGCTTCCCTTGCTGCCGCTGCAGTGACGGTTGGACTTTATACCATAATCTGGCTGGCAATCGGTTCCAATCTGCTTGTGAAGGCGGAAAACGGAATTTATGCCGGTATGGGGCATATGGAAGTGATATTAAAGGCGCCTTTTCAGGCAATCAGTACGGGAATGGAATATATGCTGGCAACGCCTTATATTCAGAGTGTTGAAAGAGAAGGCTTCATGGGGCGCCTTGGAAATTGGCTTATGACTTTATTTAACTGGTATTATGACGGCGCTGCATGGCTGATAGTGATACTTATTTTATCGGGCATTATCTGTCTGATTTATAGAATAGCAAAAGGGATAAGGGAAAAAGAGAAGGAAAGCATATTGCTGCCTGTATTTTTACTTGTGGGAATTTTGTGTATGCCCTTATTTTTAATCATACAATGTGCGCTCCCATATTACCGTGTTTTTGTATATGGAGGTGTTTTACTGGCACTTTTGCTTGTATTTTTTATTCAGCAGGCAATAGATGCCGCCGCGTTCCTGAAACCGGAGGCAGGAGGGAATAAAGCAGCCGGAATCATAACCGGAGCGGCACTTTTTACAGCCCTTCTTGTGGCAGCCGTTTCCTTTGGCGGTAAAGGCTATCAAAACCAGTACAGCATGAGAGAATACTATATTCAGGATGCTTTGGCCCACAGTAATATCTGTCAGGCGGAAAATCTTTGTGTAACAGATTGCACGCAGCAGTATCTGATCAAATTTTTATATGATATCACTTGCGAAAATACACAGATAGAAAATGCGGATATGGTGCTGCTTGACAGGAAAATGACAGATTCCGGCTACCAGGAAATGGAATGGGAATTTTATTATTATTATGATACAATTCCATGGGATTATATAAATAACAGTATGAAAAAGATTTATGAAAACAACAGCTTTATTCTTTATGAAAAAATAAATGATTAAGAAATAAATCAGCAGACAGGAAAGAGAGGTACTGAAAATGAGAAGTGATAATGTAAAAGCAGGTATTCAGCAGGCACCGCACAGGAGTTTATTTAATGCATTGGGCTTTACGGAAGAAGAAATGAAAAAGCCCATGGTGGGAATTGTCAGCTCTTATAATGAAATTGTACCGGGACATATGAATCTCGATAAAATTGTTAATGCGGTAAAATTGGGAGTTGCTGAGGCAGGCGGCGTGCCTGTTGTATTTCCCGCAATTGCGGTATGCGATGGTATTGCCATGGGACATATCGGTATGAAATATTCCCTTGTTACCAGAGATTTGATTGCCGATTCTACAGAATGTATGGCTCTTGCACATCAGTTTGATGCCCTTGTTATGGTTCCCAACTGTGATAAAAATGTACCGGGCTTGTTAATGGCAGCGGCAAGAATTAATGTACCTACCGTTTTCGTTTCGGGAGGCCCTATGCTGGCAGGGCATGTGCAGGGACGGAAGAGAAGTCTTTCTTCCATGTTTGAAGCGGTGGGCTCTCATGCGGCAGGCACAATGACAGAGGAAGAAGTAAAGGAATTCGAGGAAAAAGTTTGTCCTACCTGCGGTTCCTGTTCCGGTATGTATACCGCTAATTCCATGAACTGTCTGACAGAAGCTCTCGGGATGGGACTTAGAGGCAACGGAACCATTCCTGCGGTATATTCTGAAAGAATTAAGCTGGCAAAGCATGCCGGTATGGCAGTTATGGAGATGCTGAAAAAAGACATTAAGCCCAGGGATATCATGACAAAGGATGCCATTTTGAATGCACTTACTGTAGATATGGCGCTTGGATGCTCAACAAATTCCATGCTGCATTTACCTGCAATTGCCCATGAAGTGGGGTTTGATTTTGACATTGCCTTTGCAAATGAAATCAGTGAAAAAACGCCGAACCTATGTCATCTTGCTCCGGCGGGTCCTACTTATATGGAAGATTTAAATGAAGCAGGCGGCGTTTATGCAGTAATGAAGGAGCTTGCCGACATTGGGCTTCTTCACATAGAGTGCATGACGGTTACAGGTAAAACCGTAGGAGAAAATATTGCAGGAGCTGTAAATAAAAATCCGGAGGTAATCAGACCTCTTGATAATCCTTATTCAACTACAGGCGGACTTGCCGTGCTGAAGGGAAATCTGGCTCCGGACGGCAGTGTTGTGAAGCGTTCTGCTGTTGTTCCTGAAATGATGGTACATGAGGGACCTGCAAGGGTATTTGATTGTGAGGAAGATGCAATTGCGGCAATTAAAGGTGGAAAAATTGTGCCGGGAGATGTTGTGGTAATTCGATATGAAGGGCCTAAGGGAGGACCCGGTATGCGTGAAATGTTAAATCCTACTTCAGCAATTGCAGGAATGGGACTGGGTTCAAGCGTGGCGTTGATTACTGACGGACGTTTTTCAGGAGCTTCCAGAGGTGCATCCATCGGTCATGTTTCACCGGAGGCAGCTGTAGGAGGACCTATTGCATTGGTGGAAGAAGGCGACATTATCAGTATTAATATTCCCGAAATGAAGCTGGAAGTTAAGGTATCGGAAGAAGAAATGGCTGCAAGGAGGGCAAAATGGCAGCCCAGAGAGCCTAAGGTAACAACCGGCTATCTTTCCAGATACAGAGAAATGGTTACAAGCGGAAACAGAGGCGCGATTCTGGAAATTCCGGGAAAGAATTAATCGGAAAGCTTTTATACTAAATTTGGGAGGAAAGAAATATGCAGCTGACAGGTGCGGAAATTGTTGTTGAATGTTTGAAGGAACAGGGAGTGGATACCGTTTTCGGTTATCCCGGCGGAACTATTTTAAATGTATATGATGCTTTGTATAAGCATAGTGACGAGATTACCCATATTCTGACATCCCATGAGCAGGGAGCTGCTCATGCGGCGGACGGATATGCCAGGGCTACCGGTAAAGTGGGGGTATGCCTTGCCACAAGCGGTCCGGGCGCTACAAATCTTGTAACGGGAATTGCTACAGCCTATATGGATTCAGTTCCGATGGTAGCCATTACCTGTAACGTGAATCTGCCCCTTCTTGGGAAGGATTCCTTTCAGGAGGTGGATATTGCCGGCGTTACCATGCCGATTACCAAGCATGGATATATAGTAAAGGATGTTGCCATACTGGCGGATACCCTGCGAAAGGCTTTTACAATTGCAAGGGAAGGACGTCCGGGTCCTGTTTTAGTGGATATTACCAAGGATGTGACTGCCAATACGTGTGAATATGAAAAGAAATGTCCCATTCCGTCAGCACCTGTCTGCCGATATTCGCAGGAGGATATTTCAAGGGCGGTAGAATTGATGAAAGCTGCTAAGAAGCCCTATATTTATGTAGGAGGCGGAGCCGTTATATCAGGCGCCTTTCAGGAAGTAAGAGAATTGTCAAAACTGCTGGATGCCCCGGTATGCGATACCTTAATGGGGAAAGGCGTTATGGACGGACACAGCGAATATTATACCGGCATGATTGGCATGCATGGCACCAAGACCTCCAATTTTGGCGTGAACAGCTGCGATTTGCTGATTGCTCTGGGCGCCAGATTTTCAGACCGTGTTGTAGGAAATGCATCCAAATTTGCGTCCGGTGCAAAAGTGCTTCACATTGATATTGATGCGGCGGAAATTAATAAAAATATTCGTTCAGATGCTTATGTGGTAGGAGATTTAAAGGAAATTTTACAAAAAATCAACAAAGAGCTTCCACAGATGGAACACCCTGAATGGATTGCACATATAAAGGAATTAAAAGAAAAATATCCGCTTAACTACGATAGGAACGGTTTGTCTTGTCCGTATATTATGGAAGAAATCGACAGGGTAACGGAAGGAAAAGCCATTATCACTACTGATGTCGGACAGCACCAAATGTGGGCAGCGCAATATTATAAATATTCTGAACCCAGAACCTTTTTATCCTCCGGCGGTCTTGGAACTATGGGTTACGGACTGGGAGCATGCATTGGTGCAAAAATGGGAAAACCGGATAAGATATGCATCAATATTGCGGGAGATGGATGCTTCCGCATGAATATGAATGAACTGGCGACTGCAAGCCGTTATCAGATTCCGATTATTCAGGTAGTAATCAATAACCATGTGCTGGGAATGGTAAGGCAGTGGCAGACTCTTTTCTATGGCAAGCGTTATTCCCAGACGGTTCTCAATGACAGCGTGGATTTTTGCATGGTGGCAAAAGGACTTGGCTGCGAGGCCATCAGAGTTACAAAGAAAGAAGAAATAGGAGATGCCGTTAAAAAGGCCATTGATTTGAAGAAACCGGTACTGATTGAATGCATTATCCCTGAGGACGATAAGGTATTCCCCATGGTTCCTGCGGGAGCGCCGATTAGTGATGCGTTTGATGCAACGGATTTAAAAGATAAAGATTGAAAATGAAAAAGAGAGCATTTTTTAAAGGATGTGCAATTGGTCTTACCCTGATACTGTTATCTGTGCTTATCATGTATTTGGGGCTGGCAAAGTATTATGACAGCGGATTCAGCTACGGTACATGGATAAACGGTGTTTACTGCACGGGCAAAAGTATTAATGAGGTCAATGAAGAACTTTTGAAGAAGTGCAGTTATGAGGGACTTACCATTACAGCGGGTGATGGTAAGTCCTGTACCATATTACCGGAGGAAGTAAACCTTACTTATACCTTTGAAGAGCCTCTTGAAAAGTATTTGAGAAGCCAGAATCCTTATTTGTGGATAGATAATCTGATTGGTTCTTCCGGTGAAAAAAATCTGCTGCCTTCTTTAGAGTATGATAAAGAAGCATTTGAGAAGAGGCTGAGAGATTTCGGGATTACAGACGGCAAAAGTGATGCGGATGCAAAGCTGGAAATCCAAAAGGGCGAAAAGGGATATTTTCTTATAAATGAAAGGGAAAATGTTCTGGATGCGGCTCTGGCGAGAAGTTTAATCTATGAAGCTTTTGAATCACAGAAGCCGGAAATTAACCTGGAAGAGGAAGGATGTTACAGCAATCTGCCCTTAACGAAAGAGATGGAAGATACGCTTAAGCTGTGGGAGCAGCTGGAGGAGTATCAAAACTGCAGGATTGTTTATCAGTTTGGCGAAGAACAGGTGCCTGTGGATGCGTCTGTGGCCTGCGGATTTTTGCAGCTTGATGAAAACGGAAATTTTGTTTTTGATGAAGAAGGCGGACTTTGTACTGATGAAGAAAAAGTATATGCTTTTGTGGATGCCCTGGCAGACAAATATGATACGGTAGGCGGCGTCAGGCATTTTTCTGCCACAAGAGGAGAGATTGTCACCGTTGAAGGCGGAATTTATGGGAATAAAATTGACCGTGAGGCAGAGAAAGAATATCTGCTTACGGCATTTCTGAATAAAAAGGCTGAAGTTCATACGCCGCAATATACACAGCTGGCCAGAAAACAGGGAAGTGACGATATAGGAGATACCTATATCGAAGTGGATATGACACAGCAGATGATGTATTATTATGTGGATGGCAGACTGGAAATTGAAACTCCGGTTGTAACGGGGAATACTTCGCTCGGGAGAGGAACGCCGGGCGGCACAAACTATGTATATGCCAAGCAGAGAAACCGAACCCTGAGAGGAGAAGGTTATGCTTCTTTTGTTAAGTATTGGATACCCGTAAAAGGCAATATCGGAATTCATGATGCTTCCTGGAGAAGTGAATACGGCGGCGAGATTTATAAGAAAAACGGTTCCCACGGATGCATCAACACACCGCTTGACGCGGTTTCAGAGCTTTATGAAATGGTGGAAGTGGGAACGCCCTGTATCATGTTTTATTGACGTAACAGTTCAGCCATGCAGAAACAATTGTACAATATGACCGTGAGAGCTTGCTC
>CAZDPE010000084.1:0-10758 GCA_964507235.1 uncultured Lachnospiraceae bacterium
CAGATTTTGCTCCCACCCCAAGGCATTGTGTGATAACAACAGCACGCTTTGCGAACTTTCTATTGTCATGAACTAAAAATCCCTGCGGAATCAGAATCCGCAGGGATAAATTTTGGCTGTTTAGTTATTAATCAGCTTATCGCTTTCATTGTTCCAGCTATAAAGCTTGCGGATTTCCTTACCAACCTGCTCTGAAGGATGCTCAGCAGCTAATTTTCTCATAGCCTTGAAATGAGCCTGTCCGCCTGCAGCTGACATATCCAGAAGGAACTCTTTTGCAAAAGAACCATCCTGAATGTCTTTCAGAATCTTTTTCATGGTCTTCTTGGTTTCTTCTGTGATAATCTTAGGTCCTGTAATATAATCACCGTATTCAGCTGTATTGGAAATGGAATATCTCATTCCTTCAAATCCGGACTGATAAATCAGGTCTACAATCAGCTTCATTTCATGGATACATTCAAAATATGCATTTCTGGGATCATAACCTGCTTCTGTCAATGTCTCAAAGCCTGCCTGCATCAGAGCACATACGCCGCCGCAGAGAACTGCCTGTTCACCAAAAAGGTCAGTTTCCGTTTCTGTTCTGAAAGTAGTTTCCAGAACACCAGCCCTTGCTCCGCCGATTGCAAGTGCATAAGCAAGCGCTTTATCAAGTGCCTTGCCAGTAGCATCCTGATGAACAGCTACAAGACAGGGAACACCCTTTCCTGCCTGATATTCGCTTCTTACGGTGTGACCGGGTCCCTTAGGGGCAATCATGGTAACGTCTACATTCTTAGGCGGAACAATCTGATTGAAGTGAATGTTAAAGCCATGGGCGAACATCAGCATATTGCCTTCTTCCAAGTTGGGTTCAATATCTTTCTTATACATAGCAGCCTGTAATTCATCATTAATCAGAATCATGATAATGTCTGCCTTTTTAGCAGCCTCTGCCGCTGTATATACTTCAAATCCCTGCGCTTCTGCCTTTGCCCAGGATTTTGAACCTTCATAAAGACCAATAATAACATGGCATCCTGATTCCTTTGCATTTAATGCGTGTGCATGACCCTGGCTGCCGTAACCTATTACTGCAATTGTTTTGCCTTCCAGTAAAGACAGGTTACAATCTTCCTGATAATAAATATTTGCCATTTTATGACTCCTTTCCTACGAGGTTCTACCTCAGGAGGTTTTTCCTCCATTAAATATATACCCACTGCATCTTACAGATAAGTAACGTTTTCTGTTCCTCTTCCAAGACCTGCAATACCTGTTCTTGCCAGCTCAAGTATTTCATATCCGTCAAGAAGATTAATGAATGCTTCTATTTTAGCCTGATTGCCCGTAAGCTCTACAATCAGACTATCGGAGGCCACATCAATAATTTTAGCTCTGAAAATATCCGCCACCGCAATAACTCCCTGACGCTGTTCATTATTTGTTTTTACCTTTATGAGTGCCAATTCTCTGTATACACTGTTGTCAGGCTCCAGTTCCTTAATGTCACGAACATCCACAAGCTTTGACACCTGTTTTTCAATCTGATCCAGAATTTCATCATCACCGGATGTGACAATTGTGATTCTTGTAAAACGAGGGTCTGCCGTAACGCCTGCCGTAATACTTTCTATATTGTAGCCGCGTCTGGAAAACAACCCCGAAATACGGCTGAGCACACCCGAGGTATTATCGACCAGAAGCTGAAAGACTTTTCTTTGCACCTTAAGATTCCTCCTTAACATTTAAAAATTATTTTATCAATATCACATACAAAAGTCAATTGTACCATTTTATCATATTTTATTGATGTATTTTAATCCGTTTCAGTACATTTCTGCAATGCCAATGTTCCTGTACGGGCAACCTCCACAATACTGATTGACTGAAACATATCAATCAGAAGCTGGGTTCTTTCGGGTAAGTCGCACATCTGAATGAGCATCATGGATTTTGACATATCTACAATCTGGGCATTCATAATTTCACAGATTTCCATAATATCCCTTCTGTTTGACTTGTTGTATTTTACCTTAATCAGCATAAGCTCCCGGCTGATACTGCTGTCGGCATCAAAGGTTTTGACTTTAATGACATCCAGCTTCTTATTCAGCTGCTTTTCAATCTGCTCTATGGTTCTTTTATCCCCACTGCTGACAATAGTCATACAGGATACCGCCTTATCATCGGTTTCACCTACTGCAAGAGAATCAATATTAAAGCATCTTCTTGAAAAAAGACCTGCTACCTTGCACAAGACGCCGGAACGGTTTTCTACTAATACGGAATATATTCTTTTCATCACATCTCACACCTTTCTTCTGACCTGCAATTTTCTTACTTTACAAGATCCATGGGGTCAATAATGCATTCAAGAAGCATGGACTTGTCCTCTTTCAAAAATGCATCAATCACCGCATCTGCTTTCTCCATATTTTCAAGACGCGCAAAATCCATACCGTAAGCGGCTGCAAGTTTTTCAAGGTCGGGACTTCCCGATAAATCAACTACTGAATAATTGTCCTTATAGGTATAATGCTGATATTCCCGTACCATGCCAAGGTAATTGTTTTTCAGAACAACAATTTTAACCGGAATATTATGCTGATTCATCGTTGCCAGTTCCATCATGGACATCTGGAAGGAACCATCTCCGCAGACAGCAATTACCTGTTTGCTTTTATCGGCCAGCTTCGCACCCATGGCTGCCGGAATGGAATATCCCATAGTTCCCATTCCTCCTGAGGTTAAAAATCTTCCGTTCTTTACAATATGATAACCGCAGGACCAGATTTGGTTTTGTCCCACATCAGCAACGTAAATGCCATCATCCTCCATTTCTTCAGAAAGTCTGGCAATAAAATCTGCCGGGTCCACATAAGCCGGATTCGGATTTCTTCTGGGCGCCATTGACGTTCTGTATCCATTTAAAGCAGTAATCCATTCTTCATGTTCACAGCAGAATTCCTGCGATATCAACTCGCTGAATATATGCTTTGCATCCCCTACAAGAGGAATTGCAGGGCCCACATTTTTACCGATTTCAGCAGGGTCAACATCAATGTGAATCAAGATCTTATTATTTGTAATTAAATCAGGCTGGCTGACTGCCCGGTCGGCAACTCTGGCACCAACCATAATCAGCAAATCCGATTCATTCATTGCCCGGTTTGCATAAGGCTTTCCGTTATTTCCCACCATGCCATAATACAGGGAATGCTTCGTCGGCATTACTCCGATGCCCATCATGGTAGACACCACCGGAATCTTATGTTTTTCAGAAAATTCCCGAAGCTGCTTTTCCGCATCCGATAAAAGGACTCCGCCTCCGGCACAGATTATAGGCCGTTTTGCCTTTTCCAGCTCCGCAACCACTTTTTTAATCTGAACCATATTTCCTTTTACAGTAGGTTTATAGGTCCGCATGGAAATACTTTCGGGATATACAAACTTTTTAATCTCCGCATTCTGAATATCTATTGGTACATCAATAAGAACAGGTCCTTTTCTTCCCGTATTGGCAATATGAAACGCTTCCTTAAAAATTCTTGGAATATCGTTTACATTTTTAACAAGATAGCTGTATTTTACAAAAGATTCCACTGCCCCGGTAATATCCGCTTCCTGAAATACATCGCTGCCAAGCAGCTCCGAATTCACCTGGCCGGTAATACACACAAGCGGAATACTGTCTGCAAAAGCAGTGGCAATTCCGGTAATCACGTTGGTAGCGCCGGGTCCTGAAGTAACCGCGCAGACTCCCACTTCACCGGAAACCCTTGCAAGCCCGCTGGCAGCATGTGCCGCATTCTGCTCCGTTCTGATTAACACGGTCTGAATGGGTGAGGACAATATGCTGTTATAAAACGGGCAAATTGCCACTCCCGGATACCCAAATACGTATTTAACTCCTTCTTCTTCCAAACATTTTACAATCGCATCTGCACCTATCATTTTTAATCCTCTCCATAAAGTATTATTTATCTGAATTTACCAAAAAAGTTTGCAAAAGGCTCCACTACATCGCCTAAATCCTTAATTGCTGTATTTAATCCTTCAAAATCTATCGCTTCCAGCTTTTTCATCACATCAGCTATGGATTCTGAGTTTTCAGCAATTAATGAATCCATATTGTTTCCCATATCTTTAATGGCATTGCTCATTTCGGTCACACTGTTAATTGCTTCTTCTGCAAGAGCAATCGTATCCGAAGCCTGCACCATAACGCTGTTAGCCTGGGATATGGTCTTCATGACGGATGGGACCACTGCTATCAGGCAGACGGCCAGTACTACTGCCGCTGCTAAAGCTGCAAAAGCTGCAATTCTGGAATAAAAAAGCTGCTTTTCTGAATTTTTTACCAGCACTTCCATTAAACTGCTTTGCACACCGTCCTGATTGTTTTCATAATTCTTTATTTCCTCTGCATCCATCGCTTAACTCCTTTCAGACTCATCTCATTCTTCTTCCATGCCAAGAAGCTGTTTTGCTACCCTGACGGCCTCAGCCGCATCCTTGGAATAAGCATCTGCTCCAATCTCATCAGCATATTCCTGGGTGATAACAGCGCCGCCTATCATAATTTTAGATTCAATTTTCTGCTCCTTTGCATAGTCAATTACCCGCTTCATCTCCTGCATGGTAGTTGTCATAAGCGCTGACAGCGCAATAATTGCCGCATGATGCTCTCTTGCCGCCTCGATAATGGTTTCCCTGGGCACATCCTTGCCTAAATCAATCACCTGAAAACCATAATTCTTAAACATCATTGCAACCAAATTCTTACCAATATCATGGATATCTCCGGCAACCGTGGCGATTACCACAACCGGCATTTCCTTCTGTTCTTTCCCTGATGCAAGAAGCGGTTCCAGATACTCTATGGAAAGCTTCATTGCCTCCGCACTGGCAATCAGCTGCGGCAGAAAATATTTTCCCTTATCGAAAAGAATCCCTACTTCATTAATCGCAGGAAGCAGCATATCATTCAAAATATTCTCAGGGGCCTGCCCGGCTTCCACAGCCGCTTTTGTATGCTCTTTAATCAGCTTTCGGTTTCCCTTCATCACATCCTGATAAATCTGTCCATGCTCCCCGGAATTACCGCCTGTATTATCATTGCTTTCTTTAAGATTGCCGTTTTTCTGCCGGGAGCCTTCCGCTGCCGGAACTGATAAAGACGGAGCCTGAACCATAACCGGCTTTCTTTCCTGATACTCCTGCATCCGTTCAATATAACGGATATCCGCTCCCTCTTTGTTCATCAACAAATCAGAAGCGAATGCCGTATTTACCAGAAGCTCCTGTGAAGGATTGGCAATTGCCATTGTTAATCCTTCCCTGATTGCCATGGTAAGAAAGGCTGTATTTACAAAACCTCTCTCCGGCAGTCCAAACGAAATGTTGGATAATCCGCAAATCGTTGCAAGACCGTTTTTCTTACAATAACGAATGGTTTCAAGTACTTCCTTAGCAGCTTCAGAATTTGCACCAACCGTTGCAACCAGCCCATCCACCACGATATCTTCTTTTGTCATTCCGAGTGCCAGGGCTTTTTGCACTATTTTTTCTATAATTGAAATTTTTTCTTCAATATTTGCAGGAAGTCCTTCATCCGAAAGAGGCAGCAGAATAAACATGGCACCGTATTTCTTCGCAATAGGAAGCAGTTTTTCCAGCTTTTCCGACTCCCCTGAAATTGAATTAATCAACGCTCTTCCCGGATATCTCCTCAAAGCTGCTTCTAAAACATCTACATGGCTGGAATCCAGCGATAATGGCAAAGAAGATGCTAACGTAACCTCTTCCAGTACCTTCAGCATCATATCCTTTTCATCTATACCGCTCATGCCCACATTGATATCAAGAAGCGCTGCTCCGCATTCCTCCTGTTTTTCCACAAAGTCCAGAACCATTTCAAGGTTGCCTTCACGAAGCTGTTCCTGCAGCTTTTTCTTACCTGTAGGATTAATCCTTTCTCCTACAATCATAAACGGTGAATCAAGTTCAAAAGAAACTGTTTTTCTTTCGGAAGTCAGCCGCCTGATTCCTTTTTTCACCATTTTGCTGTTTTTTTGTCCTTTTCGTACTTTTTCTTCCAGCCCCTTAAACGCTTCGGAAAGCGCTGCAATATAAGAAGGAGAAGTGCCGCAGCAGCCGCCAACAATAGACGCTCCGGCGTTAATAAGTTCCTTCATGCCTTCCACGAAGGCAGGCTCTTCCATATCGTAGACGGTTTCTCCAAGCTCATTTAATGCCGGCAGTCCGGCATTGGGCTTTGCAATGACAGGAACAGAAACTGCCTGAGAAATTTCTTTAATTAAATCCACCATTTTATCAGGACCGGTGGAACAGTTAGCCCCAATGGCGCATGCTCCCAGTTTTTCAAGTGTAATGGCCGCTGTTACCGCATCTGTGCCATACAGTGTCTTTCCGTCACCCTCAAAAGTAAGGGTAACGATTACCGGAAGTGAACAGACCTCCTTTGCCGCAATCAGCGCAGCCCTTGTTTCCTGCAGGCTCATCATAGTTTCCACTACAATTAAATCGGCTCCGGCTTCGCAGGTAATTTGAATCTGTTCCTTATAAATATCTATCAGCTCTTCAAAATCCATTTTCCCCATAGGAACAAGCTGCTCACCTGTCATGGTAATATCAGCTGCGATATAGGCCCTGCCGTCTGCCGCTTCTTTGGATAAGGCCACTAATTCCCTGTTAATGCGGACAATATCATTCTGCAATCCATATTCGCTTAATTTAACTCTGTTTGCCGTAAAAGTAGGCGCATAAATAATATTGCTTCCTGCATCTACATACTCTTTCTGCAATTCAATAAAAATATCTTTATTTTCCAAAATCCATTTTTCAGGACAGACTCCTGCAGGCATTCCTCTTTTTATCAAATTGGAACCAGTCGCCCCGTCCAGAAAAATCAGTCTGCTTTCCGCAAACTGTTCAAACTCATTATAATCCATGGCTATGTACTCCATAGTAATCGTAAAATTGCGCTTACTTTTTTTATGTTAGCATAATTTTATCAAAACTACAATTGAACAATTATATTCTTTTCCCTGTTTTCCAATATCCTGACCTTGATTTCACATTACAATTATGCTAATTTAATACATATGATGTCAGATTCTCAGGAGGATTTATTTTGAAGTGCCATAAGATAAATGCAGGCCGTACAGTCTTTGCCCGTTTTACAGCAGTCTGCGTATCCTGCCTGGTTATATTATTAACCGGCTGCAGTGAAAATGAGGAGTTAAATACCTATAAAATTAATATGAATCAGTTTTTTGAGAATGTGAAAATCTATGATTCCTCTATTAACGCAATCGATCCGGAATCGGAAACAGCTGTAGCCGAGCTGCTTGCGCTGCTTGATTCCATGGAACATACATTTTCTCAAATGGCATCATTAGAGGTCCCCGAAGGTTTTCCGGGCGTTGAACAGCTTGCTGATGAAGCCAGTGAATATATGACGGAAGCAGTTTCCTGCTATCATCAGGCCTTTGAGGGTGAAACCTATAATTCTGAGCTGGCAGATGCGGCAAAAGAAAATTATGACCGGGCCAATTTAAGAGTTCAATATATTCTTTCAATCCTTCATGGCGATATTCCTGAAGAAATTTATGCTTCTGATGATCAGCCTGCCGGTTTATCTGAAGATTCAGAATAATAACTGAAAGATTATTCAGCGCTATAGTATGCACAAATATCACTAATAATTTCATTCTCTCCCTGTTTTCCTTCTTTTACAAAGGTAAACAACGGATACCCATGAAACATACCTTTACCTAATTTAATGGTATAATCTTTAACATTACACCGTTTAAAGGCCTTCTCGTATTCAGGAGCTTCTCCGGCAAATATTTCGTCACCCCCAAAGTACATAATAATCTTGGGGAAACCTGTATAATCATCTTCTGCCGCACATCCAAGATAATACTTCGGAACATTTCCGTCATGATTATAAAAATCTTTAAAATTTTCAAGCATATCGGCATACAGCATAATATCTCTTTTTTCAATTTCTTTCATACGTTCTTTAGATTCGTCCGAAATATACAAATTACAGCCGGAAACAGGAATCATAAGCCCCGGCATGGGAATTTGATGTCCTTCATGCACAATATGCCTGCCGCAGCTCATAATAAGATCAGCGCCGGCAGAAAAGCCAATCCATACAATATTTTCCGCTTTGTAATCCTTAAGCATCCTTTCATAAGCGGCAAGAAGCATTTCCACTTCTTCTACAAATGTATAATCCGGGGATAACGGATAAAGCGGTATCCATAAATCAGCATCCGGTTCTTCCATATATCTGAAAATTGATTTATTGAACGGCATCTGCCACCTTCTGGCTCCTCCTCCAACAAAATACATAATTGCACGGCTGCTTGTTCTTCCTGTCCTGTTTCCGATAATCACACGGGAATTGCAGATTTTTTCTTCCCTGAACTCATATCCCTTTTTCTTTGGAGGTTCAAATTTAAACTTCCTCTGCACCTTATAAGAAGTTTCACAATATTCTTCCCATGTTTCTTCCTTGTGAATTCCTCCTTTTACTTTTTTTCGTACAACAGGTTTTAATATACTGTATAAAAGGCTCATCGAATTTTCCTCCTGCTCCATATTCTAAATAACCCATAAGCCTGACAGGCAGTCCTTTAGGGTTAGTATCAACTAATCTCTTCCAAGAAAAGTATATTACTTTAATGACTTTTTGTCAATAAGATACATTGGGAAATTCTGCAGCATAAACACTCTGTACAAACTTTTTGTTGTAATAAACAATAGAAAGCACGCTTCGCGAACTTTCTGTTGTCATGAACAATAGAAAGCACGCTTCGCGAACTTTCTGTTGTCATAAAAAAAGATGCCTCCCAACTATAAATCTGAATTCATAATCGGGGACATCTCCCAGCTGTTCATCCTGACTAAATATTGCACAGCATATTTTCTATTATTTTATAAGTCTGATTTTGCCAATTAACGGTACTTCTTTTTCTTCCTGATTAATTGCTGCAATCAATCCCATTATCCAGCATACAAGCATAAAAATTCCCCAAATCCATCCAATGCAGGGAATAATGCTGAGCAAAGAGAATAATAAAATTACAAGAGCCTGATTCACATGGAATTTAGCGCCTTCCTTATCTCCCGCACAAACCGCAATAATTAATCCAATCCATGTAAGATATGCAACAATACTTGTTGTTTTAGCATCCATGACTTGATTTCCTCCTTAAAGTTTTATATTTAAGAATACTATACCTTAAAAGCATTTGTTAAGCAAGCAAATATTCATTCATAACAACAGGTTTACCCTTAAACGTGCAGCTGACTTATAAAAATGATAATATCTTTATAACCTTATAAATCCATTGCAGCAGTATAACTGCTATTGCAGCATACATGTAGTACGGAATTTGAATTTCTTTTCGTTCTATTGTATGTGCAATATGCATTCGGTAAAAATACAGTCCCATAAAATGAATATAAGCTCCAATGCCGTATAATACTGCAGGATGATACTGAAAGCTTTTCCTGAACTTTCCCTGAAACAGATAATAAAACGCCCTTGTCCCACCGCAGCCCGGACACGGAAGTCCACTCATTTTACGAAGTGCACATGCAAGGAATTCACCATACTCTTCATATCCCCCTCCCGCAAACCAGAACCCTATTGCCAGCAGCGGAATCCACACAAATTTCCCAATCTGATAAAATATGGTATCTGCCCGTAACCTGCCTTCTCCGGTACTTTTAGAAATTGTATAATTCATCAACCATTCCCGTAAACAAACCGGCTCCGCCGATAATTATAAATATAATCCAAATGGCAATTCCAATGCTGCCAGTAATAATGCCGGCAATAGCCATACCTTTACCGTCATATTTTCCATTCATGGAAATAATTCCCAATACCACAGCCGCAATCCCAAGTACAAGGCTGAACGTGCTTAAGCAGCAGCATGCAATAGAAAGAATACCGCATACCATAGATGCAATCGCAAATCCGATATTGCCGTTAGTCTGGTTCATTCCCGCATTGGAGGTACTGGAATCAGAATAATACTGAGGTGTCTGTGTATTAAAGTCAGAAGAATATGTTCCATCCTCCGCACCGTAATTAATATTAATTTCTTCCTGAACCGGTATTTTCCCTTCGCTTACAATCTCTGCATCGACTTTCTCATAAACGGGAGCCTCAGGCATTCCCCCGCTGAATACAGGCTGCTCATCTTTTCCGTAAACCGCATTTGCTTCCTGAGCCTGCTCAAGCTTTGCTCCGCAATTGCTGCAGAATTTAAAAGTATCAGGATTCGTGCTGCCACATTGACTGCAATAAATTACACTGTTTTCTTCGCTCATTTTTTCTTCCTTTTCTGTTAGAATGGATGAATCCGGATAATCCCCGGAATCTATCCAAAGTATTTTATCAATATTGTAAGATAATAATAAAAAAATGTCCACCATAAAATAAGAGATGCTTCATAAAAACATGAAAACATCTCTTATCATTCTTATTTTAAGAATCCGCAGCCTGCGCCTTCTGTTATATATTTATATATTTAGAACTTACCTGCGTCTGCTGCTTCCTGAATCGCAACAGCTACAGCTACGGTAGCGCCTACCATCGGGTTGTTGCCCATACCGATCAGACCCATCATTTCTACATGGGCGGGAACAGATGAAGAACCTGCAAACTGTGCATCAGAATGCATACGTCCCAATGTATCTGTAAATCCATAGGAAGCAGGACCT
>CAZDPE010000085.1:0-10634 GCA_964507235.1 uncultured Lachnospiraceae bacterium
TGTACATTTCCACCCCAAAATGTAAGTATAAACCGCCAACTTATTTCATGTCGGGCGTCCGCATCTTCACTCTGCCGTATCTTCGCTGTTTTCCTCTGCTGCGCTGTCTGAAAACTCATATTTGATTAAAGTCAGCCCGCAAGCAGGCGCGGTAGGGCCCGCTGCCTTCCTGTCCTTTGCTTCAAGAATATCCTTCATGCGCTCCGGTGGATAACTGCCCTTCCCTATTTCCATCAGGGTTCCGGCAATAATTCTTACCATATTATAAAGAAATCCGCTGCCGCAGACTCTGACACTGATTTCACTGCCTTCTTTTTCTATTTGTATATCCAGAATAGTACGAACCGTAGTTTCCACAGCAGCTGCTGATGAACAAAAGCTTTTAAAATCATGCTCTCCTATCAGGTAAGAAGCCCCCTTCTTCATCAGTTCAATATCAAGCGGCACATAGGTGAAATGAGAATAAAGTCTTCTTGTCGGAACAGGAAACGCCGCATTTAAAATCCGATATTCATATGTTTTTCGGCTGCTGCAATGTCTCGGATGGAAATCTGCCGCAGTTTCACAGGATTCCCTGATTCGTATATCCTCCGGAAGCCTCTGATTCAAAGCATAGGAAATCTTTTCTCCCGGAATCCGTGTGTCTGTATCAAACACCGCTATATTGCAAAGTGCATGTACTCCTGAATCCGTCCTGCTTGCCCCGATTACCTGAATGTCCTCGGAAAGCAGTTCTGACAGACACCTGTTCAGTTCTCCCTCTATCGTTCTGACGCCTGGCTGAAGCTGCCATCCGTTATAAGCAGTTCCATCATATGCCACTACTAATTTAATCCGTTTCATTCCATTATCCTATATCGCTTATGAATTTCTGCCTAAAATAACATTCTCCCTATTACAACACATAAAGCCAGATAAATACATACTGTTCCGTAAGCCATGTAATCTCTTTTCTTATATATCAAAGGCTTCATTTTTGTTCTGTGCTCACCGCCTCTGTAACATCTTGCTTCCATGGCAGTAGCAAGATCATTTGCACGGCGGAAAGCAGAAATAAAAAGCGGCACAAGCAAAGGCACCATACTTTTCACTCTCTTAATTAGATTGCCGCTTTCAAAATCGGCTCCTCTTGCTATCTGCGCCTTCATAATTTTATCCGTTTCCTCTAACAGTATAGGGATAAACCGCAAGGCAATTGACATCATCATGGAAATTTCATGTACAGGCACTTTAATTGCTTTCAAAGGATTTAAAAGCTTTTCCAGACCGTCCGTCAGATTATTCGGTGTTGTTGTCAGCGTCATAACGGAAGCCCCCATAATTAGAAATACAAGCCTTACCGCCATCATCACAGCCAGCCTGATTCCTTCCTTGGTAACTTGCAGCTTCCATATGGAAAAAACCACCTCTCCCTGCGTCAGAAACAAGTTGAACACCACAGCAATTACAAGCAGGAAAGCAATTGATTTCATTCCCCGCATCATAAACTTAACCGGAACATTGGAAAGCCTAATCACTGCTGCCAAAAACAAACCTGCAATAATGTATCCTGCCGCATTATCCACAATAAACAGAGAGATAATGAATGCCAAAGTCGTAACCAGCTTCACCCTGGGATCAAGTCTGTGAATCACGGAATCTGTCTGATAATATTGTCCTAATGTAATATCTTTTAACATAACTGTCCTCTATCTAATCTTCCATCACGCTGTCAGCGTCTGTCCTTTTTGGCTAAAGCATTTAAAATCGCCGTTTTGGCCTCTTCCACACTGGTGATTTCCGTATCAACCAAAAGCCCCTTTTCTTTTAATGCCTGCATAATATAAGTAATCTGGGGTGCAGCCAAACCTACTTCTTCAAGTTCCCTGTAATGACTGAACACCTTCCTTGGCTCATCATCAAACATTACCCGGCTCTTATTCATAACAATTATTCTGTCCACATATTTTGCCACATCTTCCATACTGTGTGACACCAGAATAACCGTCATTCCGGTTTCCTTCCTCAGCTTTGCTATCTGGTCCAGAATCTCATCCCGGCCTTTCGGATCAAGACCGGCCGTGGGCTCATCCAGAATTAAAACCTCCGGCTTCATGGCAAGCACGCCCGCAATTGCCACTCTTCTTTTCTGCCCTCCTGACAAATCAAAGGGCGACTGATAAAAATATTCATCTTCAAGCCCCACCTGCTTCAAAGCAGCATATGCCCGGAGTTCCGTTTCTTTTTTATCAAGTCCGAGATTCTTCGGTCCAAAACAAACGTCCGTAAAAACATCTATTTCAAATAACTGATGCTCGGGATACTGAAAAACAAGCCCTACTTTACTGCGCAGTTCCTTCTTATTATAACCATCCCCATTAATATCGGCACCATTATAATAAATCTTACCGCTGGTGGGCTTAAGCAGACCATTTAAGTGCTGTACCAGAGTGGATTTACCTGAGCCTGTGTGGCCAATCAGGCCAATAAATTGTCCATTCGGAATTTCCAGATTGACATCAGTCAGCGCAGGAAATGACATCGCAGTTCCAGCTTCATATATATGATTAACATGCTCTAAAACAATTGACATCCTGTATCCTCCTACAAGCCAAGAGCTTTAATAAGCTCTTCGGTTGTCAGAATTCCCTCCGGCACATCAAGACCGCTCAGCTTCAACTCATGGGCCAGAAGCGTAACCTGAGGCACGTCAAGCCTGAGGCTCTTAAGCTTTTCCACCTGGCTGAAAATCTCTCTCGGAGTGCCCTCCATGACCACCTTGCCATTATCCATGACAAAAACCTTATTTGCATGGATAATTTCTTCCATATAATGTGTAATTAAAATAATTGAAATTCCTTCTACATCATTTAATGCCCTGGCAGCTCTTATAACTTCTTTCCGTCCGCTGGGATCCAGCATGGCGGTAGGTTCATCAAGCACGATGCATTTGGGATGCATTGCGATGACGCCGGCAATGGAAACCCTCTGCTTCTGTCCGCCTGAAAGCTTATTGGGAGAATGCTTTCTGAATTCGTACATTCCCACTGCTTTCAGACTTTCCTCAACTCTTTCCCAGATTTCTTTAGTAGGCACACCCAGATTTTCCGGACCGAACCCTACGTCCTCTTCTACCACCTGACCAATTATCTGATTGTCGGGATTTTGAAACACCATTCCCGCTTCCTGTCTGATATCCCACAGCTTATCCTCATCTGAGGTATTCATTCCATCCACCCATACGGTGCCTTCCGTGGGATAAAGGATTGCATTGATATGCTTGGCAAGTGTGGATTTACCGGAACCATTATGCCCTAATATAGCCACAAAATCACCCTGCTTAACAGAAAGGGACACATCATCCACCGCCCGGGTAATGCCCTCTACATTTCCCTCTTCATCTCTTCTTATATATTCAAAGACCAGGTCTTTTGTTTCAATAATCGCCATAGGCACTCCCATCTGCATTTTCTGCCGCTGCGTATGTAAGGTCAGATTCTTACCTTCCGCTGAATCGTTATCCCAAAAGCATAAACAGGTTTACAATTCAAACCTGACACCTATTTTACTAGATATCGCTTTTATTTGCAATAGAGGGAATTTAGCAGTATTATTTTATTGTAACGATTCAGACATACACAATTGCTTCTATAGGGCGGACGCCCGACATGAAATAGGTTGGCGGTTTATACTTATATTTTGCAGTGATAATGTACATTCTGCCAGCCTATGAATGGTATGGCTGAACTGTTGCATTTTATTGATAACATCTTATGGAGAAGCAGTTATGGACAAATGGATTAAGCCTTTAGCTTTTTTAGTATTAATGATATTAGTATGCTCTGCTGTTTCAAGAATTCTGACCGGTTCTGAAAAGCTTTCTGATTATGCGGAAAAAAATCCGGAGATAGCATATGCCACTCCAAAGCCGACTAAAGCGCCTTCTGAAGACAGCGGCCTTCCTGAAGCTGAATCTCCATCCGGTTCCTCTGTTCTCAGCGCTTCTCCTGCCGTTTCTTCGTCCTTGCCGGATAATGACAAGGACACTGATGCTGGTTTTTCTGCTTCTCCTTCGGTGTCTGACGAGCTGCTTTCTCCTTCCCCTATAGTGCCTCTTGCCGGGGAATCAGAAGAAAGCACTCATTATGAGGACGGTTTTTTCTACCAACCCCTTACAGATACAGTAATTGCCAAAATTACAGGTATCTCATACCCTGTTTCCGCAGCAATTGCTCCTGCATTGTCTGTTCAGGCCGTTAATATTATTGCAGATGAAGAGGAACCCGCTGTTTCATATGACGACTTACGCTATATGAATGTTCTTTATTATGATTTTAACGAAGAAATTCAGACAGGTGAACTGATTTGCAACAAAGGCATCGCCGATGACCTTATAGAAATTTTTTATGAATTATATCTCAACGAATATCAAATTGAAAGCATCCGCCTGATTGACGAATTTAATGGCGATGATACCGCTTCCATGGAGGCTGATAATACTTCCTGCTTCAATTACCGTGTAGTTGACGGTACAAGCAGCCTGAGCAAGCATGCCATAGGCTGCGCTATTGACATCAATCCCTTTTATAACCCATACATTGTATTTGATAAAACAGGAAACGGCAACGATTACATTTCCCCCAAAGGAAGTGAAATATACGTTGACCGTTCCCAGAATTTTCCTTATAAAATTGACGAAAATGATTTATGCTATAAACTCTTTAAAGAACATGGCTTCACCTGGGGAGGCGACTGGAATTCCTGCAAGGATTATCAGCATTTTCAGAAAGTACCGGAAGAAAAATAATTCCTTTTTTCAGCTTATTGCCTCTTTGCCGACCTCGCAAATAGACTGAATTTTTGCTTTTTCCACAGGCTTCACAGGCGGCTCTTCATTCTTTACTGCCTCCGGTGTATTTTCTTCGGTTTCTGTCCTGCTGTCCTCCGGCGGAATGCTCTCTTTTCTATCTTCTGAAAAACCATTCATCTTCACTTCATTTGTTTTCAATAATTCATTTTCTTCCGAAAATATACCCTTGAATTCTTCTTCCAGCAGAATCCCTGCAACAGCATAGGACAACTTCGTTTTACGTCCGGCAAGGCTGCTTCTTATCTTACTGCATTCAAAAACTTCCACCTCAGCTTTTGCCAGAATATACTTATTTCTGTCCGTAATTTTTTCTTTTAATTCATTACGCACTTTACAAACAAGTTCTTCATTCGCTGCTGTTTTTCCCGTTAATGCAGATTTATCCTTTTTCAGCTTTTCACCTGCGTTCCTTCCCCTGAGCACAAATTCCCCCGGACGCAATTTCAGGAAAAGAGAAGCTGCCCCGTTAATCAGACCGGCAAATAATTCCACTACTGCAACAAATAAGTTTACAAATGATTTTAACAGATTCTTTATTGCCTGATATATTGCATCCATAAAAACTTTCCTTCCTGATTTTAAATTTCAAACAACTCCATACTCTTGTCCATTTGTCCCGCAATATCTTTTAAATGCTTTGCATTCTCAGCTATTTCCTGAACAATCTCACTCACCTGATTAACAGATGCAGCAGACTCCTGCGTGCTTGCGGCATTTTCCTGGGCTACTGCAGTTAAATTCTGCACCGTATCAGTTACATTTACCCTGCTTTCATTTATTTTTGCTGTTTTCTCCGCTACTCTGCCTATGGCCTCAATAGACTGTTCTACCTGGCTGAGAACCTGATTTACCTGCTCATCCGTTTTTCTCACGTTATCATTCTGACGTGTCATGATTTCCTTTACATCTTCCATGGTTCCAACGGCTTTTTCGGAATCGCTTAAGAGCAGATTAATGATTTCTTCAATCTGTCTTGCAGATTCATTAGACTGCTCTGCCAGCTTTTGAATCTGTGCCGCTACTACGGCAAATCCTCTTCCCTGCTCTCCGGCTCTTGCCGCCTCAATTGATGCATTCAGGGACAATAAATTCGTTTCCTCAGCTATATCCGTAATAAGCGCCGTGGCTTCTTTAATTTTCTGGGCTGATGTATTCGTGGTATTCGTCTGCTCATAAATAATGTCAATGGATTCCTTGGTCTTCTGATTTATCTGCTGCAAATCACGGAGCGTATCCACTGCAGTCTGTCCAAGCTGCTTTATCACCTTGGCATTCTCATTCATTGCATCAATATCATTTGAAGTTTCTTCTATCATATTCCCCATAATAATGATATTCTCAGTTGCACTTTGAGTTTCTTCCGCCTGACCGCCTGCTCCTAATGCAATTTCCTCCACAGCCCGTTCCACCTGCATAACATGTTCCGAAACATCTCCGGCCTTTTCACTGAAATAAACAGATGAATCATTAAGAGCGCTGCTTTGCTCCTTAATACTGGAAATAATATCTGCCAATTCAGCTTTCAGCTGCATAATGGCTCTGCTGATATTTCCGATTTCATCCTTGCGTTTCAAAGTACTTTCATTTATCTCTATATTCAGCTTTCCTTTAGCCACCTGCTCCAAAGCATCGGTTCCCATATATAATGTTTTCACAATTCTATGTACCACAATAAAGGTGGAAAATGCGCACAAAATAAATAAAACTGCCGTAATTCCTGCAATCAGCGAAATAATTTTTGTTATCTGCGCTTCGGCATCAGCCTGAGGCATTCCTGCAAATACCATTCCTATCACATTATCTGTTCCGCTTTCACGCAAAGGAAGATAGTATCCAAAATATGGCTGTCCCACCACATCAATATCTGTATCAAAATGCTCCTGTCCATTATTAAGAACTTTCTCAATAATCTTATCTCCGGCCTTTGTCCCCACAACACGATTTCCCTGAGCATCCAATACCGAAGTCATATATCTCGTATCACCAAAAAATATGGTAATATCGGTATCAGCAGACTTCTTAAGATTGTCGGCAATTTCAACTGCTTCACTGACATTAAAATCCCCCTTGAACAGCTGTTCCCCCTGAAGCTGGTAATCACCGTCGCTTACATAATTAAGAGTATCACTTACAGAAACAGCTGCTGAGCGCAGACCATTTTCAATACTCTCTGTTACCACTTCATTAATCCGTGCATTACCGAGTAAAACAGTAATCAGACCCAGACATAACATCGGAAACAATGTTACTGCTAAAATTTTGGATTGTATTTTCATATTCCGTTCCCCCATCTTGTATATTATGTATAAATAACAATAAAAATATTATATCACTTTGGTTGAAATTGTCTATATAAAAATAAGCTTCACATCTTAAGTGAAGCTTACCTTTCATACATAACATTTAAAATTTAATTATTAAACTAATTCAAGAACAACTTCCATTGCTCCGTCGCCCTTACGCTGGCCAATCTTTACAATTCTTGTATAACCACCGTTGCGGTTTGCATATTTAACACCATATTCATCAAAGATTTTAGCAACTAAATCAACTTCTTTAGTAGCTTTCTTCCTTCCGGCTGCTGTAGAAGGAACCTCTGTTACAGGATATAAAACCTTAATCATTTTTCTTCTTGCATTCATTCTGGAAGGAAGATCTTTCCTGATTTCCTTTTCCACAGTTTCATATTTGGTGACCTTCTTACCGTCTACGACTTCTTTTACTCTCTTACCGTCTTTGTCTTTTACGGCAACCTTAGCGGTAACCTTTACTGTTTCAAAGTTATCCTTTTCCTTTACGCCAAGTGCAATAAGTCCGTCAACGATTTTCTGAACTTCTTTTGCTCTTGCCTGTGTGGTAACAATCTTTCCGTTATGAATAAGTGCTGTTACCTGACTTCTAAGTAATGCTTTTCTCTGGTCAGATGTTCTGCCGAGTTTTCTGTATTTTGCCATTTAAGGCTCCTTTCCAAAAGAGTGTTATAACTCTTTTTCTCATTGTGGCATTCCTGCCCATTATGGTACATCCGGCTACGCTCTTTGGACTTACTTACCGAATGCAGGTGACCGGTCTGCAATCATGCAGACTCCATTCATGAGAACACAACACATACACTTTGGTTTTACTGCGCTGCCTCATTAATTGAAACGGTTTATTCCTCACTGGGATTTAACTGTAATCCCAATTCTTTTAATTTAGTAAGAACTTCTTCAAGTGACTTACGGCCCAAATTACGAACCTTCATCATATCTTCAGAAGTCTTGTTTGTTAACTCTTCAACTGTATTGATACCAGCTCTCTTTAAGCAGTTATAGGAACGAACTGACAGCTCTAATTCATCGATGCTCATTTCCAATACTTTTTCTTTTTCATCCTCTTCCTTCTCTACCATAACTTCTGCAGTCTTGGCATTTTCAGATAAATCGATAAAAAGGCTTAAATGTTCGCTGAGTACTTTTGCAGCTAAGCTAACCGCTTCATCAGGAACTAAGGTTCCGTTTGTATAAACATCCAGTGTCAGCTTATCAAAGTCTGTAATCTGACCAACACGAGTGTTCTCTACGGTTACATTAACTCTTTCAACAGGTGTATAAATAGAATCTACTGCAATAACACCGATTGGTAAATCTTCGCTTTTATTCTTATCCGCGCTTACATATCCTCTGCCCTTTGTAATGGTAAGTTCCATATAAAGCTTGGTATTCTTACCGCTTAAGGTTGCAATCGTAAGGTCAGGATTCAGGATTTCGATATCCTGATCTGCCTGAATATCAGAAGCTCTGACTACACCCTCACCCTCATACTCAATGTATGCTGTTTTGGGTTCATTTGTATCGCTGTTATTTCTGATTGCAAGACTCTTGATATTCATAATAATTTCAGTCACATCTTCTTTAACGCCTTCAATGGAACTGAATTCATGAAGCACACCCTCAATTTTGACCTGGCTTACTGCTGCGCCGGGAAGTGAAGAAAGCATGATTCTTCTGAGTGAATTACCAAGTGTAATTCCATATCCTCTTTCAAGAGGTTCTACAACGAATCTGCCATACTTCTTGTCATCAGAGATTTCTGCCACCTCAATATTTGGTCTTTCAAAATCAAACACTGCAAATACCCTCCTTTACGAACATAATGAAATATTGACAGAAGAATCTCCCTGAGATTCTTCTCCACAAAATATAGATGCTCTTAGGCAGCATATTATCAGCTGCCTTAGAGTTTCTTTTTGCGGTTTATTTGGAATATAATTCGACGATAAGCATCTCGTTTACGGGAACGTCTATCATTTCTCTTGTAGGAAGGTTCTTAACAGTTCCTTTTAATGCTTCCTGGTCTACATCCATCCATTCAGGAACCAGTCTGCCGCCGGTTACTTCAAGGATATCCTTGTATCTCTGTAAAGATTTTGATTTCTCTCTGACTTCGATTACATCTCCTGCTTTAACCAGGTAAGAAGGAATGTTAACCTGCTTGCCGTTTACTAAAATATGCTTATGGTCAACAATCTGTCTTGCTTCTCTTCTGGTTCTTGCAAATCCCATTCTGAAAACTACGCTGTCCAGTCTGCTTTCAAGCATAACCATAAGGTTTTCACCAGTCATACCCTTCATTCTGTCAGCCTTGTCATAGTAATTTCTAAAAGGCTTTTCAAGCACTCCGTAAATGAATTTAGCTTTCTGTTTTTCTCTTAGCTGAAGACCATACTCACTTACCTTTTTACCAGCCCTTGAATTTGTTCTGTTTGACTTCTTGTCATAACCCAGATAAGCGGGTTCTAGACCAAGAGATCTGCATCTTTTTAACACGGGAACTCTGTTTACTGCCATTATAATTTTCCTCCTGATATTGTTTACAGCGCTGCTGCGCCTTCTTCCAACTATATTTTATTGTTACTAAACTCTACGGCGCTTAGGCGGGCGGCATCCGTTATGAGGCACAGGTGTTACATCTCTGATACTTGTAACCTCAAGTCCACAAGCCTGAAGGGCACGAATTGCTGCTTCACGGCCTGAACCGGGTCCCTTAACCATAACATCTACATACTTAAGTCCATGTACCAGCGCTGCCTTAGTAGCTGTTTCAGCTGCCATCTGAGCTGCATATGGAGTAGATTTCCTTGAACCTCTAAAACCAAGACCACCTGCACTTGCCCAGCTTAATGCATTACCTTCGTTATCTGTTAAAGTAACGATTGTATTGTTAAAGGAAGACTGGATATGTGCCTGTCCGCGTTCAACGTTTTTCTTGACACGTTTTTTTGTCACTTTTTTTGTAACTTTCTTTGCTGCCATTTAAACTAACCTACTTTCTCAATAATAAATAATTTTTCTGTTTCTGCGCAGATATACTGCAATTTGCCATATCCGCGAAAGTGCATCTTCATTTTGCTAATCTTATTTTTTCTTATTAGCGACAGTTCTCTTAGGACCTTTTCTTGTTCTTGCGTTTGTTTTTGTCTTCTGTCCGCGAACAGGGAGTCCTTTCCTGTGACGGATTCCTCTGTAGCATCCGATTTCCTGAAGTCTTTTAATGTTAAGAGCTACTTCTCTTCTTAAATCACCTTCAACCATGTACTCAGCGTCAATAATTTCACTGATTCTTTTTACTTCATCATCAGTCAGTTCTCTGACGCGGGTATCGGGATTAACCTTTGCTTTTTCAAGAATCTTGTTGGCACTTGCTCTGCCAATTCCATAAACATAAGTTAAGCCGATTTCTACACGTTTTTCTCTCGGTAAGTCAACACCTGCAATACGAGCCATTTACGTTTCCTCCATTTTCT
>CAZDPE010000086.1:0-10628 GCA_964507235.1 uncultured Lachnospiraceae bacterium
ATACTAACTGGTCTGCTTGTCGTCCATTGATAAGGGGTGTCTGAACTGTTACGAACTGTTACAAACTTTTGGGATTTTGTTGGATAAGCCCTTGATTAATTTTGGGGATTATGGTATTATATTTATCCGTGATATGTTAAAAACGCTTTGAAGTAAGCGCAGACGGCTCTTCGGATAACCGGAGAGTGACACAATTCCTTGCTCCTGTATATGCAGGGGCCAGAGACCAAAAGGAGGTAACGAAGCATGAACAAGTATGAATTAGCCGTTGTTGTTAGTGCAAAAATCGAAGATGATGAAAGAGCAGCAGTAGTTGACAAATGTAAAGCCTTAATTGAAAGATTCGGCGGTACAATTACTAATGTTGACGACTGGGGTAAGAAAAGACTGGCTTATGAAGTTCAGAAGATGAAAGAAGCTTTTTATTACTTCATTCAGTTTGAAGCTGAAAGTACAGCGCCAGTTGAAATCGAAAACCGTGTTCGCATCATGGACAATGTTGTCAGATTTTTAGTTGTAAAACAGGACGAGGCATAGAGAGAGTATACACAGGTGTACTTAAAGAGAGGGACATATGAATAAAGTAATACTTATGGGGCGTTTAACCAGAGATCCTGAGGTAAGATATTCCCAGGGTGACAATTCAATGGCAATTGCCAGATATACACTTGCTGTTGACCGCAGGTTCAGCCGTAATAACGGTGATGAGCAGACAGCAGATTTTATTGGCTGTGTAGCCTTCGGAAGAGCCGGTGAATTTGCTGAGAAGTACTTTAGAAAAGGTACTAAGATAGCAATTACCGGGCGTATTCAGACAGGAAGCTACACCAATAGAGATGGTGTGAAAGTTTATACAACAGATGTTGTTGTAGAAGAACAGGAATTTGCTGAGAGTAAGAATAGTTCCGGCAGTGTCGGGGGTTTTGCCGGCAACACAAGCAGAGCACCTGAACCGATGGGTGCCGGCGACGGTTTTATGAATATTCCTGACGGAATTGATGAAGAACTGCCGTTTAACTAATGGATAGGCCGAAGGCCTGATTGAAGAGTAAGATAGGAGGCAATTATTATGGCATATAATAAGACAGAGAAGTCTGATTCTCCCATGAGAAGAAAAGGCGGAATCCGCAGAAGAAAAAAAGTCTGTGTATTCTGCGGCAAAGATAATGTAATTGATTACAAAGACGTTAATAAGTTAAAGAGATATGTATCTGAGAGAGGAAAAATCCTTCCCAGAAGAATTACAGGAAACTGTGCTAAGCATCAGAGAGCACTGACAGTAGCTATCAAAAGAGCTCGTCATATCGCTCTTATGCCTTATGTTCAGGATTAATTATCAGTAAATATAAACTAACGCAGGCGGACAAAATTTTGTCCGCCTGTAATTTTTTGTATGAAAGGGTCATAAACTGACAAAATAATAGTATGGAAACTTTGCATAAATAATGTTATACTTAAAAAGTATAGTTTTATGGAAATATACGTCGATTATTACAGGGAGTTTTAAAGAATGGCTTCTAAGAAAAAGAATATGAAACTGAAAGGAAGACTGAAGAGTTACACGCAAACTTCGCTTTATCTGGGTTTCCTGCTTGTAGCGGTAAATTTACTGGTTTACATACTGGATGTGTCATCAGGACTTGTGATGACCTGTTTTACCTTGTTTTACTTTGCAATTACGGTTTCAATGCTTTTGTATAATAAACCGATTATCATGAATGAGCTGGTCAGTTTTGCAACTCAGTATGGACAGATTCAAAAGGTGCTGTTGCGGGAGCTGGAGCTGCCTTATGCAATGCTGGATGAGGAAGGGCGGATTATATGGACGAATGCTTATTTTGAGCATGTGGTGCATCGTGATAAGGGATACCGGAAGTCGATTACTTCTTTATTCCCATCCATTACCAAGGAAAAGCTGCCTGACGAAATGGAAGAAGTAAATCTTGATATCGTTTATGAGGATAGAAATTATCTTGCTAAAATGAAAAAGATTTCCATGAAGGAAATGGCAGAAAACAGTGATATTATAGACGGTCATGGTTATGACGGATGTTTGATTGCCTTTTATCTTTTTGATGAAACTGCACTTAAAATCGCATTGCAGGAGGTGGATGACCAGAGTCTTGCAGTGGGAATGATTTATCTGGATAATTATGAAGAGGCGCTGGAGAGTGTTGAAGAAGTAAGACGTTCATTGCTTACGGCGCTCATAGACCGTAAGGTTAACAAATATATTGCGGCATTGGACGGTATCTGTAAGAAGATTGAGAAGGACAAGTATATGGTAATACTGCGTAAAAAGGCCATTGCCCTTCTCCGTGAAAATAAATTTGATTTGCTGGATGATGTAAAGACGGTTAATATTGGTAATGAAATGGCTGTAACCATTAGTATTGGGATTGGTCTGGACGGCCTTTCTTATGCCCAGAACTATGAGTTTGCGCGCAATGCCATTGATTTGGCTCTTGGAAGGGGCGGCGACCAGGCCGTTGTAAAGACGCCTGCCAATATTATTTATTTTGGCGGTAAGAGCCAGCAGGTGGAAAAGAATACAAGAGTAAAGGCGAGAGTGAAGGCCCAGGCTCTTCGGGAAATTATTTCCGACAAGGAACAGGTGCTCATCATGGGGCATCGACTTGGAGATGCGGACAGCTTTGGTGCTGCAGTGGGTATTTACCGGATTGCCAGAACCCTGGACAGGAAGGCACATATTATCATTAATGATGTCAGCACTTCAGTAAAACCTATGATTGAGCTTTTTAAGAATAATGAAGAATATGATGATAATATGATTATTAATAATCAGCAGGCTCTTGAGTTTGCGGGAAGCAACACGGTTTTAGTGGTTGTTGATGTAAACAAGCCCAGTATTACCGAATGTCCCGAATTGCTTCATATATGTAAGCCTATTGTGGTATTGGACCACCACAGGCAGGGCACCGAGGTGATTGAAAACGCCACTCTTTCTTATGTGGAAGCATATGCGTCTTCGGCCTGTGAAATGGTTTCTGAAATCTTACAGTATATTGGTGAAAGCATCAGAATAACTTCAGAAGAAGCTGACTGTATGTATTCCGGTATTATGATTGATACAAATAACTTTATGAGCAAGACCGGCGTAAGAACCTTTGAAGCTGCGGCTTTCCTGCGGAGAAACGGAGCCGATGTGACAAGAGTGCGTAAACTGTTCCGGGAAGATGCAATAGAATATAAAGCAAAGGCGGATGCGGTCAGCCAGGCAGAAATTTACAAGAATGCCTTTGCCATATCCACCTGTACCAGTGAAGACATTCAGAGTCCTACGGTAGTAGGTGCACAGGCTGCTAACGAGCTTTTAAATATCAGGGGAGTTAAGGCCAGCTTTATTTTGACAGAGTATCAAAATCAGATTTTTGTCAGCGCCCGTTCCATTGATGAGATAAATGTGCAGATAATCATGGAAAAAATGGGCGGCGGCGGACACCTGAACATTGCAGGCTGTCAGCTGAATGGCGTATCCATTTCGGAGGGTATCGGTATATTAAAGGCTACCCTGGACAGAATGCTGGAAGAAGGAGATATTGTTATTTAAGGATAATGGAGGTAGACAAATGAAGGTTATATTATTACAGGATGTGAAAAGTCTTGGAAAGAAAGATGAAATAGTAGAGATTAATGACGGATATGCAAGAAATTATGTGCTTCCGAAGAGGATGGGAATAGAAGCCAACGGTAAGAACATGAATGATTTGAAGCTTAAAAAAGCTAACGATGAAAAGAAGGCTAAAGAATTGCTTGAAGAAGCAAAAGCGTTTGCCGCAGCAATGGAGAAGGATGAGGTTGTGGTTTCCATTAAGGCAGGAGAAGGAGGAAGAACCTTTGGTTCTGTTTCTTCAAAGGAAATCGCGGCTGCTTATAAAGAGCAGTGCGGCAAAGAAATTGATAAGAAAAAAATTCAGCTGCCGGAAGCAATTAAGAATTTTGGCGTTTATGAAATAAACGTTAAGCTGCATCCCCAGGTGACAGGCAAGCTTAAGGTTAAGGTTACGGAATTATAATTCCGGCATTATTTATAAACGGGAATCTTCTGGAGCAGGTGGATTTCCGGCTGTTATACATATGTTAGGATAAGAGGAAAGAGTAATTTATGGCAGCAACAGAAGAAGCGCTTTTAAAGCGTGTGTTACCGCATAGTATAGAAGCGGAACAATCGGTAATCGGTTCCATGATTATGGACAGGGAGGCTATTACCGTCGCATCTGAAATTATAGCGGGTGATGATTTTTACGGCAGGCAGTATGGAGTACTGTTTGATGCCATGGTGGAATTAAATGATGAAGGCAAGCCGGTAGACCTTGTAACGCTGCAGGATCGTTTGAAGGAGAAGGATGTACCTCCGGAGGTAAGCAGTCTGGAGTTTATCAGGGAGTTGATTACAGCGGTGCCTACTTCAGCCAATATTAAGTATTATGCAGGTATTGTGGCAGAGAAAGCAACCTTGCGTAAGCTGATACGTTTAAATGAGGAAATAGCCAATACCTGTTATGCCGGGAAAGAAAATCTGGAAGTGATTCTGGAGGATACGGAAAAGAGAGTTTTTGAACTGATTCAAAAAAGAAATACAGGTGATTTTGTCCCAATCAGGCAGGTAGTAATGAATGCCATGGATAAAATTGAAAAAGCATCCAGGAATAAAGGAAATGTAACAGGAATTGCTACAGGTTTTATTGATTTGGATTACAGAACTGCCGGTATGCAGCCTTCGGACCTTATTTTGATTGCGGCAAGACCTTCTATGGGCAAGACGGCTTTTGCGCTTAATATAGCCCAATATGTGGCTTTTAAAATGAATCAGACGGTTGCCATATTCAGCCTGGAAATGTCAAAAGAACAGCTTGTAAACCGATTGTTTTCCCTGGAATCCAGAGTGGATTCCCAACACCTGCGTACCGGTAATCTGTCGGATGCGGAATGGGAAAAGCTGATTGAGAGCGCTGGGATTATCGGCAAATCGAATCTGATTATTGACGATACACCGGGTATCAGTATATCAGAGCTGCGTTCCAAATGCCGCAAATATAAGCTGGAGCATAATTTGCAGATGATTATTATCGATTATTTGCAGTTAATGAGTGGCAGCGGTCGGGGAAGCGATTCAAGACAGCAGGAAATATCCGATATTTCCAGGTCGCTTAAAGCCCTTGCCAGAGAACTGAATGTTCCGGTGATTGCGCTCTCCCAGCTGAGCCGTGCCGTGGAGCAGCGTCCCGATCACAGGCCTATGCTTTCCGACCTTAGGGAATCGGGAGCAATCGAGCAGGACGCAGACGTAGTAATGTTTATTTACAGGGATGATTATTACAATAAGGATACAGATAAAAAAGGAATTGCAGAAATTATTATTGCCAAGCAGAGAAACGGTCCGATTGGTACTGTAGAGCTGGTATGGCTGCCGGATTATACGAAATTTGCAAATCTGGAGCATTAGTTTCGGCAGATATGGTGGATAATTTTATAATGATTATACTAAAGAGGACAAGCTTTATTTGCTGTCCTCTTTTAATTTAATAATAAAAGGAGGAATTTTATATGAAACAGGCGGAAAAATATTATTTAATTTCAGATGCTGCAAAGCAGGTTCAGGTGGAATCTCATGTGCTGAGATATTGGGAGGATGAATTAAAGCTTCCCATTAAACGAAATGAGATGGGGCACCGCTATTATACGGAGGAGGATATTACAAGATTTAAGGAAATAAGAAATTTAAAGGAGCAGGGTCTGCAGTTGAAGGCAATAAGGAGTATGCTGCTTAAAGGGAATTTAAGTTCTATCTCCTTCATGGGCAGCCCGGTAACATCGGTTTCCGAAGCTTCAGCAATGCCGGTGCAGGATGATTTATCAGCCGGCGGCAACACTGCGCTGGTGGAAGAAAAGAACAAGCGTCATGTAGTGATGGTGAATAAAGGGGAATTTGTACCGATTACGGAAGAAAGCAAAGAGGCTAAAAGCATTCGTCTGCAGCAGCTTCTTCAGAATATGATTATTGAGGCAGTTAGAAGCAATAATCAGGAGGTTTGCGAGGAAATAAAGGAAAGTCTGCTGAAAGAGCTTGATTATCAGTTCAGGCTGCAGGAAGAAAGGGAGGATGAAAGAGAGGATGCACGGGTAAGCAGGCAGGAAGAGCATTACAGACAGATTGATGAACTGCTTCGCACAAGAAACAAGAAGAAAAAATCCCGTAAAAAAGAAGAAATGCAGGAAGGTGAAGAGAAGGGAAAAGAAGCGGTCATGGAGCCGGAAGAATATGAGCATAAGCCGGAAAAGCCAAAAGGCGGTTTCTTTCAAAGAAAAAAGCGTTCAATCAATTGATTGAACGCTTTGCTTTTGATTCATGACAATAGGCTGACTGTAACAGTACAATCTGTTGTTTTAATCAGTTTCTGATTATTCTTCAGAGATAGCACCTACAGGACAGCCGCCTGCACAGGAACCACAACTGATGCAGGTATTAGGGTCAATTTCAAATTTGCCATCTCCTTCAGAAATAGCGCCTACAGGACACTGTCCAGCACAAGCACCACATGAAATACAAGCGTCACCAATTACAAATGCCATAACTTAATCCTCCTTAAATATCTATACTATTGATATTTTATTATCAATCTCTTTATACATTTTAATATAAATATACCATGAATACAAGCAAAATATATAAAAACTTCTTATAAAAAACTTGTAAAAATGGAAAGCCCATTTTATAGCTGCAAACAATAAAAAGCACACTTTGCGAGCTTTCTATTGTCATGAATTAGTGCGGCGCTTCTTCGGAACGGCGTTTGCGTATTCCCTCTAAAATAACTTCTTTTTTCTCTATGACTTTGTTTTTGTCCATGGGGGGTACGCCTGCGAGCTTATAAGGAATTCCCAGTTTTTCATATTTGGTTTCTCCCATTGTATGATAAGGAAGTACGTCAAGCGCTTTCAAATTGGAAAACTGTCCGATGAAATAACCAAGCTTAAAAAGGTATTTATCATCATCTGTAATTCCGGGCACTACAACATGGCGAATCCACATATCTACATGCCTGCTGTCAAGGTATTCGGCAAATGCGAGAATGCCGTCATTGGGCTGTGAAGTAAGCTCTTTATGTTTTTCCGGATCAATGTGTTTAATATCCAGCATCACTAAATCGGTTAATTCCATTAATTTATCAAGTTTTTTTATAAACTCAGTATTTCCCGGTTTAAAAGCAATGCCCGAGGAATCAATGCAGGTGTGTACATTATCTTTTTTAGCAATGGTAAAAAGGTCAATTAAAAAATCAACCTGCATTAAAGGTTCGCCGCCGGTAACGGTGATTCCGCCGTTTTTGTAAAAGCCTTCATTCCTCTTGTATTGCTCATAAATTTCTTCTGGTTCCATCATATTGCCGCCGGTCATAGACCATGTATCAGGATTGTGGCAATAAGCGCAGCGCATAGGACAGCCCTGTACAAAAACGACAAAACGGGTTCCCGGACCATCGACGGTACCGAAGCTTTCTAATGAATGAATTCTGCCTTTCATAATCTCAATCTCCCTTCCGATTTCATTTATAGTATAGCAGATATCTGATAAAAATCCAATATCGGAAGATGTTTTAGTATATGGAATAAAAAGCATAAGCCTGATTTTGATATAACAACGAATAAGATATAAAATTTACAAATATTGTATAAATTATATTAAATACAGTTGAAAAAAGTGGCAAAAAAAGCTAACATAAAAGTGTATGTATTTGCTTTTTTGTGCACATTGGCAGCGCCGAATGCAGATGCAGTCTGTTTTTTGGCGCTGTTTTTTCATAACAATAGGAAGCCTGCAAAGAGTGCTTTCTATTGCTGACCAGGTGGGAAACCTTCTGACGGAGGAACTTTGATAATGGGAGAAGGCAGGCAGATGAGAAAGAGAATCGGCGTTTTTATGGGGGAGATTACGTCAGAATATCAGATTGTTGTACTTAAATCTATATTTAAGAAAGCCAGAGGGTTGGATTATGATGTTTTTGTATTCTGCAATTTCGGAGCATACGGAGATAATGTGCTTTATGCAGAAGGAGAAAAGGGAATCATCAGGCTACCTGATTTTTCAAAATTAGATGGGATTATTGTTGCAGAGGATACCTTTGACATTGACGGAATGGAAGGGGAATTGCAGAGCCTTTTGGAAAAGAAAGCAAAGTGCCCTGTGGTTTATATACGGGATGCCAAAGAGAATTTTTATAATGTTTTAATAGAAGACAGCGAGGCCATAGCAGATATGGTCAGGCATTTCATAAAACAACATGGTTTCCGGGATATTTGTTTTATGACAGGAGACTTGCGGAGTCAGGATGGAAAGAAAAGATATCAGTCTTTTCTGAATGTCATGGAGGAAGAAGGAATTCCTGTTACAAGGCATATGGTGTTTGAAGGCGATTATTGGAGAAAAAAAGGAAAAGCGGCCGTGGACTGGTTTATAGAGGGGAGAGATACCTATCCTCAGGCGATTATCTGTTCCAATGATTACATGGCTCTGTCAGTTTGCGATGAATTGAAAAAAAGAGGAGTTCGCATTCCGGAGGAGGTATGTGTGTCCGGATATGATGATTTACCGGATGCAAGAAGATATCAGCCTTCTCTTACAAGCATCAAGGCTCCTTTTGAAAGTATGGGTAAAAAAGCTGTAGAGATGATAGATAATATCTGTGCGGGACGGGAACAAAAGCGTGTGGAATGGCTTAAGCCCTCCCTGCAGCTGCGCAGAAGCTGCGGATGCGGCGAACAGGGAGAACTGGAAGATTTGTCATGGATGCTGGCTAAGATTTATATTGAGGAAGACAATATTAAGCAGTCGGTTTTTATGACAACAGATTATCAGGATGCTTTTGAGGAAGAAGAGTATTTGAAGGTAGCCGAGAAATACCTTCAGAATGTTAACTGCAGTAAAGCTTATTTATGTATGTGCAATACGGAAGAAAAAAGCTTTGAAGCGGCGGAAAATGATAATTTCTTTTCAAAGAAGATGGTGCTGAAGCGTATTTTTATCCGTGACAGCAAAGGGATTAAGAGCGAAGAAGAATTCGACAGGGAAAATATTCTGCCGGAAAGTGTTCTTGCAGGGCAGGAGGCGCAGGGATATCTTGTATTTTCCGTACACTATAAAAATAAGAGCTATGGTTATATGGTTTTTACCTTCGAGGATGATGAGTGGCCGGGAAGTTATGTTTCCGCATATTTAACAAGTCTTGCAAATGCCATTGAAGATGCATATATGCATCAGGAACTGGCTGGTTTGGAACAGATAAAAAAGCTTTATCATGTGGATTCTTTAACGGGAATATATAACAGAAGAGGGTATGAAAAACAGCTTAGAAGCCTGCATGAAAGATATGAAGAGGAAGGTAAGTATTTAAGTATAGTCAGTATAGATATGAATGGGCTGAAATATATTAACGATAATTTCGGACATGCAGAAGGCGATGAAGCGCTTTGCCATTTGGCTAAGGTATTGGAAAAATTAATTGAAAAGGATGAAATCTGTGCCAGGGTAGGCGGAGATGAATTCGCCGTATTGCTATATTCAACCACGAAGGAACGGAGTGCAGGATTTGAAAAGCAATTTATTGATGCCATGAAAGAGGAGGAAATGCGCTGTAAAAAGCCGTATCCTTTTCAGGCAAGTGTAGGAATCTGTTGCATTAGTGATGAGAAGGATTTGTCGCTGATGTCATGTATGCAGCTGGCCGATAAAAGAATGTATATTCAGAAAAGAAAAAATAAGTTCACAAGAGAAAATCTTTAATTTCATGAAAACAGGAAGCCCGCTTTATGGGTTTCCTGTTTTTTTAAATGCATTAAAAAAAAGACGATACGCTTTCGTACCGTCTTTTTTTCATGAAATTAGATAGCTTCGTGGAATGTTCTGCTGATAACGTCAGCCTGCTGTTCGGGAGTTAATTTGATAAAATTAACTGCGTATCCGGAAACACGGATTGTAAGCTGAGGATAGTTTTCAGGATGCTTCTGAGCATCTAATAATGTATCTCTGTTTAATACATTAACATTAAGATGATGACCACCCTTTGTTGCGTAACCATCTAATAATGATACTAAATTATCTACCTGTGCTGCACTTGCTGCCATGGTTAATTACCTCCTTAATTATTAATGAAAATCATCCAATCCATCTTCCAGGGTGGGAACGCTGCATGCCAGAGGAGTTCTGGAACAATCAGTACATCCCATGGTCTGAACATTTTTGGATTGTTCACTTGCTGCATCAGTGTCAACATTTACATGCCCCACACCCATAGCCATACCGGAATCCAGCATTTTTACAAGATCATCAACCATATTTTTTTCGTCCATTACGTTACCTCCCTGAAATTAGATATTTTGAATTTTGAACTTTACTTTAAATTATTTGTTTAAATCGATTTCGATATCACCAGCAAATACCTTATCTTCTTTACCAAGAGCTCCGGGGATGATAGTGAAGGTATTGGAGATACCGTCCTGTGCATCGTTGAAAGGAAGCTTGGCTACGGAAGACAGTGATGCTACTGCACCGTGGGTATCACGTCCGTGCATCGGGTTAGCACCGGGAGCGAAAGGCTGGCCTTTCTTAC
>CAZDPE010000087.1:0-10595 GCA_964507235.1 uncultured Lachnospiraceae bacterium
GTCTGATAACGGTTCTTATCCTGAAGCTTATGGGTAATGTAAGGAGGAAGAGGCATTTCTCCCAGCTTATCCAGCACTTCTTCAAAAATACCTTCATATTCAAACCGAATCAGACGGTTTCCTTCCTCTACGATATCCGTCACTTCCGCTTTCAGAAGTCCGCCGCCAAAGGAAATTCTGGTGCCCGGCTTTGCTTTCCTGCCGGGCTTTACCAGCGTTTCCCAAATGTTTCCCTCTTTCCTTTTAAGGAGAAGCACTTCAATCGACGCCCCTCCGGAAGCGCCTCCTGCACATCCGGCGTTTTCCTTCACGCCCATAAGCCTTGCCGGAAGCACCTTTGTATTATTTAGTACAAGGCAATCCCCTTCATGGAGATAATCTATAATATTCCGAAAAACCTCATGCTTGATTTCTCCTGTACTTTTATCCACCATCAGAAGCCTTGAGGCAGAACGATCCTCCAAAGGGTCCTGGGCAATCAGCTCCGGCGGCAGATCAAAGTAAAAATCAGAGGTCTTCATTTCCGATCCTGTCATTACAATTCTGCTCCTTTTAGGAAAGCTGCATACCCTCTCTTGGTTTCATAAACATCAGCCTTGCTTGTAGCCTCCCAGGGCGCATGCATATTGAGAACCGCCACGCCGCTGTCAATTACATTCATACCATATAACGCCAGAATATAAGCAATGGTTCCGCCTCCGCCAAGATCTACTCTTCCAAGCTCAGCTGTCTGGAAATTCACCTTCTCCTTATCAAAAATATCTCTCAGATGAGCGAGATATTCCGCATTGGCATCATTGGAACCGGATTTTCCTCTTGAACCGGTAAATTTATTAAACACCATGCCGCCGCCCAGATAAGCCACATTTTTCTTGTCAAAGCTTGCTGCAAAGGAAGGGTCAAACGCACTGCTGACATCGGAAGACAGCATACAGGAATTGGTAAGGCATCTTCTGAGTGACAGTTCACTGTACTGTCCGAGAAGATTCATCACCTCTGCAACTGTATTTTCAAAGAACCTTGACTGCATGCCGGTAGCTCCCACGCTTCCGATTTCTTCTTTATCTACTAAAAGGCAGCAGGCCGTACGCTTTACTTCCTCCACTTCAAGCATTGCCTTTAATGAGGAAAAAGCGCATACCCTGTCATCCTGCCCGTATGCTAAAATCATGCTTCTGTCAAATCCCGCTTCCCTGGCCTTTCCTGCAGGCACAATTTCCAGTTCTGCAGAAATAAAGTCTTCTTCTTCAATCTCATAGTTTTCTTTTAAAATAGCAAGAATTCCCTTCTTTACAGCTTCCTTGGCCTGACCTTTCTCTTCTTTATCCTTTTTCTCATCTTTATCCTTTTTCTCAATAAGGAAAGGCTTATTTCCGATTATTAAATCAAGGGCTTCCCCCTCAATTACCTTGGAGGCTTTCTTTTCAAGCTGCTCCTGGGCAAGATGAATCAGAAGATCCGAAATAAAGAATACCGGATCATCTTCATTTTCACCTATGGCAAGTTCTACGGTTGTTCCGTCCTTCTTTACAATAACACCATGAAGTGCAAGAGGGATGGTTACCCACTGATATTTTTTTACGCCGCCGTAATAATGGGTATCAAGATATGCAAATCCTCCCTCTTCATAAAGAGGATTCTGCTTCACATCAAGCCTCGGGGAATCAATATGGGCGCCTAAAATATTCATCCCCTCTTCCATAGGCTTTTCGCCGATTCTGAACATGGCAATTGCCTTGTTCATGCATACGGCATATACTTTATCGCCTTTTTTTAATTTTCCCTTTTCCTTAATAATTTCCTGCAGTTCTTTATAGCCTTCTTTTTCTATGGTATTGACAATGGTATCCACACATTCTCTTTCCGTTTTTCCCATGTCAAGAAACTGCATATATTCTCCGGCAAATTCATCCACTTCCTTCAGCTGTTTATGACTGTAGGTTTCCCATGTGTTTTTCTTTTCCATATTATTGTCATTCCTTTCCTTAACTTCTAAGTTCAATGCCAAGACCCTCAAGGCCGTTCAATATCTTCTTCATAGCTGCTGATATATCCCCTTCTTCCAGGGTTCTGTCCTTTGCACGAAAGGTAATGGAATAGGCTACGGACTTAAAGCCCTCCTTAATCTGTTCGCCTTCATAGATATCAAACAGCTGGCAGCTTTCCAGAATCCTGCCGCCTCTTTGCTCAATCACAGCTTCAATCTGACCCGCAAGAACTTCCTTCGGCACCACCATACTGATATCTCTTGATACGGCAGGATACTTGGCAACGCCCTCATATTTTCTGTCAAAAGTAGCTCTTTCCACAATATAAGGCATATCCAGCACTGCAATATAAGCTCTTGCACCGATATCATAATTATCGCATACAGTAGGGTGAACCTCTCCAAGATAACCTACTGTAACGCCATCATATTCAATATCCGCCTGCCTTCCGGGATGAAGGAAAGGCTTACCTGCCCTGGGATTGTAAACGGTTTTCTTTTTCAGTCCGACAGACTCAAAGAATTCTTCCACAACACCTTTCATGGTATAAAAATCGCCTTCCCCGTACATGCCTAAAGTAAACTGCATTCTTTCATCGGGCAGCTCTGTCAGAGGAAACTGATAAGGCAGATAAATATTGCCGAGTTCATATAATCTTACATCTTTATTTCTTCTGTTATAGTTGGTTGATAAAGATGTCAGCATTCCGTTTAAGGATATGGTTCTCATAATAGAGAAATCTTCTCCCAGCGGATTGGCAATCACTACTGTATTTCTAAGCGGTGAATCCTCCGGAATCAGCAGCTTGTCAAATACCCTGGGACTTTCAAAGGAATAGGTCATTCCCTGTGAGAATCCGCAGTATTCCGCGATATCTCTTGCTTTCTGCTCAATACGAAGCTTAAAGGAAAGCTTTCCTGCAGTTGCAGCCCCTGTAGGCAAGGTGGTGGGAATCTTGTCATACCCAAAGAATCTTGCCACTTCTTCCGCAATATCGGCACAGCACAGAAGATCCTGTCTGTAAGTAGGCGCAATCAGTTCATTTGTACTTTCATCATATCTGATTTCCAGCATCTTAAAAATGTCCATCATATCTTCTACAGAAACATCGGTTCCCAAAAGGTCATTGATTCTTTCCGGCTCAAACTTAATTCTTGCCTCATCCTTCATGGGCTGGCATACATCTACCATGCCGCTGACTACGTCACCGCAGCCAAGTTCGGAAATCAACTGGCAGGCGCGGTTAATGGCGGCTTCCGCATTATGGGGATCAAGTCCCTTTTCAAATTTACCGGAGGCATCCGTGCGCAGTCCCAGCCTTTTAGCAGATTTACGGATATTAGCCCCGTTGAAGGCAGCCGCTTCAAAAAGCACCGTCTTTACCTCATCGGTAATCTTACTGTTTTCTCCGCCCATAATTCCGGCAATGCCGATTTCTTTTTCAGCATCACAAATCATAAGAATATCCTTATCCAGCTTCCTTATCTGCTCATCCAGCGTCTGGAATTCATCACCGTCAGCTGCCCGCCGAACAATAATTTTATGTCCTGCAATGGTGTCTAAATCAAAGGCATGCATGGGCTGGCCGTATTCTTCCATAACGTAGTTTGTAATGTCTACCAGATTGTTAATGGGACGAATGCCGCTTGCGCGCAGTCTTGCCTGCATCCATTCCGGTGAAGGCGCAATTTTAATGTTGGTGCATACCCTCGCACAGTATCTGCTGCATAAATCAGGGTCTTTTACTTCAACGGAAATATAATCATTTACATTTTCACTGTTCTCCTTTACTTCCACTACAGGAGGGACAAAGGGCTTCCTGAAAGTAGCTGCAGCTTCCCTGGCAATGCCGAGTACGCTGTAGCAGTCCACTCTGTTAGACGTAATTTCATACTCAAAAACAGTATCCCTCATTCCCAGGGCTTCCACAGCATCCGCACCCACCTGTGCGTCCTCCGGGAAAATATAAATGCCGTATTCCGGAGCTTCCGGATACATATTTCTGTCGGAACCAAGCTCTTCAATGGAACACATCATACCATTTGACGGAATTCCGCGCAGCTTTCCTGCTTTAATCTTAATGCCCTCTTCCGGCATCGGCCCTCCGTCATGGCCGCCTGCTACCTTTCCGCCGTCAAGAACAACAGGCACCTTATCTCCTTCTTTTACGTTGGGAGCTCCGGTAACAATCTGAATTATTTCACTTCCGATATTTACCTGACAGACAATCAGCTTATCCGCATCCGGATGCTTCTCAATTTTTTCAATCTGTCCTATCACTATCTTTTCCAGATTTTTATCAAGTCTTTCATAATTTTCAACTTTTGTGCCTGTAAGAGTCATTGCATCGCAATATTCCTGATCAGCACAATCAAGTTCGGGTACATATGCTTTTATCCACGATAACGCTGTATTCATTTCTTTTCCTTCCTTTCTGTTTTCCTTAGATCCGGTAAACCTGCCTGCTTGCAGGCATTTTCCCGTTCTTGCTTCTGGCTTTTTTCCTTCGCAGTGCAATTCGGAAAACCATGGTTTTCCTCATTTCCGGGCTTCGCCCTATCATAAGCAATCCCGGTAAACCTGCCTGCTTGCAGGCATTTTCCCGTTCTTGCTTCT
The DNA here is from genome assembly GCA_964507235.1 of uncultured Lachnospiraceae bacterium. Taxonomy (GTDB): domain Bacteria; phylum Bacillota; class Clostridia; order Lachnospirales; family Lachnospiraceae; genus Suilimivivens. Next base: position 4,605 of record CAZDPE010000087.1, read on the forward strand.
GGCACTGCTCATGCCTGCGCTAAAACTGTCTTAAAAATCTTATATCATTTTCATAGAGCAATCTCATATCATCAATTTCATATTTAAGGAGTGCAATTCTCTCAAGTCCTACGCCGAATGCGAATCCTGAATATTCCTCCGGATTAATGCCGCTCATGGTAAGCACATTGGGATGCACCATTCCGCAGCCTAAAATTTCAATCCATCCAGAGCCTTTACAGAAACGGCAGCCTTTTCCGCCGCATTTAAAGCAGGAAACATCCATTTCCGCACTGGGCTCTGTGAAATTGAAATGATGAGGACGGAATTTAACCTTTGTTTCCTCCCCGAACATTTCCCTTGCAAATTCTGCCAGAGTTCCCTTTAAGTCTGCAAAGGTAATGTGCTTATCTATAACAAGACCTTCTACCTGATGGAAGGAAGGCGAATGTGTGGCATCCACTTCATCGGAGCGGAATACCCTTCCCGGCGCTATCATACGGATAGGAAGCTTTCCCTTCTCCATTTCATGGACCTGGGTTCCTGAAGTCTGTGTTCTTAAAAGGAAATCCCCATTGATATAAAAGGTATCCTGCTCATCCTTGGCAGGATGGTCTGCAGGAATATTTAATGCTTCAAAATTATAATAATCAGTTTCAATTTCAGGTCCTTCCACCACTTCATAACCCATACCTACGAAAATTCTTTCCACTTCTTCAAGAGCTATGGTATTAGGATGGCGGTGGCCTACATTGTTCTTCCTGGCAGGAAGGGTAACATCAATCGTTTCTCCCTTCAGTCTGCCCTCTAAGGCCATTGCCTTCATCTTATCCGTTGCCTTTTCCAATACCTCTTCGATTTCAGTTCGGACATCATTTACCATCTGTCCTACTTTGGGTCTTTCTTCAGGGGCTACATCCTTCATTCCTTTCAAAAGAGCCGTAAGCTCGCCCTTTTTTCCAAGATAATTGACACGGATTTCATTTAACTTATCCAATGCCTGGCTGCTCTGTGCGCTTGCAGCTTCAATTTGTTTTAAAGCTTCCGCTTTAATCTGCTCCAATTTTTCTTTCATGGTTTTCTTTCCTTTCTTTTTACATTTCTCCCTGCAGACTTTCTGCTGCAGTCAGCACTCCTCTGCAGACAGTGGGGCTGACCCTCGCGGCATTCGTCAAGATCATGCAAGCATGACTTTGACTCATTGCACGCAAAAACAATAGAAAGCACGCTTTGCGAACTTTCTATTGTCATGAAAAAAATCCCATGCACTGTATATGCATGGGACGAATTTGATTTTCCTAATCCGCGGTACCACCCAAGTTTCCGCCATAAGGCAGACACTTCATTCACGTAACGTGTGCCAACGTCCGGATTTACTTGCTCCATCCTGAAAAGTCTGCTCTCTGCATTCAGGATATCCGTTCTATCCGGAAGCTCCGGTGGGAAATTCGCTTAGGTTATCTGAACTCAAGGAAGCTTTCAGCCGGTGACTTCCTCTCTCTGATAGAAAATAACTTGCTACTGACACCTTCATAGCTTTTCTCATTTTTAAATGACTGTACTTATTTTAGATTAGGTTAACTTTCTTGTCAAGTATTTACCTGGTTTTTCTTTTCCCGACAAAAAACTGAAACGCAGGTTTAAAATATCTGTTCAAAAATGCACCCACCAGTACAATATACATACAGGCATAAAGCCAGAGCATCAAAATAATAATGGTAGTCAGACTGCCGTAAATACTAAAGCCATTGAACTTATCAACATAAATGGAAAAAAACCAGGAAATAATACTCCATCCCACTGCCGCCATTACCGCTCCCGGCAGCTGCATCTTAAATCCCATTTTCCCGCCGGGCACATATGTATACATCAGCGCAATCACTATAGTAATAATAAACCATACAAAGAAAATTCTGAAATGGGACAGCAGACCAAATAAATAAGATACCTGGGGAATAATTCCTACCACTATATCAATTAATGTATTGCCGAACACGGTCACAAACAGGGAAAGAACTGTAAGCACCAATATTAAAAACGTATAAAGGCTTGCCACAATCCGAAGAACCACGTAATTCCTGTTTTCCTCCACATCATTAATGGCATTCAGACCACGCATTAAAGCCAGCATACCTTTTCCGGCGGACCATAAAGTCACCACTGCGGTAATGGAAATCACTCCGATTGATTTATCATAGACCTCACTGATAATATTCGTCAGCAGAGATTTCATAGTATCCGGGGCAATTTCATTGACTGCATTCATTAAATTGGCTTCTGTCAGCGGCGTATAGGGAATTACCGCGCATAAAAGCATCAGCATGGGAATTAAAGACAAAAACAGGAAAAATGCCGTGCTCGCCGCAAATGCGCTGATATTTTTTCTATTCATATGTTTACTGAAATCATAGCTGATGAAAATAAGCCTTCTAAGCATCTATTCACTCCATCCTGTAATTTGTATCCTATTTAATATATCTTTTTTATCAGGCAGCCAGGATAAAAAAACAGCAGTATCTCTTCACAGCTTTTTCCCTCATCGCCCATGGCTCTGGCTCCATTCTGGCTCATACCCACGCCATGGCCGTATCCGCCGCCAAATATAGTATATCCTATCACATTTCCCTCTTCCTTTACAATATCTAAAATCAGGTAAGCGCTGGGAAGCAGCCCTGTACTCTCCATTTCCGTATTATCCTGCTTTTTAACGGTTCCTCCGTTATTCAGAATATATCGTATATTATATTCAGAGAGAATCTTATAAATTCCTTCATCTGTTTCAATCAATATTTCATCTGCCACGCCGCCTTCTCTTCTTTTCAAGATACTGATATTATAAATCCTGTCAAAATCTCCGGGAGGCTTTTGTACAAATTCTTCTCCATATTCTTTCTCTGCATTTTCCATATCTGTTCCTGAAAAAGTAAGCACCTTGCTGGAATCTGCCTGAAACCTCCGGGCCATTCTTTCTGACATTTCTTTCACATTCAATTCCTTTACCTCATATTTCCATCGGTACCAAGCTTCATCCTTCTCATAATCCTCTTCATGCACGCTAAGTATATATTCCCTGAATACCTCTTCATTTGTCATGCTTTCACTGTCCGCTTCTTCCTGCTCCGTTTCTCCGGCCGATGCTCCTTCGCCGGAAGCAATATGAACTGATGATAAATAAGGCAGCTCTTCTTTGTTTTCTTCTTTCCATACCCCTGCATCCGTACCAAAGCCGCAGGAGGTGGAATAATAATAAGTGCTCACTGCTTCATCACCATAATACAGCAGATTTCCTGTGGTTTCCTTCACAGCCTTTGTGGAATTTACATTTTCCGATATATTGTTATACACCTGATAACTGACACTGTCATCCACATGCGCTCCAATCCCTGAAAGCCCCGGTGCTATTAAATACCGGTATGCATAAGTCCTGGCGCAGATGGCCTGAGCCTTTAACGCCTCCATGGAATAAGATGCCGGCATTTCACTCGGCACTACCGAATAAAGATATTCCTCCAGCAGCAATTCATTTATCAAAACCAGCCCATCCGCAGTTTTGACAATCTCAATCTTACCCCGGCAGGATGGTATTCCCTGATTTCTCGTAAGCGAAAGAATCTGTATTTCTCCCGATTTTACGGAAGGGGTTAATTCTACCCTGTCCCCTTTTAAATATTCACTTTCAGAATCAAAAATAATCTCTTCTCCCCTGTTTATCTCCTTTGTAATTCTTTCTTCATAAGGTCCATAGGTAAGATAAGCATCACAATCCGCACTTAACCTGACACTGTCATGATAAAAAGAAGCAAAGCCATTGGTTTTAATTGCCACTCTGATGCTTTCCATATTTTCTTTTCGCATAATGAGGCCTGCACAGATTTTTCCGTCAGATACTACAAAATCCGTAAAATCATATCCGATTCTGAGTTCCTTTCTGTCCGCCTCCCTGAGTTCTTCATACAATTGATAGATTCTGCATTTTTCATCTATGATAAAGATTCCCTCTCCCTCAATTTCAATTTCATCTTCTGACATCCGCAGAAGCCTGCCGTTTATTCTTTCTTTCTTGCCCTTTACCGCCGTCAGTCTTCCTTCCTTAAAAATCAAATCCGCAATACTTTCCCTTGCTGCTTTATTTCCCCTGTCACCCGGCTGTAACAAATATTGTATTTCATAATTTTTATAAAAAAACAGCACCTGTGTTTCATCTGCTTCCATAATCCACAGATTGGACAAAGTAAAGTCTTTTCTTTGCTTTTCCTTTACCGTAAGCAAAGTATCGCCGTCCAGGTATGCTGTTACTGACGAAAAGGAATAATCATCAAGGCCCTCCGCTTTACACAGGTAAGTATTGCCGTTATCATCAATCATTGTTTTTTCTGTAATTTCTGCCAGCAGATTAATTTCCTTCGTTGTAATACTGTCATCCAGTCCTGAAATATAAAGGATTTTATCAAAAGATGCATACCAGTCTTTTTTCAGCAGATAAAAGTCTTCTTTGTACCTGTCTTTTAAAATCAGCTTTTCCATTTCTTCTTTTTCAAAAGAAAAAAACGAAAAAAGTTCTATGTAATCCCCATATAAAATACTCTCTTCTGTCTTTCCCTCATATTTCTTTTCCATTCCCGCAATCCAGTTTTCTATCCCCTCAGCATTGCTTCCATTAGCATAATCTGCTTCTTCCTTTTGAGCAACAGCCTTCATCAGAATCATTGCATCACTGATGCTGATTCCTTCTCCTTCCGGCTGTTCCAATTTAAAAACCTTCTCATCTTTCCAGATCAGCCATACAAAGAAACAGGTACAAATAATGATGAGAACTATTTTAATAATAATTCTGAATTTTTCTTTCATCGGAAATTACCCTTCCCTTATTTACAAAAGAAAAGCAGCCCGCTAAGGCTGCTTTTCTTTTGTTATCCCCAAAATGCCGGTTCCTGTTTTTTGACTCCTAGCCAAGCTAGGTGGGTGACCGCAATCTGCACTTTTGCCTTCCCTTCCAATCCTCAAATGAGTGAGGGCTTGACAGCCGCCAGATGATATAGGAATCCCGTTTAAAGTATCTGTAGGTTCAAAAATAACAGGAGTTGTCGCACATCTCAGGTTATTTTTATTATATCCAATATAGTGGCAAAATACAACTGGTAAATTTAATGAAACAGATTATCATTTTTTACGAAAAAAGACTGCCGCTCCAGACGGCAGTCTATATTCCAGGTCTTTATTCCCACGTGCAATGAGTCAAAGTCATGCTTACATGACCTTGACGAATGCCGCGAGGGTCAATACCCCGCCCTTTGGGGCGCTTCAATTTCCATGCCACACTGCTTGCGGCGGGGTTATTGACTAATTCACGATAGGTAAAAATCCATCAAGTGTGCTTTCCATTTTATAACTGAGGTCCTGCTTCAACTAAAGCTTTTCCAGCCTCGTTGCCTTCATATTTTGCAAAGTTCTTAATGAATCTTCCGGCTAAATCCTTAGCCTTTGTTTCCCATTCAGAAGCATCTGCATATGTATCGCGAGGGTCAAGAATATTTGTATCTACACCGGGAAGCTCTGTAGGAACCTCAAAATTGAAGTAAGGAATCTTCTTTGTAGGTGCATTCAGGATATCGCCGTTTAAGATAGCATCGATGATACCACGTGTATCCTTAATGGTAATACGCTTTCCTGTTCCGTTCCAACCGGTATTTACAAGATAAGCTTTTGCACCGTTTGCTTCCATCTTCTTAACAAGCTCTTCGCCGTACTTTGTAGGATGCAGCTCTAAGAATGCCTGTCCGAAGCAAGCGGAGAAAGTAGGTGTAGGCTCTGTAATACCACGCTCTGTACCAGCCAGCTTAGCTGTAAATCCTGACAGGAAATAGTACTGTGTCTGTTCAGGAGTAAGAATAGATACAGGAGGAAGTACGCCGAAAGCATCTGCTGACAGGAAAATTACATTCTTTGCTGCAGGTGCAGAAGATACAGGGCGAACAATATTCTCAATATGGTTGATCGGATAAGATACACGCG
>CAZDPE010000088.1:0-10552 GCA_964507235.1 uncultured Lachnospiraceae bacterium
CAAACGGTTTTCAAGACCGCCTCGTTATGACCACTTCGATACCTCTCCATGTCGCACGCTTTATGACCTCTCGGTCAGCGCAAGGATTATTCTAGCAAATACAATTTACATTGTCAACAACTTTTTTAAGATTTTTATCAGATTTTTTTACATTTTTTTATTTTGCTTTTACATGGCCTCATAACCGCTAAAAATACGCCTTTAAAAAGTTTTCTGCTGTTATTAAATCCTCCGGAGTGGTGATTTTAATATTCTCATAAGAGCCTTCCACTAACCTGACAGAATGTTTAAGCAGCGTTTCAACTACCATGGCATCATCCGTAATGTTAACTCTCTGATTTTTAAGCTTATCCTCTTCCCGAATCAGCCTGTCATACGCATCCTTAATTAAAGAATAAGAAAAAACCTGCGGCGTCTGAATCGTCCATACCAGACTTCTGTCAGGAGTCTTATCAATATATCCGTTTTTATCTGCAATCTTTACCGTGTCCTTAACCGGCATCCCGACCACACAGGCGTCACTTTCTTTCACACAGGCATAAGCCCTGTCCAGAATCTCCTCCGTTATCATCGGCCTGGCTCCGTCATGAATAAAAACATAATCGCAATCTGCAAGATATTCCAGCCCCGCAGCAACGGAATGATATCTTTCCTTTCCTCCTGCTGTTATGTGTTTCACTTTTGAAAAATTATATTTTTGTACGATTTCATTTCTGCAATATTCAATGTCTTCCTCTGAAGCTACCAGCACAATATCTTCTATAAAGCTGTTCTGGAATGCATGCAGGGAATAATAAATCACAGGCCTGCCGTTCAGCTGCATAAACTGCTTTTTCAAATCGCTGTGCATTCTTTTTCCCGAACCTGCCGCCAGCACTACAGCCCCGCAGCGATATATTCTTTCTTTCATTTCAATCTCCATTCTGGAGCGTTAACATCAGTGTGATTTTTCACTAATTCTCCGTTCCATATAATATGCGGATAAACCGGCACACAAACCGGACAGTCAACAACCCCTCTGCAAACAACGGGGCATCAAACTTGCGACGCAACCCAGCAGCGGGGTATTGACCCTCGCGGCATTCGTCAAGGTCATGCAGGCATGACTTTGACTCATTGCTCGCGGAAATAAACAGATAAGCCGCTCTATCTCTCGCCCAGCTTCAAATTGGGAACCGCATTCAGGTCAAAGCCGTGGCGTGTCCCTTTTATGTATTCATAGTAACCGGCCGCTCCTATCATGGCCGCATTATCTGTGCAGAATACCGGTGAAGGATGATAAAACGCGATTTTTTCTTTTTTACATGCCTCCTTAAAAGCCTCTCTTAAAGAAGAATTGGAGGCCACGCCTCCGGCTATGGCAAATTTGGAATATCCGAAACGCTTCACCGCATCCATGGAATGTTCAACCAGCACATCAATTACCGCCTTCTGAAAAGAAGCCGCCACATCGGCAGTATTTACTTCCTCTCCTTTCATCTGGCAGGAATTTAAATAATTCAGCACCGCCGACTTAAGGCCGCTGAAGCTGAAGTCATATTCAGCCTCCGCCACCTTCGCACGCGGAAAATGGACAGCATCGGGATTTCCTTCCTTAGAAATCCTGTCAATTTTAGGTCCGCCAGGATATCCCAGCCCTATGGCTCTTGCCACCTTGTCAAAAGCCTCCCCTGCAGCATCATCTCTGGTTCTTCCCAAAATTTCATATACTCCGTAATCTTTCACCATCACCAGGTGGGAATGTCCTCCTGAAACCACCAGACAGACAAAGGGCGGCTCCAGTTCTTTGTTTTCAATATAATTTGCACTGATATGGCCTTCAATATGGTGGATTCCTATCAGCGGTATGCCTGAAGCAAAACTGATTGCCTTGGCGGCTGAAACGCCCACAAGTAAGGCCCCTACCAGTCCGGGGCCATAGGTTACGGCAATTGCATCCATATCCTTCAATTCTTTTTTTGCTTCCGATAATGCCTGCTCAATCACCTGATTAATTTTTTCTATATGCTTGCGGGAAGCGATTTCCGGAACTACTCCGCCGTACTCCGTATGCAATGCAATCTGAGAATAAATAATATTAGAAAGAACTTCTCTTCCGTTTTTGACTACTGCGGCTGCCGTTTCATCACAGGAGCTTTCAATCGCAAGTATATAAACATCTTTTTCCATATTTATCACTGTCCTTCATCATCATTTTCATCAAGAGTCCATCCATATATTTTCCAATGTCCGCTGTCATCCTTCCGCAGGACAAAAACCTCATTGGATGATTCCAGGTGTGTCCCTTTGCGTAAAGTAAAAGAACAATACAGCCTTGCAAAATCATCTCCGTCCTGTGTAAAGTAATACACATCTGTGCTGGCGCTGACGGCATAGCTGGAAATCACGATTCCCTGTTCCTTAAAGTTATTAATATCCCATTTAAGATCCTCTATATACTGGTTTTCCGTTTTGTTGGCAATCAGTTCATCATCATATAAATTCTGTATATGCGCGGCAAGCTGAAGCAGTTCCTCCTCCGTATAGGTTTCATTATAGAAGCATTGCGTCATCTGCGCAAAAAGCTTCACCACCTCTTTGGGCGTAGGCGGATAGTTTTTCTCAAAGTTATATAAAAGCATCTCCTGAACGGCGGTAATTTCCTTTTCACTTTCTTCCGATGCTTTTTCCCATTTGTTGGAGAGATAATAATAATATCCGACCACAATACATATCAATATGATTCCGACAATAAAAACCCTGATTCCATTTTCCTGTTTCGTCTTCTTATTTCCCATGCAGGTGGTCCTCCCTTCTGCTGCTTTTCCGCACACTTCCCAATCTTATTCATCATCAAACGTAAGCTCTATGGTTTTTCCATCTCTGCAGGTTTCCGCCTGCGGAAATATCTTTCTTATAGCCGGCAGAAACTCATCAGGCCTGTTCAGGGACGGACTGTAATGCGTAAGCCAAAGCCTTTGTGCCTTTGCCTTTCTGGCAAGTTCAGCAGCTTCATAAAAAGTCATATGCTTATTTTCCTTTGCCTTTGCCAGCTTATCCGGTTCCCCGTACATACCCTCGCAGATAAACAAATCTGCATTCTCCGCGTGCTTAATAATTCCTGCCGTCGGACGGGTATCGGTACAATAAGTAACCCGAAGCCCCTTCCTCGGTTCACCTAATACCATTTCCGGCACCAGTGTCATATTTTCCGCATCAATGATTTCTCCGTGCTGGAGCCGGCTCCAATACTTCTTTTCAATTCCCAGGGCGACTGCCTTGTCAACCTGGAATTTACCAATTCGGTCAATAACAATACTGTATCCATAGCAGGGCACATTATGATTTACCTTAAAGGCTTCTATCTTAAAGCCGTCAAGAGAAATGGTCTGTTCACTTTCCGTCAGCTCCAGACAGTCAATCACAAAGGGCAGTTCCGGAGCTATAACCCTAAGCGAAGCCACCACCTTCGTAAGCCCTTTTGGTCCCACTAAAAGAAGCGGCTCTGTCCTTTCTGCATTTCCCATAGTGAGAAGCATTCCGGGCAGTCCGCTGATATGGTCTGCGTGAAAATGAGTAAAACAGATGACATCAACAGGTTTAGGGCTCCAGCCTTTCTCCTTCATGGCTATCTGCGTACCTTCTCCGCAGTCAATCAGTATGCTTTGTCCGTTGTACCGGGCCATCATGGATGTCAGCCACCGGTAAGGCAGCGGCATCATTCCTCCGGTCCCCAGCAAACATATATCCAGCATAGTACCTCCATTAAAATTATAACAGTTCTTTTACCTCCTCAGCTTCCACCGGGACAGCAAATTCTGTTATCATTTTATCATAACATTCCTCGCAAAGGTCAAAAAAATATTTCATACCGTCTTTATTGCTGAAATAACCAAACTGAGTGTCCCCGCAAAAACAGCCTTCCTTTACAATTCCGTTTTCAACTTTTATCTCTTTTTTGCATTTATTACAAATAACAGACTTTAATTCCTTTTTGTTTTCATCAAAATAAATCCGCATGGCTTATCCTCCTTCGTTCTTATCCCATTATACAATATATTTTAATAAGAAACAGTGGTAAATCCTCCATGCTCTGCCTATCTTTTCCACATAATCAGGGCATCTTCCTTAGGCTTTTCATAAAATCCCGGACGGATTCCTTCTCCTTTAAATCCAAGACTTTCATATAAATGAATCGCCGGCATATTACTGACTCTCACCTCAAGGGTACAATCTCCTATTCCGAATTCAGGAGCCTTTTTTAACATATATTCCAATAAACTTCTTCCGATACCTCTTTGTCTGAATTTATCCGCCACCACTACATTGGTAATTTCACCGTCGCCGGCCATATTGCGTATTCCGCAGCAGCCTGCTATTTCTCCATCCACTTCCGCTACATAGTAATGGGCGTAATCAGCTTCCACCATTTCAAGAAAATCTCCTGCTGACCAGGGCATGGAAAAGGTTTCCTCCTCAATCCTGCTGACAGCCTGCACATCCTCTGATGTTAACTCTCTTATTATCATAAACACTCCTACAGCCTGTCTGCGTTTTCTCCCGTTCCGCCTGGGAAAGACGCAGATACTCAGGCGCATGTTCTGCTGCACTTACAAATTTTCCTTCCCTGTAATAATCCTCCGCCAGAAAACCAAAGGCACAGGCCCGCTGCCTGTTCATATGTGCAGGCGCAAAGCCGTAAGGCACATTCATCAGCTCTGCAAGCTTTTCTTCAAATACAGGAACCCCGTCCCCAAGGAAAATCACTTCCCTGCCAAAGCTGTTACACTTTTCAATAATTTCTTCAATGGAAACCGCACATTGTTTCAAAAGACATTTGAGTTCATAGCTGACAGGCAGTCCTTCTTTTCTTACATACTCATAAATTCCTGTATAAACCTGATTTCTTCTGGCATCCATAATCGGGCAAACAATCTTATCTGTTCCGTAAAGATTACAGGCCAGTCCGTCCAGCGTCGGAATCTCAATAACAGGTTTTTTCATGGCAAAACCCAGTCCTTTTGCAGTCGCGGAGCCGATACGAAGCCCCGTAAAAGACCCCGGACCCGCCGCCAGCGCAATGGCATCCACAGTGTCCAAATCAAGTTCCACCATTTTCTTTAATTCATCCAGCATGGGAAGCAGGGTCTGCGAATGCGTCTTTTTATACTGAATATTATATTCTCCAATCAGGGTCTGGTCCTCTACAACGGCTACTGATGCCACCAGCCCCGAACTGTCAAGAGCTATTATTTTCATCTTTCCTCACATTCCGCCGCTTTGCGGCTTTTCCGGTATTTTGAAATTATTTTTCTTCTATTATTATTTTACGGTAATCAAATCCTTTTTCAAGGTCCTTCAGTATCGTAATCTGCGTATACTTATCGGGCAGAATTTCTTCTATCAAGTCCGCCCACTCAATTAAACATACACCTTCTCCGTAAAAGCAATCCTCATATCCGATTTCATCCATTTCAGAGATATCCCCGATTCGATACACGTCAAAATGATAAAAAGGAAGCCTTCCTTCCTCATAAATCTGGACAATGGTAAAGGTGGGGCTGTTTACAGGCTCATGAATCCCCAGGCCTCTGGCAATTCCTTTTGTAAAAACGGTCTTTCCCACTCCTAAATCACCTATCAGGGTATAAACCTCTCCCGCCTTTGCTTCTTCTCCGATTTTCTTTCCCAGAGCAAAGGTATCCTCCGGTTTGAAACTCTCTATAATCTTCAATTTTCTCACCTGTCTTCATTCATTTTAAACTTCCGTTTTAATAGCGGATTTTTACTTTTTCAGGCGGCATATGCGTAGAAATGATTTCAATTACGCCCGGTGCCAAATCCCCCAGCTCCCTTTTGGGAAAAATAGATGCATTAACCGGAGAAGTATATACAATAAGGCTTCTCATGGTGGATACTGCCTTACGCATGTCCTCCCATTTCTGACTTTGCACCTCTTCTCCCTGCGAAACTTCAATGCCTTCTTCTGTCATTTTAAAGTGAAGCGGCTTTTTAAAGGATGGATTCATTAAAAACTGCTGTTTTGATTTTAAAAATAATGTGACAGGAAGATACAGCAAAACAACCAGCCCGGCAATCAGACATATGATTCCCGCTCCCGAAAATGACGCCACTACCATAAGCGCTCCCGCAATGGCTCCAATCAGTCCTGAAGCGCTGGTATAAGTATGATGCAGCATATAATCATATAAATCCCCCGACGTCATTTGAATGTCAAATTCCACTTCCATCTTCACACCTCTTTAGCTGACAACCTAATCTTGTTTTTCAGAAGTTTTTCATTAAGTGAAAAAGCACCCACGTAAGCAGGTGCTTCCACTCTTTTCCTATTATACCAAACGACAGCCTCCTTCGCAAGCAGTCTTATTCATGGCGTGACTTATTCGTGACGCAATGCTTCTATCGGGCTTAATTTAGCCGCCTTCTTTGCCGGATAAATTCCAAAGAAAATACCTACGCCGCAGGAGAAAACAGATGCAAAAACAACAGTTCCGGGGCTTACCTGAGGCGTAATTCCCGCTACGGAACCGATTACCATGGCGCCCAAAACGCCCAAAATAATACCGATAATTCCTCCCAGCAGCGTAATAATACCCGCTTCTGCAAGAAACTGCAGCAAAATGGACGCGGTACGCGCTCCCAGGGATTTTCTGATGCCGATTTCCCTTGTGCGCTCCGTTACGGATACCAGCATGATATTCATAACGCCGATACCGCCTACCAGCAGCGAAATAGCCGCCACAAAGGAAATAAAGATGGTAATAAAGCCTAAAATCGTGTCAAACTGTGCTGTATAATCCGTAAAGCTTTCCATCATTATCTGATTTTCACCCCGGCAGTTATGTCTGTTTTCCAACAGCGTCATTACCTTAGATGCTACCTCTGTTGAATATTCAGAGGATTCCGCTATTACATAGAACTGCTCAACCTCATCAATATAATAACCAAGCTTATTTGCCATAAAGGTCAGGGGTACCTCTGCCTGAATTGTGGTTGAGCCATAGCCCATGCTAATCAGCGCGGAAGCATTATCTTTTCTGATGCCGATTATGCGCAGCTCCTGTGTTATTCCCCAAAAAGTGGCGTCAAACGTCATTCCCACTACATCCGTGGTTCCAAACAGTGCCACAGCGCTGGCTTCAGAAATAACACAGACATTGCTGCCGGCATCATAATCATTCTGTGTAAAATATTTTCCTTTTATGATGGGGTCTGAGGAGGCATATTGCAGCCCTGTTGTACCGCCGCTCATACTGATGTCATAATCTCCCTTGGGGCCTTCCGCAGTTCCCCATGTTCCAAAGGAAGGAGTAACCCCTTTTACATGATCTACCTGCTCCAAAATTGCATCATAGTCGGACTGGTCAAAGGTAACCGTAGTATCCTTTCTGGTACTGTCCACATAAAAAGCAATCTGACCTCCGCCCAGGCCTTCCAATTCCGAGTTAACCTGCCCCCGGACTCCGTTTCCTATGGAAATAACCATAATAACGGAGGATATACCGATGATAATGCCAAGCATTGTCAAAATGGAACGGCCTTTATTGCTCTTAATATTCATCAGGGCAATTTTAATATATTCCAAAATCTGTGCCATTATCTTTCTTCTCCATAATTAATATTGGAAAAATGGTTTTACATAGCCGTTACCGCCATTCCTTCCACTAATCCCGTTGTTACGTCTGTTACAAGCTTATCTCCTTCTTCAACGCCTTCAATAATCTGAATCATTGTATCCGAAGATATGCCTGTTGTCACCGGCTGTTTTACTAAAATGCCGTCTTTCACCACGTATACAAATTCACCGTCCACATCAACATTAACCGCACCTACCGGCACAATAACGGAATCCGTTACTTTTGCAGTGCTGATTACTACCTTGGCCTCCACTCCGAGATATACATCGCTATCAGGGTTTAGCAGCTTAATTTCCGTTCCCACTACTGCCGCGCCGCTGGCATTTTGCTCTGCCATTTTATTGATTTTGGAAACCTCTCCTTCATAAGTTTTGGCCCCGATTGTTACCGCTGCCTTCTGACCTATTTTGATTTTATCCAAATCATATTTTGTAACGGAAATTTTGACAGAAACATCCTCTGTGCTTTCCAGCTTAAAAAGCTGTGTACCTTCGGTCAGGGTGGCTCCTTCCACAGCATTCATCTCTGTTACCACGCCATCGAAATCCGCTGCAATGCCATTTTCCACATCGGCAATGCTGTCTATGGTTTCCTGTGCTTCAATTTCCTTTGTCTGGCTGTTTGCCTCCAATTCTTCTTTGGCCCCGGACGTAAGCTTGCCTGCTTCCGCAGAGCTTTTCTGTGATTTCATCTCTGAGCGGTATTCTTTATAATCGGAAAGCATCTTGTTATACACATCCAGTTCCGCTTCCCATCCTTTTATTTCTTCATTATTGGACTGTTCCCAGGTATTTAACTGAATCTGCTTCTGAAGGTTCATATATTCCTCAGAATCAGGCTGGTTCTGCCAGTCTAACAGGGAAATCTGAAGCAAAGTGCCAAAATATGCCAAATCACTTTTCTTTTTTTCAATTTTATTTTCAAGTCCCGTTATGTAGGCTTCCGTATCGGCAATCTGCTGGTCCAGAACTTCAAGATTAATGTTGGCTTCATTTAAATCTCCCAGCATTTCATTGTTGCTCTGTATGGAATTCTGATAGCTGCCCTCACCTGATTTTAAGGAAAGCTCCGCCAGCTGCTTTTCCGTTTCCAGAGAAGCTTCATCATATTCAATCAATACATCTCCGGCTTTTACCGCATCCCCGGTGCTTACATTGACCTTGCCTATTTTGGCCTTTACCTCGGAAAAATAACTCCTGGCATTATTGGTTGTAACGGTACCGCTGGTATTTATGGTCTGTTCAATTTCACCTGTTTCAGCTGAAACCGTTGCAACCGGCATCGGTGCACTGCCGGCAATGGCGCTGGAAATTACAAAATATAAGATGATAACAACAATTACAACCGCAATTATAATTCTTCTTATTTTTTTCTTCTTAGACTTATCCACAGGCTTCTTTTCTTTCTTAACTTTTTCTTTCTTTGCCTTTTCTTTCTTCTTTTTCCCCTCAGCTACTTTTTCCTCTTCCTTTGATGTTTCTTCCTGCGGCTGTATAATTTCAATTTGGTTTTCCAGCCGTTCTTCTGTCATACTTTGGTCCTGAACCATCTCATTATCCTTCTTTTTCATTTTTATCATCACGCCTTTCTCTTAACCTTTACTTTTTGAGCTGCTAATGTTCAATATAATGCGGCTTTCCATATGGCTGCCGTATGTCCGGTTTTACAATTCCACATCATTAATAATATCCGCTACAATCTTACCGTCCATAATGCGGATGATTCTTTTAGCTCTGGCGGCAATATCATTATCGTGAGTAATCAGAATAACCGTTCTGCCTTCTTTGTGGAGTCCTTTCAATATTTCCATAATTTCCTTCGTTGAACCCGAATCCAGATTTCCTGTAGGCTCATCTGCCAGAATAACCGGCGGTGCCTGTGCTATTGCCCTTGCAATGGCTACCCTCTGCTGCTGTCCTCCTGACATTTCTGAAGGCTTATGATTCATACGTGCCTTCAATCCCACTTTTTCAAGGGCTATTTCAGCCAGTTTCATCCTTTCTTTTTTACCGACCCCTCTGTATATCAGAGGCAGCTCCACATTTTCCAATGCAGTAAGCCCGGCAATCAGATTAAACCCCTGAAAAATAAATCCGATTTTCTTATTTCTTATGTCAGAAAGCTCATCATCCGTTAAATGGGATACATCCTGTCCGTTTAATATATAACTGCCTGAGGTGGGAACATCCAGACATCCCAGCATATTCATCAGCGTTGATTTCCCCGAACCTGACTGACCGATAATGGCTACAAATTCATTCCGGTTAATTTTCAGATTTACGTGATCAAGAGCCCTGACTTCATTCTCCCCCGGGTTATAAATCTTACACATATCCCGGATTTCAATTAACTCGTCCATTGTCACTCTCCTTTTTATGCATTTCATCCTGCTGCCATAAAGTTTTTCTGTATTATTGTATTATATTACTAATACAATAATTGTCAAGTCTCAATTCTTATCTTGGACCTTACTGGTTACTATTCACAGCCGATGAAAAGCAGGAACACATACGCGTCAAGCTTGCTTGTAAGCGGATGCGTGACTGCTTTCCAGCTGACTGCGAAGCAGGAACCTCCACCCAATGAGCAAAATGCACACTGCAAAGCAGGGTGCAAGAGCTGCCAAGCAGCGTGTTTTACGAATGCAGCGTGGAGGGGCTGCGAATTGTAACCCTTCTGTTTAAAGCTTACCTATGAATACTGTTATTCAAAATTCCTGTATATTATAACGAATTATATACTAAATAACCTTCAATAAAAGATAATGAATTCTTAAATTTATCTTAAGTAAAACAGAAAAAAGGTAAAAAGCCGCTGAAAACCGGCTTTTTACCTTTTTCTTTCTTCAAAACATAATTATTTTTATTCCCGCGTGCAATGAGTCAAAGTCATGCTTGCATGACCTTGGCGAATGC
>CAZDPE010000089.1:0-10544 GCA_964507235.1 uncultured Lachnospiraceae bacterium
CACAAATAGCTCTGATGGCAGAAGAGAAACCGCCTTCGCGGATTTCTCTTCGCCCCGTCGCTAACGCTCCGGAATGGAGATTAAAATGAAAGAATTAAGCAAAAGAACGGCAGACTTTACGGATTCAGTTATCCGCAGGATGACAAGGGTTTCCAATCAGTACGGGGCAGTTAACTTATCGCAGGGCTTTCCTGATTTTGACCCTCCGAAGGAAATAACGGACAGGCTTAAGGAAGTGGCATCAGAAGGACCTCACCAGTATGCTCTGACCTGGGGAGCCCAGAACTTCAGAGAAGCTCTGGCAAAAAAGCAGGAGCATTTTTCAGGGATGAAAATTAATCCTGATACTGAGATAGTGGTTACCTGCGGAAGCACGGAAGCTATGATGGCGGCTATGATGAGCGTCTGCAATCCGGGAGATAAGGTGGTTATTTTCTCACCCTTTTATGAAAACTACGGTGCAGATACCATCTTAAGCGGAGCAGAACCGATCTATGTACCTTTAAAGCCCCCGGCTTTTACCTTTGACGGAGATGAACTGGAAAACGCCATAAAGCAGGAAGGAGTCAAGGCTCTTATACTTTGTAATCCTTCTAATCCCTGCGGCAAAGTGTTCACCCGGCAGGAACTTATGATTATCGCTGATCTGGCGAAGAAATACGATATTTATGTGATTACGGATGAGGTGTATGAACATATTCTGTATAAGCCCAATGAACATGTATATATGGCATCATTGCCGGGAATGAGGGAAAGGACAATTATGTGCAATTCCCTTTCCAAAACCTATTCTATTACAGGATGGAGAATTGGCTATGTCATTGCTTCGCCTGAAATTGTTGACAGAGTCAAGAAGGTTCATGATTTTCTGACTGTAGGAGCGGCGGCGCCGCTTATGGAAGCGGCGGTAATCGGGCTCAAGTTCGGCGATGCTTATTATCAGGGGCTTCAGGAGCATTATACTCATATGAAAAATTTATTTGTGGGCGGCTTAAAAAATCTGAATCTAACCTTTACGGAGCCGCAGGGGGCTTACTATGTTTTAATGGATATCAGCGAATTCGGGTATGAAAGCGACCTTGTATTCTGTGAGGATCTGGTGAGAAAAGCAGGGGTAGGTGCGGTGCCGGGCTCCAGCTTTTTTAAGGAGGATGTGAATCATTTGATCCGGTTCCATTTTGCAAAGCAGGATGAAACTCTTTTAAACGCCCTTGACAGGCTTGCGGATATCAGAGAAAAGATGAAATAACAATAATGGGGAATCGTGATAGGTTTTCAATGCAATATTAAGCTGTTTCACTACATTTTACTTATGCTGCAGGGCGATTCTGCCGATATCTTATTTAAGATAAGGGAATATCTTGAAGTAAAGGAGAGGGAGCTATGAAAGTACATAATACAGCAATTTTTATGGGTGATACCAGCAGAAGTGAAAGACATGGCAATATATCTTCCGACGAAAAAAGGAGCGGAAAAACGATTTTTGCAGGCAGTTTAAATAAGAATCTTGACCCTGTTGCCCAGAAGAAAAAAGAAGCGCAGCAGAAGGCCATGAAAATAGTAAGCGATACCTGGGCCGGCGACAGAGAGATTGACGACGATTTGGAAGAAAGAAGAAATAAAATCTCCCAGCTCAGAGGGAAAATAGGACAGGCGGGAAGAACTGTGAACGATATAGAGGCTGAAAGGGAAAAGCTTCGGGAATCCTATGGAGTGGAGGCTGACAGCCAGGAGGAACAGGACTTAAAGCTTTTGGAAAAAGAAATAGAGGCTGAAACAGCCGGAAGCAATGTTCATATATCAAAGGAGGAAGCTGACAGAATTGCAGAATTGAAAGCGGCGGGACTGACAGAATATCAGCAGCGTTCTTTGGATATGAAAGAAGAAACTGTTTACTATGAGAACCGGATATATGAAATGGAAGAAGAAATCAAAGTAGAAAATGCGGTTATCAGCGGTATCAGACTGGAGCGGCTGAAGAAAGATCCCATGGTAAATGCCCAAAAAGAGGCGGAAGATATCAGGGAGACTGCCAGCCAGGAAATCATCGGTATGCTGATGGATGAAGCCAAAGACCATATTGATGAAGAGATGGAAGAGAAAAAGGAAGCTGCGAAGGAGAAGACGGAAGAAGAGAAGGAACAGGAAGAAAAGCTGGAGAAGCTTAAAGAAAAGAAGGAAGAACGGGAAGAGCTTACTGAGGATATTCTCGAAGCCACGGAGGAAATGGTGCAGCTGGAGGATGTGCAGTCGGAGGTCCAGCAGGAAATAAAGGATTTGGCCAGCAGGATGAAGCTTCTGGAAGAAGATATTAAGGGCGCTGCAGTAGATGAAACGATATAAAAAATGAAATGATATAAAAGATGAAACTTTTTACCCCATATATCCGTCTAATGTATATGGGGTTTTTCGTGCGGAAAAATGTAACATAGGTTTACCGGAAAGTTATCCTATGATAAAATGAAGAGATAAAAGAAGTAAAAAAAGATTAAAAAATCAGGAAGGAACTGGAAAAGCATGAAATACAGAATACTGGTGGCGGAAGACGATAAAGATATTGCAGAATTTATCAAGCTGTACCTGGTAAATGAAGGATATGAGGCAGTTCTTGCCCGGGATGGCCTTCTGGCTTATGATGAAGCATTGAAACAGAAAATTGATCTGGCGGTAGTGGATATTATGCTTCCTAAAATGAACGGATTTGATTTAATTAAGAAAATCCGGGAAAACAGCAATATTCCGATTGTAATCCTTTCTGCGAAAAACCAGGACAGTGATAAGATTCTGGGGCTTGATCTGGGAGCGGATGATTATCTGACCAAGCCATTTAATCCTCTTGAATTGATTGCCAGAATCAAGTCCAATATCAGGAGATATTACAGCCTTGGGAGTCAGGCCGGTGCGGAAAAAGAGAAAGAAACCCATATATGGAGGGTTGGGGATTTGCTTCTGGATGAAGAAGCAGTCACGCTGACGAAGGCGGGAGAAGTGATTACGATTACCCCTACGGAATATAAAATGTTGGCATTATTCATGAAATCCCCCGGTAAGGTGTTTACGAAAATGCAGATTTACCAGGCTGTAAACGGAGAATGTTATGTAAATGACGACAATACTCTGATGGTTCATATTTCAAATCTTCGGGATAAAATTGAAGAGAATTCCAGGGAACCCAAGTATATTAAAAATATCAGAGGTATAGGATATAAAATTGAAAAATTATAAATCAAAGGACAGAAGCTTATATATACTTCTGATTAAAAACTATATTATCTACACATTGGTCATGGTTCTCCTTATGCTGGGCATTTACTTTTTTGAATTACTGGTGGAAGAAAGTATTATTCAGTCGCCCAGAGTGCATAAGCCATTGGGAGGGCAGGAACTGCTGAAGGCAGGAGAATATGAAGAGCTTGATTTAAAAGAGCTTTTGGGCTCGACGGGCTATTTTGAAGTTCTGGATGAAAGCGGGTTATTGATTTATTCGGATTATTCAGGTAGAAATGAAAGCTATACGAAGCGGGAAATAGAATGTATCCCCGAATATAATTCCCATGATATTTATACTGCACCGTGTATTCTGCAGAGGATGGAAAAGAACAGACATTGGTAACGAAGAAAAGCTATGAATGGGATACCGGATACAAAGAAGATATTTTTTATATGGTTCTTGATGAGAAGCTGAAGGTGATTCAGAGTAATTTATCATTGGATATACAGCAGTTTACCCACAGGGAACTGAATTTACTGACGCTTAATTCTGATGCGAAATATTTTGTTTATAAATATGAATTTGAAGAACAGTCTGGTGAAAGAAGAGTACTTCTTATGCATGTGAAAAAGATGGACAGGCAAAGATACAAGAAACTGGATTTTTTGTGGAAAATCTTTATTCCCGCGTGCAATGAGTCAAAGTCATGCTTGCATGACCTTGACGAATGCCGCGAGGGTCAATACCCCGCCCCTTGGGGCGCTTCAATTTCCATGCCCCGCTGCTTGCGGCGGGGTTATTGACTCCCGTGTATGTATTTTCTTATGTCATAATTCTGCTGGTTTTTACTATCTGGATGAGGCGCAAGGTTAAGGAACCGCTGGATATGTTGAATGAAGGTATTCTTTCTTTTGCAAGCGGTGACAGAGATACCGAACTCAGCTATAAGGGGCCGAAGGAATTTGAGGCTATTTTTGACAGCTTTAATAAAATGTCAAGGCTTTTGAAGGAAAGTGAATCTTCAAAGGAACGCCTGATTGTAGAAAAGCAGAGAATGCTGGCGGATATTTCCCACGACTTAAAAATGCCCATTACCGTAATCAGAGGATATGCAAAGGCCGTTTCAGACGGACTTACTGATTCCGAAACAGAAAAACAGTATTTAAATACTATTTTCTTAAAAACGGAAAGCCTTACCGAAATGATTAACAACTTTTATGATTACAGCAAGCTGGAGCATCCGGAATTCAGGCTGGTGAAGGAAAAGCAGGATTTGGCAGAGTTTATTAGGGAGTATCTTGCTAATAAATATGATGAAATAGACTTAATGGGTTTTGAATTGGAAGTGGAAATACCTGAAGAGGAAGTGGAGTACTGCTTCGACGGCGTACAGCTGAGGAGAGCCTTTGATAATATATTCTCAAATGCATTAAAGCATAATCCCGAAGGAACGACAGTTTACATTACCCTTCAGCAGACGGAAAAGAGCATCCGTATTGAAATTGCGGACAACGGAATCGGTATAGCCGATGAAATAAAAAGCAACCTTTTTGAGCTGTTTACCGTAGGGGGATGATTCCAGAAATAACAGGCAGGGGTCGGGGCTTGGCCTTGCAGTCGCAAAAAAGATTGTAGAGCTCCACGGAGGCACACTATTTCTTGAAAAACCTGTCAATCCGGGGGTCAGCACTTTATTTGTGATACGGCTGATGAAATAAACCTAAGAAAAAATGGCACAGGCAGACAGGATGTGCTAGAATGGTAACAGGCTTAAAGCCGGGGATTTAACCAAGGAGATAATGCTGTATGAGAGAGAAGAAAGAAAAATTAACAGGTAAAACAGGGGGGAAACAATATTTAAAGACGGTCAGCCTGATAGCCGCGATTATTTCTTTTTTGCTGTTGATGGGGACTGTTATGGGGCATGTGGATGAAATAAGGCTGAAAAACTGGGGGCACAGTATTGCTGCGGAGTATCATGAAGAGGAAGGGAGAGTTTATGCAGAGTATTATGATGATAACAAGGAGCTTCATACTTATAATCTGAATGGCTACTCACTTATTCATGACGGGGACAAAATTACTCTTTATTATGAATACTATGTTGATGAGGCAATACCGGAAAGTACATTAATTTCCTGGCTGCAATATTATGTTGTATATGGTCTGATTTTTGCAGTCAGTATGTGGTATTTGAGAAGAGAAAAGAACGGAAAGTAAGCGTCCGCAGCCAGGCTGTTAAGCAAGCTTCCGGGAAGAACATGCTGCATCATTGTGTTACCTCAATATTTCCATTTATTTGTTTCTGCTTTTACAGTCACAGTCGGATGTTCGCCGATTGTACCGCCTGTCGGTTTTCCGTTGATAGAAAGATATTACTGGAATGAAGTCGAGATAGAACCGTTTTTGGTTGTTGCTTCAAATTTAAATTCCAGGTTATCAGGAAGTGTAAGGCATATACTTTCATTTTTGTTAAAGAATGAAAGATCCCCAGTTACCTCGGAATAAACTACATTCAGACTTCCGGAATTATTGTTTTTGTAGTCCCCGAGCCAATGTCAGACTTAATATCGGCATTGCCGCTTGTTGTGGTATAGGTCACATGACCATCCAGACTTTCGCAGGAAAAGCTGCCGCTGGTGGAAGTAATTTTTATCATATCTGCATTTAAGTAACCGGCATCTAAAATTCCGTTGGTGGTGGACAGATAGATATTCTGCGCTTTTGCAGCTTTGAGCCGGAGCGGCCGGTTTTATCGTTTGTATGCAGCCACAATATTGTCCATGCAAACCTGTTTCGCCAAATCCATAGAAAGATTTTTAGTTTCAAAGGAAGTATAGCGAATATCCATTGCCCACCAGGCCAGGATTTCGATTATCAGTGTTGTGGACAATTCAAGATGCTCCAGCGGACGGACTGTTCCCTGCTCAATAAATGCACTGATATAGCGTATCATAGTATCCAGAAATTGTTTACGGTATGCTATGTAAGGGCGGGCCAGAACCTGAAAGTCAAACTGGTTTTTCTCAATAAACAGACAGCCCACCGCATAGTGGGAAAGCATATCAAAAGCATCACTAATGAGCGCTTCAAAGCTATAACCGGCTATGTCTTCCTGAAGATGGGCTGCAAAGTCATTTCCCGATTTTTCAAAGAGGGCGATAATTTCATTTTCCAATCCGGCGAATAAATCGTCCGTAATGGGGCGTTTAAACTCGCGCTCACAAAAAGAGGGGTCTGCGGTGCACTTCAGGATAAAATGCAGGATTTCTTTCTTCCCGGTAAAGTCAAGATAAATGGTCCCACTGATACGCCAACCGCTTTGGCAATATGGCTGATTTGTGTTCTGGCATACCCCTGTTGGAGAAACAGCCGCGCAGAGGCATCCGCGATATCTTTGATTCGCTGGTTCAAGTATATCATCTCTTCCTTATGAATGAATTATTCATTTACCTAATAACGGTATTACTTCAAAATGTCAAGGCAAAGCTTTGATATCATAAATTATTGCTGTATTTTTCCGCCTGCTCCGTAATCAGCGCACGGTCATCAAAATAGTTGATTTTCATGGATTTTTTTACATCATCCAAAGTTTCTGCAGCCACTTCACGGGCAGCAATGCTTCCTTTTTGCAGGATATCATAAACAGCAGGAATGTTCTTTTCCCATTCTTTTCTTCTGGCACGGATGGGTGCAAGCGCCTCCTGCAGTACATTGTTCAGGAATTTTTTTGCCTTTACATCGCCAAGTCCGCCTCTGGTATAATGGGCTTTCATTTCTTCCAGATTTGCATAATCAGGCAGATATTCAGCAAACAGCTCGTCCCTGCAGAATGCATCCAGGTAAATAAATACGGGATTGCCTTCTACACGGCCGGGGTCGGAAACCTGCAAGTGGTCAGGGTCAGTAAACATGGACATGACTTTTTTGCGGACATCCTCTTCTGTATCGGATAAATAAATACAGTTATTTAAGGATTTGCTCATTTTGGCCTTGCCGTCAATGCCGGGAAGACGTAAGCACGCCTGATTGTCCGGCAGCAGAACTTCAGGCTCCACTAAGGTATCACCGTAAACGGAATTAAACTTGCGGACAATTTCCTTGGTCTGCTCTATCATGGGAAGCTGGTCTTCGCCTACCGGAACCGTAGTTGCCTTAAAAGCAGTAATATCAGCAGCCTGGCTGATAGGATAAGTAAAGAATCCCACAGGAATGCTGGCTTCAAAATTGCGCATTTGAATTTCGGATTTTACGGTAGGATTTCTCTGAAGACGGGAAACTGTAACCAGATTCATATAATAAAAAGATAATTCACAAAGCTCGGGAATCTGTGACTGAATAAGCAGTGTGGATTTTTCAGGATCAAGTCCGCAGGATAAATAGTCAAGAGCAACTTCTACAATGTTCTGACGAACCTTTTCCGGATTTTCCGCATTGTCGGTAAGAGCCTGGGCATCGGCAATCATAATAAAGATTTTATCAAATTCACCGGAATTCTGAAGCTCCACCCTTCTTCTCAGAGAACCTACATAATGTCCTACATGAAGCCGTCCGGTGGGCCTGTCGCCGGTTAAAATAATTTTAGACATAATATTAATGCTCCTTTTTAGTATGTTTCCGGCAGGATTTAATTCCTGCACATTTACCGTTATTATACACTATTTTGGGAAAAATTCTATAGCAGATTTATCAATTTAGAATATGACAGGTGGATTTTAGCGGTGTTTTGGTATAAAATGGTTGAAAAGAAAGGATGGGAAAATGAATCTCTTAAAAAAAATGCAAAATAAGCTGACCTATGTAAGAATTATTGCATTGGGTTATCTGCTGGTGATTGCCGCAGGTACTTTACTGCTCCTGCTGCCTGCAGCCACAGGAGTGGGAGAAAAGACCGATTTCCTGACAGCACTTTTTACCGCCACCACGGCTACCTGTGTAACAGGGCTGGTGGTAGTGGATACAGGAACTCACTGGACGACTTTGGGGCATATGATAATTCTGGGGATGATTCAAATCGGCGGACTGGGCTTTATGACGATGGGAATGCTTTTTGCCATGTTTTTAAAGAAGAAAATAACCTTAAGAACAAGAGGTCTTTTACAGGAAAGCATGAACGGGCTTCAGATGGGAGGCATTGTCAGACTGGTGCGCATGGTGCTTAGGGGAACTGCTTTGATCGAGCTGCTTGGGGCAGCGCTTCTGGCAATACGGTTTGTTCCGATATTCGGTGTGGGAAAAGGAATTTTTTACGGGCTTTTTCATTCCGTTTCCGCATTTTGCAATGCAGGTATTGACCTGATGGGCGGATATACAGGTAAGTATTCCTCTTTTGTGGGCTTTTATGATGATATACTGATTAACATGGTGCTGATGGCTTTGATTATTGTGGGAGGCATCGGATTCTTTGTATGGGATGATATAAAAAGAAAGAAATTTCATATTGAAAAGTATATGCTTCATACCAAAATGACATTATTTATGACCGCTGTTCTGTTAATCGGAGGAACTCTTATCTATTGGATATTTGAAGGGAATAATATGCTTGCGGATATGAATGTCAAAGACCGGTTTCTTGCATCTGCCTTCAGCTCTGTGACGGCAAGAACGGCAGGCTTTAATACAATAGATACAGGGGCTCTTACGGGTGCATCCAAACTGTTTACCATGGTGCTGATGTTTATCGGAGGAAGCCCCGGCTCGACGGCAGGAGGCGTTAAGACAGTAACCATCATGGTGCTGTTGATTTATGTCTGGTCAAATCTGCGGGCAAGCAAGGGTGTCAATATTTTTCACAGAAGAATGGATGACGACGTGATTCGCAAGGCCAGCAATGTGGTGGTTATCAGTGCTTTGATGTCGGTAACGGCTTCGGTTATTATCTGTTTTCTGCAGCCGAACCTTCCTGTGGAGGATGTGCTGTTTGAGGTTTTTTCCGCAATCGGAACGGTGGGCATGTCAACAGGGATTACCAGGGAGCTTACCACCGCTTCCAGAATTATTGTTATTTTACTTATGTATTGCGGACGAATCGGCAGTATGTCCTTTGCGCTTTCCTTTACGGAGCGCAGGAAGGTTGCACCGGTACAGCTTCCGGCAGAAAAAATCATGATTGGCTGATGAAAGGAAGGATAGAAAATGAAATCTGTTTTGATTATAGGACTCGGAAGGTTTGGGCAGCATTTATGCAGGCAGATGGTGGAGCGCAAAAACGAGGTTATGGTAATTGATATTAAGGAAGATAATGTGGAAGCCATGATGCCCATTGTTACGAATGCGCGGATAGGAGATTGCACTAATGTGGAGGTGCTGCGCAGTATCGGCGCTGCCAATTTTGACATTTGTTTTGTGTGTATCGGAACTAATTTCCAGAGCAGTCTTGAAATTACTTCCCTGCTGAAGGAAAACGGCGCTAAATATGTGGTCAGCAAAGCCACCAGGGATATACAGGCCAAATTCCTGCTTCGCAACGGAGCGGATGAGGTGGTTTATCCCGACAGGGATATTGCGGAAAAAATTGCAGTCCGTTACAGTGCGAACCACATTTTTGATTATATTGAATTTAATGACGAGTACTCCATTTTTGAAATTCCGGTAGCAGAGGAATGGGTAGGAAAGAGTATTAAAGAAGTGAATTTCCGGGCCAGATACAGGGTCAGCATTCTGGGATATAAAAGAGACGGAAATACCACTCTGATGCCCATGGCGGACCATGAGTTTGACGAAAAGGAACATTTGATGGTTATCGGAAGAATAGAAGATATAGACAGGATATTAAAGAAATTTGAAAATGGAAAAGATAAGAGAAAGCGCTAAGCGGATTTGTAAGGATATAAAAGAGTATAGCCCGGCGGCGGTTATTTTTCTGGTGTATTATCTGCTTGTGCATTTTACGGGGAACGCATTTTGTCCAATGATAAGTCTGACGGGGTTTCCCTGTGCAGGCTGCGGTCTTACCAGAGCCTTTTTATATATGGCTCTGGGGCAGTTTAAAAGAGCTGCTTATATCAATCCAATGGCTTTTGTGATAGTGCTGTTTCTGGCTTACTGCGGTTACTTCCGTTATATCAGAGGGACGAAAATAAAAGGGTTTAAGGTGCTTTTTACTGCGCTGGTAATCAGTATGCTTGTGTTTTATGCTGTCAGGATGTATTTATATTTTCCCGGCAGAGTGCCCTATGTATATACGGAGGATAATGTATTATCCAAAAGAATACCGGGTTACCGGAATATGATGGAAGGTTTGGTTCAAATGATTAAAGACCTTCGTTCATGACCGGATGTAACAGTTCAGACACCCCTCAAAAAACATGACGAAATTTTGAAAGATTTTTCA
>CAZDPE010000090.1:0-10391 GCA_964507235.1 uncultured Lachnospiraceae bacterium
ATCAGAGCTATTTGTGACGCTCCGGCACAAATAGCTGTGTGAAAAATAAGCTATCGGGCTTATTTTTCACACTGTCCTTCTCCTTTGCTGCAAGGCAGCTCTGCCTGTTTCGCAATGACTTATTCCCCGGTCATATTACTTTTCAGTTTTTCTGTAATTTCTTTTAGTTTATCCTCTGTCAGAATGTATTTTTTATGGAACAGAAAAACTGCCAGCAGCAGGCCGATTATGGGTATCACCGTCATAGTCAGCCGAAGTCCCACAACCGAAGAAACCGCTGCTTGTGCTGCTGCCGTATCTGACGTATCCCCGTTCAGATTGCTTAAGGTCAGACAGACCGATGCAATCAGCGCAGCCACGCCGGAAGCGAGCTTTACTACAAAGGTCTGCATGGAAAAGATAACGCTTTCATCCCTTCTGTTATTTTTCAGTTCCCCGTAGTCCACGGTATTGGCCAGAAATACTGTGGTCAGCACCGTCAGCATACCGTTTGCCGCAAAGATAAAAAATCCCGGTATAAACAAAAGCAGTATGTTGGACATATTGGTAAAGGCCAATATCAGTAAAATCACATATCCTGCCACTGCCATTACAAAGCTTACATAAAAAACCCGGATGGCAGTGATAAATTTTCTAAGCGCCGGAAAGAAAATCATCATTGACAAAATCTGTACGGCACCGCCAAAGGTATTAAACAATGTATAACTGTTATACCATGTATCACCGCCAAAGTCATATTTAAAGAAATAAATAACAAGATTAGATGTAATATAAACAGAACAGTTCACAAGTACAATTGTAAAAACCACCGTCATTGCCTGGTCATTTTGCAAAAGGGCCTTAAACATCTGGCCTACAGACGGGGAATCCACATCGACCGTGGATTTTTCCCGGATGGAAATGCAGGTAATGACGATAAATATGACAAACAAAACCGACACAAGCAGGGCAAACCACCGAAAACCCGCTTTTTCATTCCCTTGTCCCATCGCATAAACACAGGGCATGGTGATAATCGTAATGAGAGCAGAACCTACGCCTGCACAGGAGCGGGCAAGAGTAGACAGATTCTCCCTTTCCTTACCTCCCTCTGTAAAGGCAGGTATCATGGACCAAAAGGGAATATCCATCATGGTATAAGTAACGCCCCACAGAATATATGCCGCTGCCGCATAAGCAACAAGGCCGCTCCCGTCAAGAGCCGGAGGCGCTGCAAACATAAAATACAGGATAACAGCGTTTAATATCGTTCCGATGAAAAGCCACGGACGGAATTTCCCCCATCTGGTTCTTGTTTTGGCCACAATCACACCCATGACCGGATCATTAAAGGCATCGAATACTCTGGCGGCCATTAAAATAATCCCCATGGCAATGGCGCTGACGCCTGAAATATCCTGATAATAATAAAGAATGTAGCTGGCAGAGAGCATGTAGACCATGTCTTTCCCCACAGCCCCCAATCCGTAAGAAATTTTTTCCCCTGCTGACAGTTTCTTATTCATTTTCATATTCCCTTTCCTCTTTTCCTTTTCCAATACTGATTATCTATATTTTATCACAAAACATATTACCGATACAGACAAAAAATAATATTATTTCTTTATTTCTTTATTTTCCCAAATAACTTTGTTATAATTGAATTATCAACCAATAATTAATACAAATACAAAATATTCTGACAAATAAGGAGTCGTCTATGGAACATTTTAATCCCTTATTACAAAACAACAAGAGCCCCCAGAAGTTTTTCACTATCGGAGAAATCATGCTTCGTCTTACACCGCCAAACTACGAAAAAATCCGTATGGCAAGCAATTTTGAAGCCAGCTACGGCGGCAGCGAAGCAAATATTGCGCTTGCTCTTGCCAATCTTGGAATTGACAGCACCTTTTTCAGCGTAGTTCCCAATAACAGCCTGGGCAAAAGCGCTGTGCGCATGCTTCGGAGCAATGATGTGCATTGCACGCCCATGATACTGAGCACTCCTGAAGAAACTCCCACTCACCGCCTTGGTACCTACTATTTGGAAACCGGATATGGCATACGTGCAAGTAAAGTAACCTATGACCGCAAACACAGCGCCATTACGGAATATGATTTTGGCAATGTGGATTTAAATGCTTTGCTTGAAGGCTTTGACTGGCTGCATCTGAGCGGTATTACGCCCGCCCTTGGTGAAAACTGCAGACAATTAATTATGAACAGCCTGAAAACTGCCAGGGAAAAGGGAATGACTGTCAGTTTTGACGGCAATTTCCGAAGTGCGCTTTGGACATGGGAAGAGGCACGGGATTTCTGTACAGAATGTCTTCCTTACATAGACGTTCTTTTCGGCATTGAACCTTACCATCTTTGGAAGGATGAAAATAATCACAGCAAAGGCGATTATAAGGATGGTGTTCCCCTTCAGCCTACCTATGAGCAGCAGGATGAAATCTTCCAGGCTTTCGTAGAACGTTATCCCAATTTAAAGTGTATTGCCCGTCATGTGCGCTATGCTCACAGCGGAAGTGAAAACAGTCTGAAGGCTTTCATGTGGTATGAAGGGCATACCTTTGAAAGCAAGCTTTTTACCTTTAATATCCTTGATCGGGTAGGAGGCGGCGATGCTTTTGCCAGCGGTCTTATTTACGCCATGATGCACGGCTACCGGGCTATGGACATGATTAACTTTGCAGTTGCAAGCAGCGTAATCAAGCATACTATTCATGGAGATGCAAATATTACTGATGATGCAAAGAGCATCCGCGACCTGATGAATATGAACTATGATATAAAAAGATAAACAAAACAAGTACGCTTTCTGTATTGCAAAAAAATCCCATGTACAGGTTTGCAATCTGCACATGGGATTTTGATTGTTCCCAAACATAACGAGCTTGCAGAATAACCGACAACTGCCTTGGGAATTACCTGATTTATGTATTGAAGCACTTCCGTACCCAAATCCTCCCTGGGAACGGAAATATGAGCAATTTTCTTATTGTTTAACTGATAAACAAGTATTTCGTGGGTTGTTCCGGTTTTTATTCCATTGGTTCTGTGGGTGGTATTCTGCTGATACGCAAATCATTTCCCTTATTGAACAACTTTGCGCTTTCATAATCAAACTCTACATCTGACTGGCTGAAACCGGACTCTTCAATGTTGCGCCCCAATATTGCCTGATGAATTTAACAATCCTAAATTTTTCTATCTGATGTCCACCACATAGAAATTATCTTCCATATCGGCTCCGTTTTCATAAGCTCCGCCGTCCTTACGGAAAAGCAGCGCTTCCACCTGATTCACATCCAGAATTCTGTCAACGGCAAACATTTCCACATACCGGCTGCTGTTTTCGTCTGTATATCCTGATAAGCCGGGCCCCATATAAAGATAAGGATATAAAGTGCCGTCTTTCATTTTTACTCCAACAAGAGCAGGAGGTTCAGCATAAGTTTCGTAGGTAAAAGCTTCTCCCGTAGTTTCATTAACTGCCGGCTCCGTTATGATTTGTCTGGGAGCATCATAAATTGCTTTAATGGAAATAGGGGATATTTCCGCACCTGTAACAGTTACACCTGTATCTCCAAGCGTTTCATTGCAGCCCGCTTTGTAAATTTCATCGCTTCCCTGCAGAATCCAGTCAAACACCCATTCCCCTTCTACCGCAGTTTCCACAGGCTCTGCTTTTCCCGGATAAATTCCGAGATTTTTAAGCTCTACATGTATGGGCTTATTCAGGAAATAACCTTCCTCATCATTAGAAGCAAGATTAATATGATATTCCAAGGTTCCGTCTTCAGCTTTGTATCCCCTTGTTAAATTTACATCTTCATCACTTTGCAGCGGGGTTCCGTCCTCATACAAAGGCTTTCCATCCTCCCCTGTTACAATGCCGTCATAAAAGCATGCGCTAAATGTAACGGATTCTCCGCCGACTATAGCGTCCACGCTGCCAAAACCGGGTTCTGCTCCGTCCGGCAGCTCATACCCTTTTACCTCAAAGGATAAGTAAGCGTAATAATTATCCACAATACTCTGCTTCGCCGTAACCGTAACATTCCCACAGGTAACTGACTGCTCCGGAAAATCCGCCAGTTTGGTTTCAGCCGCCTGGGTTTTTACTTCCTCTGTTACATGTAATTCATTTTCAAATCCCCTTGCCCATTTCACGTAATAGGCAAACCCCACTGTACCGAATACAAAAACTGCTGCCGCCACCAGGATAACGATTCTTTTTATATGCATTTTATCTCTCCGTCTTTTTCCGTCTGTATTTATATCTTTTTTTACTGTATTCTGTTTTTCTTCTGCCCGGATTAAATCAAAAGCATCCTTTGCTTTTTTCAGCACAACATCAGGAATCACTACATCTTCTCTTAAAGTTTGAATTTTATCCCGCTTCATATTTTAAACGCTCCCTTCTGCTTTATCCAAATAGCTTTCCGACAATTTCTGCCTGCCTCTGACCAGCCGTGTCCTGACTGTTGCCTCCGGTATGTTGAGAATCCCGCTGATTTCCCTGGTATTAAAGCTCTCTACATAATAAAGCATCAATATCAGGCGGTATTTTTCCTCAAGGCTCTGCAAAACCTCTTTCCATTCAATGTTTTCATATTCCCTGTCGCAGCTTCCCTCTTCACCAAATTCATCTGTATCCTGCAGCAATTCCTTTTTCCGAATCAAATCATTGCATTTATTCACCAGAATTCTAATCAGCCAGGTTTTAAAATATCTTTCCTCATTTAACTGATACAGCTTTTCCCAGCAGGTCAGAATTGTTTCCTGTATGGCATCTGCCACATCCTCATCGGAATACAGGATTGCTCTTCCGACCTTATACATAGACTGCATATGCTGCTGTATTAATTCCGTAAAAGCATCCGGATTTTTCGCTTTTGCTTCTTTAATCAAGTTATTCATATCAAACAGACTTCCTTTCATAAGTAAGAACCTCAGCGCCGAGTTCTGATAATTAGACGTACTGACATAGATTTCTGTTTCACCATATTATAAATATCTGCAGCCTTTTATATCCTCCTGATCCCGGTTATCACATTTTTCGACAAAATTCATAGGATATAACAAACCAGTTTTAAAGGAATCTGCATATGTATTTATTTTTCAGTATCCTTTTTTTGATTCTTTTGTTCTTCTTCTGCATCAATCACTGGCGCAGAAAAAAAATCATCAAAAAAGTCTGTTCCTTATGCATGGATGAAAAATGCAGCATTTTAAATGATTTAATCCAGCCCTTTGGTTATTCCTATGTACTTTCACAGGATACTTTTACATCCCGCGGGGATGCTTGGCAGAGGGATTTCGGATATTGTGCGCTCTACGACAGGGCCGCTTCCCATTTTAATATGATTTTTGATTGTCTGCCTGTTTATTTTAATTACCGCGGAAGAACATGGCTTATCGAATTTTGGAAAGGTCAATACGGTATTAATACAGGCTGTGAAATCGGAGTTTATTATGCGGACCGCATATTGGATGACAATGAATTAAAGCACACTCTTTTTCAGTGTGTAAACAATGAAGATATGCCTAAGCTTTCTTTTACTCTGTTTAAGGGAAATACCAATATCGCGCATCTTTATGCAAAGCACTGGTGGCTTACTGCTTTTAACATGGGATGCTTTTCAAATCCTTCTGAATTAACCCTGCGCACCTCCATTACTTTTCCTTCTGCAGAAATGGCAGGCGCTTTTGCAGGCGGACTCATCCAGGCAGGATACAGCCGCAGCGATATCTGCCTCTGTCACGGTACCGTCACCTTCACTTTTACAGCTTCAAGCCTGAAATACGGTATATTCCACAGGCTGAGAATTCAAATCACTCAGAAAGTCAACCATTTCTGGTGCAAAGTGTATCTGTTCGTTACCAGACCGTTCTGCCTGTCTATAGACAGAATTCTGTATTTGTATTACTATCTGCCTTTTGCCTTCCGCAAAATGCTTCGTATCAGAAAATATAAAAAATTTAAACCAGGCAGGAGTTAACATGAGTTACTATTCCCGACTAAACAAATCCTTCGAGGGAGCGCTCAGGCTCCCCCTGAACAATCGGACAAAATATGTATTAATCAGTGACTGTCACCGGGGTACCGGGACCTCAAATGACAATTTCCTGAAAAATCAGAATCTGTATTTTGCCGCCCTTCAGCATTACTATAAAGCAGGATATACCTATATAGAACTTGGTGACGGCGACGAGCTGTGGGAAAACCGCAGCATGAAGCAGATTATTGAAACACACAGTGACGTATTCTGGCTTTTGTCATGTTTCCATAAACAGGGGCGGCTCCATATGCTTTACGGCAATCACGACATGGTAAAAAAGGACGGCAGACGCGCAGCCAGAAGCTGCAGTACTTATCCCTGCTGCTGCGGAAATAATCCGCACCTGGAAAATCAGCCTCTTTTTCCCGATATCAAATTTCATTCCGGAATTATTCTCGAGAATACCGCTTTCCCGGATTCCAAAGACATTTATCTGACCCATGGGCACCAGGCTGATTTATTTAATTCCACTCTTTGGCGTTTTTCCCGGTTTCTTGTCCGGTATTTCTGGAAGCCTTTAGAGCGCTACGGAGTGCTGGACCCCACCAGCGCCGCCAAAAATTATACCAGAAAAGAAAAAATCGAAAAAAGACTTCACCATTGGGCGGAGCAGGAAAACCGCACTTTGATCACAGGCCATACACACCGTCCCACACTTTCAGCCACGGATTCCTGTTATTGCAACAGCGGAAGCTGTGTTCATCCCTGCTGCATTACCTGTCTGGAAATCGAGCGTATGCATATCAGCCTGATAAAATGGACACTGGCAGCAAGACCGGACATGAGCCTCTATGTAGCCAGAGAACTTCTGTCCGGACCTCTTCCTCTTTATAATATATGATCCGGATGTCACCTTTACATCAGCACATCCTTCGCTTCTTTTTTATTTTCCTTAAGATAAACCGTCACCTGATTAAAGGCATCGCAGGTTGCCAGAAGCACATCCTCTATTTTCTTTGCCCCCTGACCCTTAATCTGATTCTGCAGCCATTTTTCGTCATTTCCGGTATGTTCCAGGTTCTTCCACATCACCTTACCGTCCAGAATGACATTCGCCACCAGATAATCCTGTTTCGGCGACAGCTGCATATCGGAGGGGGTCACCGGACGGTCAGATGCTTTAGGCAGAAAGCTGATTTTTCCGTTTCCTTCCAGGATTGCAGCTTCAAGCTTTGATATATCAAAATAACCGCTTACCCTGCATTGCTCCAGAAATTCAGTCACATCAATTTTGGCTTTCCTTAAGTTTTCACGGTACAATTCCCCGTCTTTTAAAAGCACAAGCGGCTTTCCCTCTATTACTTTCCTCGCCTTAATAGATTTCATGGATAACCTGGATAAAAGCAATGCTGCCAGGGCATAGATAATCATTGCCGTCAGGGGCTGTATAAAACTGCTTTCCAGGGAAGTAGCCATTTCTGCGGCAATCGAACCAATCGTGATTCCTATAATATAGTCAAACATGCTCATCTGGGACATCTGGCGGTATCCCATTAATTTTGTCAAAATAAAAATTGCAATAATAGAGCCTGAGGAAAGAGCAATAATATATAATACTTCTGTCATAAAGCCTCCTAATATATCCAATTACTTTCCTTTAGCTTGTCAAAATTTTTAATTTTTATACTATATATTGCTTCATCAGTTCAATTTCTCATTTATAATCTGCGGTTTTCCTTCCGGTATTCTCTGGGAGATACTCCTGCATGCTTTGAAAACAATCTGCTGAAATATAAAGAATTATCATATCCTATCATTTCACTGATTTCTCCGATTGCACAGTCTGTCGTTTTCAGCAGATTCATCGCCTGATTAAGGCGGATGTCTATCAGAAATTGATACGGCGTATTCCCTGTATATTTCCTGAACGCCCTCAGCAGCGAACTGGGGCTTAGGAAATGTTCTTTCGCATACCTTTCCATCACAAATTCATCTCTGTAATGCTCTTTCAAGTATTGAATAAGATTTTCAATTTCCACAGGAATTACTGCGTTCCCCGGATTTTTATTCATTTCATTGGCTCTGCTGATTTCTATCATTAATTGGTGAAACTGCAAGGCGGCCATTTCCTCTGCATACAGATTACCCGCCTGCTGCTCTGATATGATTTTTTTGAAAATACGGATATATTCAGCATGAAATCCGGCATAATACATATGGTTGTCATTCGTCATATTTGCTTTTTTCAAAAGCTCTTTTACAGCCGCTCCGGTGAAATGAATCCAATAGATATCGGCATTGTCCTGGCCATAAAATGCATATTTCTGGTATTCTCTTGGCCTGTAAAGAACAAAAGAACCTGCACCTGATATTGTTTCCTTTTCGTTTTTCCTGAAGAAAAAATGTGCTTTCCCTGAAGCAATATAGATTATCAGATAGTCAATTCTTCCCTTTGGTCTTGTAACAGGAAGTGCAGCCTTTCCTGACAAATTATAATTGCCGGAAGCAATTATCCTGATTGGAATTGTCTTATCCATGATTCCCCCGGGCTTTTGATAGGGATCTGCATAATTTATAAACATAAGCAATCTCCACTTGACGATTTTATGCATATATCTTACTATAATGTTTATAGCCTGTAAACAATATTTTTATTAGTATTTATCTAGTCAATAACCCCGCCGCAAGCAGCGGGGCATGGAAATTGAAGCGCCCCAAGGGGCGGGGTATTGACCCTCGCGGCATTCGTCAAGGTCATGCAAGCATGACTTTGACTCATTGCACGCGGGAATAAAGCCTGAAATCAGGGCAATAGTTTCATACAAAAAATTTACTAAAAATGTGCATGACAAGGAGGTATCGTATGGAAACTATATTTAATGTATTGGATTACGGTGCAGTCGGTGACGGTAAGACCGATTGCACGGAGGCATTTCAGTTTGCTCTCAATAAGGCCGGCGAATGTATGGGGAAGGTAGTAATTCCACCGGGGAAATATGCAGTCGGACAACTCCGGGCAAGGGGACTCGGCATTTCTATTCAGGGGACTTCCGCCTATTCTTACAGAAGCGACGGCGGCACAGTGCTTTTATTAAATGATGACAACGCGGATTGTATGATTGACATTTCAGGAGCATTTGGCTGCTCTATCAGGGGCATCTGCATGGATGGATGCGGATTGGGAGATTCAAAGGAACACCCCATTCATGGCATAAAATTATATTGGGACGAATACAATGGCGGCGGCGAAGAAGATAACCCGCGTATTGATGAATGCCGCATAGGTAATTTTTCAGGTGACGGAATTCATCTTGAACACGCCTGGTGCTTTTCTGTCAGACATTCCATGATACATCATAACGGCGGAAATGGCTTATTCATTTCAGGATGGGACGGATTTGTGCTCGATAACTGGTTCTCCCTGAATTCCGGCTGGGGCATCAGAGGCGGGGAGGTTTCCGCTTCCATAACAATCACAGGCAACAGAGTGGAATGGAACCATCTGGGCGGTTTCCATTTTCCCTATGGCGACAGCTATAATATCACAGGCAATTTCTTTGACCGCAGCTTCGGTCCTGCAGTATCCTTAGGAGGCAGCCAGAATGTTTCCCTCGTAACCATAACCGGAAATATTTTCAGAAGGTCAGGCGCCTACACAGATGTCTGTCATAGTGATGAATTTGACAACTGTCATGTCAAACTACAGAATTGCTCGGATACAACAATGCTGGGCAATACCATGAGGGTTGGAAAAAATGACGGAGGCGGTGGAGTTCTCTCCCCTGATTATGGTATCATCATCAGAAATTGCCATGAATGTATTGTCAAGGACAACACTTTGATGACAGGCGCCTTAAAGGAACTTATTATTGAGGAAGATAACGAAAACTGCATTATCCGCGATAATATCGGAACTCTTTCAGACGAAAACTGGTCCACAGGTTCTGAATTGCTGAACTAATATAAATTTATCTGCTGTTATAAACAATAGAAAGTGCGCTTTGCGAACTTTCTATTGTCATGAACAATAACACCGTCCGCAATTGATATTTATATCATATCAAATACGGACGGTGTTTTCAGCTTTTTTATGATGCATTTTCCGCCATCAGATAGCAATAACCCGCATAAACTATGACATTAACTACAGAATAAGGCACTAAATTAATTTCCCAGTTGCAAATATACTGTCCATAAGTAAAAACAGATATTAAATTCAGCGCAAGCAGCAGCCATACAGATTTCACATTATAGAAAACATACATAAGCGACAGAATCTCATAAACAAATCCATAACGTTCATGCATTCCGGGCAGGAAAACTCACCTCGCAACAAATTCAAATTGAATCGTATCTTTATGTGTCTCTGCATAAGTACGGCACAAATCGGGAAACCAT
>CAZDPE010000091.1:0-10176 GCA_964507235.1 uncultured Lachnospiraceae bacterium
TAATATCTACTTATCAAGGTTCATCCGACCGGTGGATCTTGGTCGGCAGGCTCAAAATTCCGAGAGCCTATTAGACAATGTTCCTTATTATATTCGGAACTGACTGCCGCTGATTTTCAGTATAGCACGCGTCCGCCTCCTATACCAGTCCTGTTTTTTCAAGGGCCTGCTTAATATCGGAAAAAATATCCTCAACATCCTCAATACCTACCGAAAGCCTGAAAAAGCCGTTTGAAAATTCATCAGGATACAGATACTGTCTTTCGTCATCCTCCCCTAAAAATACAATCAGGCTCTCATCATGTCCCAGAGAAGCGGCTGAGGTAATCACCTTCAGACAGCTGACAAATTTGTTGTGCGTGTCGTGGTCGGCTTTCAGCCCAAATGATAATACACCGCCGAAACCACGGGTCATTTGTCTGCATGCCACCCCATATCCTTTATTGCTTTTCAAGCCAGGATATGCCACAAAGCTGACACAGGGCAGTGTTTCCAGCCATTTGGCTATTGCAAGGGCATTTTCAGCATTCCCGGCATGTACCGCACGGGTTGCAAATCCATATTTTTCTCCTGTATTTATAAACTCACTCATTCTTCAGCTCTCCTTATTTTTATTTCATATTATTCCTATATGTTATATATTTTTACTAAATAATACCATACTGATTAAAAGAAGTAAATAATAGAAAATACCTACTTTATAAATATTGCCTTCAAACTGGTATGGCTGTTTTTATTTAAATTGGCTATTTTGATAAAGCCATTTTTGCATATAATAATCTACATACATATGTATATAAAATAATCTTGATAGGAGATATAGGAAATGAATGACAGATACGAACTAAATAAACAGCTTGCACAAATGTTAAAAGGCGGCGTAATCATGGATGTCACCACCCCGGAACAGGCACGGATAGCAGAAGATGCAGGAGCCTGTGCAGTCATGACCCTGGAGAGAATCCCGGCGGATATCAGAGCTGCCGGCGGTGTTTCCCGTATGAGCGACCCGAAAATGATAAAAGGAATCCAAAACGCTGTTTCCATACCCGTTATGGCAAAATGCCGTATCGGTCATTTCGTGGAGGCTCAGATTCTGGAGGCAATAGAAATTGATTATATTGACGAAAGTGAAGTGCTTTCTCCTGCCGATGACAAATACCATATTGATAAAGCACAATTTAAGGTACCCTTTGTATGCGGTGCCAGAGATTTAGGTGAAGCCTTAAGAAGAATTGCCGAAGGCGCCTCCATGATTCGTACCAAAGGAGAGCCCGGCACCGGTGATGTGGTTCAGGCCGTCCGTCATATGCGATCCATGAATGCAGAGATTCGCCGTATTCAAAACCTACGCTCTGACGAGCTTTATGAAGCAGCCAAGCAGCTGCAGGTTCCTTACGATTTGATTCAGTATGTACACGAAAATGGAAAACTTCCTGTTGTGAATTTTGCAGCCGGCGGCGTTGCCACGCCTGCCGATGCCGCCCTGATGATGCAGCTTGGCGCAGAGGGTGTTTTTGTGGGCTCCGGCATTTTTAAATCCGGTAATCCTGTCAAACGCGCTGCCGCCATTGTCAAGGCTGTAACCAACTATACAGACGCAAAATTAATTGCGGAATTATCCGAAGATTTGGGCGAGGCCATGGTAGGAATTAATGAACAGGAAATTGCATTGATTATGGAAGAAAGAGGAAAATAAAAGCGGAGGATTCAATATGACTATTGGTGTTCTTGCTCTGCAGGGGGCTTTTTTAGAACATGAGCAGGTTCTGAAAAAGCTGAATGCGGACTATTTTGAAATCAGACAGCTTTCAGACCTTGACCGGAAATTTGACGGTCTGATTCTTCCCGGCGGTGAGAGCACCGTTATGGGAAAGCTGCTGCATGAGCTGGCACTTTATGAGCCTTTAAAGCAAAAAATACAAGATGGGCTTCCTGTATTCGGAACCTGCGCCGGTTTGATTCTTCTTGCAAAAACAGTGGATTTGGGTCTGCCTTACCTGGCAACTATGAATATCGGCGTCAAACGGAATGCTTATGGCAGGCAGCTTGGCAGCTTTTATACAAAAGCAGATTTTAAGGGCATTGGCCATGTTCCCATGATCTTTATCCGGGCTCCGTATATTCTGAATGTATCAGGGGCTGCTGAAATCCTTGCAGAAGTGGATGGGCATATTGTTGCCGCCAGAGAAGATAATCAGCTTGTAACCGCTTTTCATCCTGAACTCTCAGACGATTTACGTATCCATGAATATTTTCTCAAAATGGTAAGGGAGCGCTGATGCACTCCCTTACCATTTATTCCTAAGGATAAATTACCGGCTTTAAATAATACCCTTTCCTCTTTTATATCATTACCTGTTACAGTTTAAACAACGTACTTAAAATTCCTCTTCCCAAAGAAGCCCCCACATTTCCGCCAAGCTTCTTTCCAAAACTGCCTCCCACAGACTTGCCGATACTGTTTCCAAGCTCTCTGCCTATGGTTCCGGCTGCGGAGTTCGCTACGCTTTTTGCAGCTGACTTTACCTGCTTTTCTCTTGCCGCAGCTTTTTTCTCTTCTGCCTTTTTCGCCGCTTCTTCTTCTTTAAGCCGCTGCTTTTCAGCTGCCGCTTCCTCCCGCTGGCGCTGTTTTTCGGCTGCTGCCTGCTCTTTCTCCCACTGTTTTTCGGCTGCCGCTTCTTCTTTAAGCCGCTGCTTCTCGGCCGCCGCTTCTTCAGCCTCCTGCTGCGCCTTTTCTTCATCAGCAACCGCTTTCCGCTTTAGAAATTCATAGGCAGAATCCCTGTCTATCATCTCCGAATATCTGGTATATAAAAGACTTCCTGTTATCTGATTCCTTCTGATTTCATCATCCAGCGCCCCCATCTGGCTCTGAGGCGGAAGCACACTGCATTTTTTCACAACTGTAGGCACGCCATCCTCATCCAGCACGGAAATCAAAGCTTCTCCGATTCCCAGATTCGTCAATGTTTGATAAGTGTCAAATTCGGGATTCTCCCTGAAAGACTGAGCTGCTGCTCTGGCTCCCTTCTGCTCTGCAGGAGTATAGGCATGAAGCGCATGCTGAACCTTATTTCCAAGCTGCCCCAATACACCGTTTGGAATATCCTCAGGACTCTGGGTAATAAAATAAATGCCAACCCCCTTGGAGCGAATCAGTTTCACTACCTGTTCAATCTTTTCAAGCAGTACCTTTGAAGCAGATTTAAACAGCAGATGGGCTTCATCAAAGAAAAATACCATTTTGGGCTTTTCCAAATCCCCCGCCTCAGGCAATGTTTCAAACAATTCCGATATCATCCACAGCATAAAGGTTGCATACATAGTAGGGCTGTTAATCAGCTTCTGGCAGTCCAGAATCTGAATTGCACCCTTTCCGTTGCAGTCAGTACACAGCCAGTCTTTGATATCAAGGGCAGGCTCCCCAAAGAAATATTCTCCCCCTTCCGCTTCCAGGGCCGCCACGGCCCTTATAATTGCGCCAAGGCTCTGCTTGGAAATATTGCCATAAGTAAGGGAAAGCTCCTTGGAATTTTCTCCTACATACTGGAGCATTGCCCGTAAATCCTTGGTATCAATCAAAAGCAATTCCTCATCATCCGCAATTTTAAATACAATGGTAAGAATGTCTGTCTGCGTTTCATTTAAGTCCATAATTCTGGCAAGAAGAAGAGGCCCCATCTCAGAAATTGTGGTTCTTAAGGGCAGTCCTTTCTCACCATATACATCCCAGAAAGCGGCGGGATACGAATGAAAATCAAAGCCCGTTTCTGAAAGCCCCATGGCATCCATCCGCTTTTTCAGGCTTTCGCTTTCCGTTCCCGGTCTACACATACCTGCCAGATCACCTTTTACATCCGCTAAAAAAACCGGCACGCCGCAGTCGCTGAAGGATTCTGCCAGTACCTTTAAGGTAATGGTCTTACCCGTTCCCGTCGCGCCCGCAATCATTCCGTGCCGGTTTGCCATTTTAGGATAAATATATACTTTTTCTTCCCCGGATTTTCCAATCCAGATTTTATTCTCATGATACATGTATCATACCTCCTGGTATTTATTTACACTGATTTTTAACTATTAATACTGTATCATGAGAATTTTTTTTAATCAATCCCTATTCCTTCAGGAAATCCCCTACAGGCGAAGTGTTGTACTGCTTGATGATTTCAATAATCACAGAGCCGTCAGGCTGCTTTTCTTCAGATACGATTCTATACTGGGTTCTGCTTCTTTCCAGCTGCTTCTTATATCTGATTACTTCTTCATCAACCATTTTTTCTGCATAGGCATGACCCATGTCCTCCTTTAACATAAAGTGGAGAAT
Organism: uncultured Lachnospiraceae bacterium; assembly: GCA_964507235.1. Taxonomy (GTDB): domain Bacteria; phylum Bacillota; class Clostridia; order Lachnospirales; family Lachnospiraceae; genus Suilimivivens. The sequence continues at coordinate 4,328 of CAZDPE010000091.1, forward strand.
CTGACGGATACAGGCTGCTTTTACTCTTTTCATATTATAGCTCCTTTCAAAAGCAATTTCTTATCTTTATTTTATATTTAAATTTTCGATTTTGTAAGTCTTTTTTGTGCATATAGCACAATTTTCGTGATTTTTACGCATCCATATTATGCATTTTTTATTCATTTTGCTGATTTCAGAATATTTATAATTCAAAATGACCAACCTCTTAAAAATACATTTTTGTACAAAAAAACTTTTGCAAAAAAACATGGAATGTAATATAATATGTAAGCTGAAAAACAGAAAAAACGTAAAGTAAAAGCGTGTAGCCGTAGGCGTAAGTCCAGTTCTTAAGGCTATACGCTTATTTTTTTTGCAAGGAGGTTTATTTCATTTATGGAACAAAAATCTAACACATTTCTGGAAACAGAAAGTATCGGAAATCTTATGAGGAAATATGCGGTACCCTGCATTATTTCTCTTCTGGTGGCAGCATTATACAATATTGTAGACCAGATTTTCATTGCCAACGCCAGTTATCTAGGCTCCTACGGAAATGCTGCAAATACTGTAGTTTTCCCTCTTACCGTAATCGCTCTTGCCATTGCGGTAATGATTGGTGACGGCTGCTGTGCTTTTGTCAGCATCTGCCTTGGCGCCGGCGAAAAAGAAAATGCACATAAGAGCGTAGGCAGCGCTGTTATACTGTGCATTATTGCCAGTCTGATTTTGACTGCTGTTTACTTTATCTTTATGAATCCCATTTTAACAATGTTCGGCGGCACGGTGAATGAGGAAACCTTCCGCCATTCCAGGGAATATTTTATTTATATTTCCATGGGTATTCCTTTTTATATGTTCGGTCAGGCAATGAATCCTGTTATCCGTTCAGACGGAAGCCCTAAATTTGCCATGATTTCAACACTGGGCGGCGCCGTTGTAAACATTATTCTTGACCCTGTATTTATCTTCATCTTCAAATGGGGCATGATGGGTGCTGCCGTTGCAACCGTATTCGGCCAGGTACTTACCGCTCTTTTGTCCATTTGGTATCTTTGCCATATGAAAGCAATTAAGCTGAATAAAAGCAGTTTCCGCATTCACGGCAAGCTTGCCGGTAAATATCTGCCCCTTGGCATCTGCAGCTTCTTATCACAGATTTCACTGGTAGCAGCCATGGCAGCTATTAACAATATGATTCGTAAATACGGCGCCCTGGACGAAATTTTCGGTCAGACACAATATGCCCAGATTCCTATGGCCGTGGTCGGCATCGTTATGAAATTCTTCCAGATAGTAATCTCCATTGCCGTAGGTATGGCAGCAGGCTGTATTCCTATTGTAGGCTATAATATTGGCGCCGGCCGCCAGGACAGAGCAAAAACCTTATTTACCAAGCTGCTCATTTCAGAGGCAGTTGTCGGGTTTGCAGCGCTTCTCATCGTTGAATTTCTGCCCGGACAGCTGATTGCTATTTTCGGTGCGGCAAATGAAAGCGTTTATTATACGGACTTTGCAATAAAGAGCTTCCGCATCTATCTGTGCCTGATGCCTCTTGCCACTGTAAATAAGTCAACCTTTATTTACTTACAATCCCTTGGTAAAGCGGTTACATCCACCATGCTTTCCATGGTCAGAGAAGTTGTATTCGGTGTAGGCTTTGCTTTGATTCTGCCCCGTTTCTTCGGCTTAGATGGTGTCCTGTACTCCATGCCCGTATCAGATGCACTGACCTTTATCATTTCGTTAATTGTTATTATTTATACTTATAAAACATTAAAGCCTGTAAAAAAGGAGGTAAACTAAATGAGCAACAAAATCATTGCCATCAGCCGTCAGTTCGGAAGCGGCGGGAGAACCATAGGAAAAGAACTTGCTGCAAAGCTCGGCATTCCCTGTTATGACCATGAACTGATTGATAAAGTGGCGCAGGAAAGCGGATTTGTTAAAGAGTATATTGCAGAAAAAAGTGAATATTCGGAGCGGGGTGGATGGCTCGCCAATGCATTTTCAGAGCGCGGATTTCACGGCGGCATGTCTAATCAGGATTACATTTGGAGTATCCAGCGCAAGGTTATTTTGGAACTCGCCGAAAAAGAATCCTGCGTCATTGTAGGCCGTTGTGCAGACTATATTTTACGGGATAAGGCAGAATGCTTAAAAGTCTTCATTCATGCCGATATGGAAAAAAGAGCAAAGCGCATCGTGGAAAAATACGGTGAAAGCGAAGAATCTCCCATGAAGCGCCTTAAAGATAAGGATAAGCGCCGAAGTACCTACTACCACTTCTATACGGATATGGAATGGGGCGATGTTGCCAATTACCACATTGCTTTAGACAGCGGCGTGCTTGGTATTGAAAAATGTGTGGAAATCCTGACAGATTTATATCATTCAAATACTTCCAGCTAACCCATGACAGAAAGTTTTACCCACTTTCTACTGTCACAAAACAAAAACCGGACCGGATTCTGAATAAAACCAGTATCCGGTCCGTTTTTTATTCATGACAATAGAAAGTTCGCAAAGCGTGCTTTCTATTGTTCATTTTTACGATTCAGGCCAATGCATCTGACATCAGGCATTCCCAGCTGTCTGCATACGGTACTATTTTACAGGAATCTTTTTATCCATTTTCAAAATATGATTTGTCAGCCATTCGAGGAGAAAACTGATTAAATCCTCCAGATATTCTTTCTGGTTATCATCCACATCCTCCAGATTAATTTCATTCAGCCTTTCCACAAAAGCCTTGTGGGCAATGCGCTGCATTTCAATGCCTTCGTAGCCGATGCTCTCCATATAACGCTCTTCATCCGTAAAGTGCATTACCGTATAATCCTTCAATTCATTCAGAATATATACAATTTTGTCATATTTGTCATGCAGCAAATCCGCTTCTATTACATCATTCGTTTCTTTTATGATTTCAAACAATCTCCTGTGTTCATCATCCACAAGCGCAATTCCCGTCTTATATTTATCCGTAAAAGCAAAAGCATCCTCTGTTTTCTCCTGATTTATAAATCTGCCAATCATAATGTCGCTGCCTAAAATATGATGATACAGCCATTTTGCCATAAAAACAGAAAGCTCCGTAATTATCTGACTGCTGTCTTCCTCTTTTAAGTCTTCTATCTTGTAGCTGTTCACTTTCTCTGTAAACTGCGCATGCTCCTTTTTCTGGCGTTTCAGCTCCATGTCGCCAATCTGCTCCATATAAGCTTCTTCATGGGCAAAATGCGTTGCCGCATATTCCTTAAGCTGCATAAGCACGCTTTTTGCCATAACACGTGAAACTCCGCTGTTTTTCGGCAGTTCTGCCACCTGATTAATCATCTCGAACAATTTTCTGTGTTCCTCGTCTATCTCTTTAATTCCTGTCATGCAATCTTCTGTAAAATGATACATAATTACTCCTCCTTTATGTGCTCCAGACAGTTTGTTTTCACTTATTTGATTATATTTATCTGATTACATTCTCCGGTTCGCCCTTCAGCCATGCATAAACATTTCCAAAGACGATCTCAGCCCTTCTTTCCATTGCTTCTTCCGAAATATACGCCTGATGAGGGGTCAGCAGCGTATTTTTTGCATGAAGCAGAGGATAATCTGCCGGAAGGGGCGGCTCCATATCAAACACATCAATACAGGCAAAACCGATTTTATCCCTGGAAATAAATCCCCTGGTTTCCTCATTAAGCGGCAGATTTAAAGAAATAATATTGCTGCACGAAAGAACCTCATCAAGTTCCCTGTATTCCATTCCAAGCCTCCTGCTTCAGGATTTCTGCTTCTGTTATAAGCAATTACCTCAGTGCCAAATGCCAGGAAAAGCTTTGCACACATAAGCCCGATTCTGCCAAGCCCGATAATTCCCACTGTTTTACCGCAGATTTCTCTGCCGGAAACGCCCTGGCTTCCTTTTCACCCGTTCCATGTTCATTTTTTCTAAAAATTTTTTATTCTCGGCAGGTTCCACTTAAACCTGATTGCCAGAAATCTTAAAATAATTACACAGACAGCTCCCGCCAGCATGGCAATTTCTTCTCCGCCCCTGTTCCACAAAAGCGTACAGACAAATGCGCCTGCGATGGATGCACAAGCATACACATGCTTCACAAATATGTAAGGCCGATCTCCCGCCATCATATCACGTAAAAGCCCTCCGCCTACCCCTGTAATGGTTCCGAGAAAAACAGGCAGAAAATAATTCATCTCCATATTATTATCAAATGCAGCTTTTACTCCGACCACAGTAAACACACCAAGCCCCAGCGTATCCGCCATCATCAGCACCTGCTGAAAACGCAGACCGGATATCTGCTGATACCCCTTTACCCTGAAATAAATAACAGCAAAAATAAAAGCGGAGGTAAACAGTGCCGATACCGCAAATACCGGCTCCTTAAATGCCTGCGGAGGTGTAATTCCAAGCACAATATCTCTAATCATTCCACCGCCTACAGCAGTTACCATGCCTAAAATCATAACACCTAAAATATCCATCTGCTTTTTAATTGCCGTCATGGCACCCGAAAGAGCAAATGCAATTGTCCCAATCATGTCTAATCCCAAAAGCATATATTCCATAGCGGGATTTTCCTCCAACATTATGATTTATTGTTCCTCTTTTTTCAAGCTCTTTCCTTTTCAAATATCATTTATCCCACTTCCACCTGACACATTTTCATGGTAAGAAGCGCTGCCTCATGACTTTCCGGAGTAACTCCGGCGCAGCACTTTGCATCCACCCTGATAACTGCCTCCGGCAGCTTTGCCTTAACCAAAAGCACATTGGAAACTACGCAAATATCAGTGCAAAGACCCACAAATTCAATTTCCGCCTCTTCCTGACATACTGTTTCAGCAATTCTTTCTGCCAAAGCCTCCGAGCCAAAAGCAGGCTTATCAATAATTTCTGCTTTTACCTGTGAAAGAACCTCTGCAACCTCCTGCCTGATTTCCCAGCCTTCCGTTCCTTTAATGCAGTGCGGTACCGGCAGGTGCCTTCCCTCTGAGGTTTCCATATAATTATCTCCATGAGTATCTCTGGTTGCAAATACTGTTCCCCCATGATATTCTTTAATCTTTGCAGCCACGTTTCCAATAATTTCCTGCGCTTCCTTTGTTCCCAGGCTTCCGTCAATAAAATCATTCTGCATATCGATTACTGCTAATATCTTTTTCATTTAGCTGCTATCCTCCTATTGAAGCTGACATCATTTTCACTTACGTACATTATATACACGGGAAACATACTTTGTAAACTTTCTATTGTCATGAATAAAAAAAGAAACACTGCCGCAAGTGGTATTCAGTGCTTCAAATCCAAATAACCCGCTTAATATAATTTAAAAGCCTTCACTTATACAGCCGCAAAAGCAGAAGAAATATTGGGGTCAGCATGTAATTTTTTTCAGCCTTTTGATGTCCTCCCATAAGCAGATATCATTTTTTCTTTCAATTCCTCCCATACCTGAAGAGCCTCTTCAGTTTCTGCAAAAAATTCGTTATTCCTTACATCCTTATAAGAAACATAGGTAGTTTCTTTTCCTGTCGGCACAATGACATTATCTCTGTCCTCATAACAAAATACAGGTGCTATAAGAAAATCATCATAAAGCTTAAAAGCAGGCGCCGCCACATCTAATCCCTGAACCTGGCCTGTAATAAAAACAAGATATTCTGTTCCAACCTCCATAACATTTACAAATCCCCTCTCAACAGAATCAGGTTCTCCCGTAAGACTCAGGCGCCAGTGGTCAGAAAACAAATAAACTTCTTCTCTCTCCTTAACACCTTCTCCTTTGTATATCTCCTGTATATATACCTTCTGTCTTCCTGCCTGAAATAAATGCTCAATT
>CAZDPE010000092.1:0-10149 GCA_964507235.1 uncultured Lachnospiraceae bacterium
CTGTGGTCACACCTGCATAGCAGGTGGTTTATTAAAAGATTGCCTTACAATAAAAGGTGGCAGTTCAGCCTTCGTCTTAACTGTTACATTATATGCACAGAAATTATGCATTCTGCATAATTTTGCGCTGGATTGTCTTAGGATTTTTATGTATAAGTCGCATGAAAACACTATCTTTTGCATTTTCATGTGTGAAACTTAATACTTCTTAGGCAGTGTTTTTGCTGCTTTAGAAGTATTTTTCACACTAATGTGCCACTATACCTCTCGATACAGCGACACAGTTCATATTACTTAACTATCTACTTTTCAGAACATTGCAAGCTCAGTTTTTTAACTTCTGCTCCTTCTGGGAATATCCACCTCTTCCTTGTCTGTTCATTCTGTTCTATTTAATTTACCTTTTCATATACATGAAGCCATCTTCCCGACAAAAAAGGTCCCAGCTTTTCTTTTAACACATAATTGCTGGGAAGAATCAACTCAAAATTCAAATGATACCCCCCCACACTTTCCGGCAAAACATCCACGATAAACGCCTTAATATCATTCTCACTTGCACATTTGTGATATGCTGGCTTCCAAGTATCTTCATTACTACCATGCATAAAGCCGAGAGTGATGACATAATCGATTATTCCATCAACTTTCAATTCATTAAAAGAGCCGACTATATATTTAATCTGCTTTGATTTATCTAATTTGGAAGCCACTTCAATGCATATCCCACACTCATCCAGTCCAATTCTATTTGGGGCGGAAACATTACGAATCACCTCTCCTAGACCACAACCAATATCTACTACTGTCTGAGCGTTGTGACGATTTATATATTCGGCAGTCGCCTGTGCATACTTACGCAATTCATAGGGACTTTCATGCCATGAATCAAATTGATATTGCTTTCTCAGTCTGGCATAATACATCTTTTTTACAGAACCTACCACTGTATTTTTCAATCCTACTTCTTCTATTTTTTTTATTATCTTTCCCATTCTTAGTTTTCCCCTCAGTATCAATATACACTTTTCTTACAATTTTCTATTTTAGCATAGCTGTTTCCTTCTTTCAACTTGGAGTTCAAAAGTGCCTATTACTGTGTAACAGTTCAGCCTTTCAGTAATTTAGATTGCATGAAGCATTGCTACATCTAACGCAGACCCGCTTGCGCAACGGAATCTCCGATTCCGTTTATTCCAGCCGTAACGGTATAGGCTGAACTGTTACGAATACATTTTGATTCAGCACCTGCACAAAGCGGTGCTGTTTTCTTTCTTATTTATTTTATTTACTATAAGCTTCACATCTGTTTCTCTTCCTGATAAAGCTTCCAAAGCAAAATTGCCGCAAACACTATAAAACCGATTCCCCCTATTAGTCCAATGGGCATTGGCCCAAGAAAAACATTATATGGATTCTCCAGAGAAGTAAAATAGATTCCTACCATGGAAAATCCATTAATCATCCCATGCCCCAAGATAGCCGGTACACAGCTATGGGTTTTAATTGTCACATAAGATAATGCCGTACCAATTACCACGCAGAATACACACATGGCCAGTATGCCCGTTACCGGGTAGCCCGGATAGCCAGTTCCATAATTATGTCCCATAACAATCAGCGGTGCATGCCACAGGCCCCAGATTAATCCGTCCAGCAAAACGGCAGGTATTACTTTAAACTGCTTAAGAAGCTTGGGAAGCAGATATCCCCTCCAGCCCCATTCCTCTCCGAAACAATTTATAATATTGACAAACGGAGAAATTACCAATCCCATTCCTATCTGAAGCATCATAACCTGTCTGACTTCCTGCGCAGAAACAGGCGTTTCTGACTGAGCATTTAAAATTACCGCCGCATATCCCATATTGCCATCGTACTTTCCCGGGAAAATCAAAAAGTAAATTACGGCTCCCACGATGGTAAGGGCTGCAAATCCAAACCACACAATACCGTAGTATTTCAAATTTGCTTTCAAATTGATGGAAAAATACAGGCTTCTTCCGCGAAACCCTTCCTTTGTTATAAGTCTTGTTAAAATTACGCCAAAGGCAGGAACAAACATCACGCTTGCTACCAGCGACTGAGCCAGCATTGCTTCGTTAATATCCGTACTGCCATTAAGCGGCGCTATCATAAAAATTTCAATCACATAAGTAATGACAAATGTAATTGCTAAAAAAATAATTATTCTTTTCCGATTCTTCCTGCCTTCTTCTTCAGGGGAGGCTTCCTGTAAAGGAACCTGATTCACATTTTTTTCTTCCATAAAATTTTCCTTTTGATTTTCTCGTTTACAGCATCGCTCTCCCGCAAATGGCTGCTTTGCAGCCGCTTGCTCATCTTCCGATTTACTCGAAAATCCATGCGCTCCGCGCATGTCGCAGCTTCGCTGCTCTCTGATTTTCTCGTTTACGCATCGGGTCTGAGCAAATGGCTGCTTTGCAGCCGCTTGCTCATCTTCCGATTTACTCGAAAATCCATGCGCTCCGCGCATGTCGCAGCTTCGCTGCTCTCTGATTTTCTCGTTTACGCATCGGGTCTGAGCAAATGGCTGCTTTGCAGCCGCTTGCTCATCTTCCGATGCTGTAATATTCTACGCCGGCGGTTTTCATGGTTTCCGGGGAATAGAGGTTTCTTCCATCATATACCAGCGGAGTATGCATCTTTTCTTTAAAGTCCTCAGGAGCAAGCTCCTTCATTTCCTTCCACTCGGTAAATACAAAACAGATATTGGCTCCGTCCAATGCTTTTTCGGGCGATGATACATAATTCATAGTTCCCTTATCCAGTTTTCCCTCAGGGAAAATCATTTTTGCACGTTCCTCGCCTTTAGGGTCATAGGCATAAATATCGGCACCTCCTGCCAGCAGCAGCTTAATATTGTCGATAGAAGGAGCTTCTCTTAAGTCATCGGTTCCTGCCTTGAAGGTAAGTCCCAGCACCGCCACCTTAAGGCCGCTGAAAGAAATCATTCTGTCCTTTGCTTTTTCAAATAAACGGGTTTTCTGATCTGCATTGACTTCCACACAGGCTTCCACTGTTCTCAAATTATATCCATGCTCTCTGGCAAGAAATTTAAGTGCTTTGGTATCTTTGGGGAAACAGCTTCCTCCAAAGCCAATTCCCGCATTCAAAAACCGGGAACCGATTCTTTCATCATAACACATTCCCTGTGCCACATCGGTAATATCCGCACCAACCAATTCGCAAAGGTTCGCGATATCATTCATATAGGAAATCTTTAATGCCAGGAAATCATTACATGCATATTTAATCATTTCTGCGGAACGGCGCTTCACGGAAACAATGGGAAGTCCGAAGGGCTCATAGATTTTCTTGAGTAACTCCTCTGCCTCTTTACTTTCCGTACCGATAATAATTCTGGCAGCATGAAGAGTATCATGAACTGCAGTACCCTGTGCTAAAAATTCAGGATTGGAAGCAACCTCAACTTTTACATCATGCACCAGGAAATCCTTGATGAACTGCTCAACCTTATCATTGGTTCCTACCGGAACTGTTGATTTAACTACCACCAGACAATCCTTTTCCACTGATTCGGCTATCTGTCTTGATACGGTTGCAATATAGCTTAAATTGGCGCTGCCATCCGGCATTTCAGGAGTACCTACGCCAATAAAAATTGCATCTGCATCTTTATATGCTTCCGCATAATCCGTAGTATAATGCAGAGTTCCCCTTGCATTATTTTTCTTCATCAGTTCCTCCAATCCATCTTCATAAATAGGAGAAATTCCCTGACGCATCATTTCTATTTTCTTTTCATCAACATCCACACAAGTCACATCATATCCCTGCTCGGCAAAGCACACGCCTGCCACAAGGCCCACATAACCGGTACCTGCCACTGCTATTTTCATCTCTTATACCTCTCTTAACTTATTGTATTTCTTTCAGTTCGCACAAATTGTCAGCCGCAAACTAAAATCTGCTATTCATACTGCTTATTATTCTACAATAAAATCAATATTTAATCAATAAAGTCAGCATTTATCCTCTGCATGAAATTCGCAATTACTTTAAAAAATTATGACTGCGGCAAGATATGCTTTACCTTATCATGCACATTAATTTCCCTGCCAAACTGCACCTCAATGATTTTCAGTTCCGTATCCGCAATCACAGTATGCTTACAGCCTGCTTCCATGGTAAGCACATCTCCGGCCTTAACAATCCGCCAGGCACCATCCAGAACCGCCCTTCCTTTGCCGGAAATAATATTCCAAACTTCATCCCGATGCTCGTGACTATGATAATTCATGCCATGCCCGGGGTTCAATGTAACCTTAATCGTCATGCTTTCTTCTTCTACATCAAGCACCATAAAGCTTCCCCATGATTTATCGGCAAACATAATCTGCTGGTTGATTTTATCCACATAAGGCTTAATGTAGCTGGACTGTTCTTTGTCAGAAACAAGAATTCCTTCTGCGCTGGCGGAAACCACCACATCCTTTACGCCCATGCAAAGAACAGGAACATCCAATTCATTGACTATATGAACATTATCACAATTATCATTCATAATTGCGTTTCCGATACATGATTCTTCCATGGCTTCTGTCAGTGTATTCCAGGTTCCCAAATCCTTCCACTGCCCGCCAAAGCGCATTACCTGTATATTGCTTTCTCTTTCCACAACAGCATAATCAAAGCTGATTTTTGTCAATGTATCATATTTTTCATATAAGTCCTGGTAATCCTTAAAATCAATCAGTTCGTGAGCCTTAGAAAGCACATACTCAAGCCGGTAAGCAAATACGCCTCCATTCCACAGCGCCCCCTGCCGAATATATTCTTGGGCAGTCTGCGCATCCGGTTTTTCCTTAAAGGTTAATACTTTACTGACCTTCTTAGTGTCCTTTGGTATCACATAACCATATTTTTCACTGGGGTAGGTAGGCTCAATTCCCATCAGAACCAGATTTGACTCTCCTTTCTCCGCTATCCGGGAAAGCTCCTTCACTGCTTCAAAATAATCAGTTTCCACAAAAGGATCCACCGGGCATACCACAACCGCCTCATCTTCAGGAATACGGAGCACATCATGAAGATAAGCGGTAGCAAGGGCAATTGCCGGAAAGGTATCACGCCTGCAGGGCTCCACGCAAATACTTACCTTCTCTCCCAACTGATTATGAATGGATGACACCTGTGTTTTGGAAGTGGCTATCGTAACTGTCGCTTCTTGATCCACGCCGCGAATCTGCCGGTACACCCGCTGTACCATGGATTCATATTCACCGTCTTCTTTTCTGAATATTTTAATAAACTGTTTAGAACGGATGTCATTTGAGAGAGGCCATAAACGTTTGCCGCTGCCTCCTGAAAGTAATACAATATTCATAATAATCTCCCCTCTATGCTCACTGCGTTCGCGCTTGTTTTTCTTCCCTTCAGGCTCGAAAATCCTGCTGCTTCGCATCAGGCGCAGCTGCCGCTGCTCTCTGATTTTCTCGCTGATACATCGGGTAAAAACAAATGCTCACTGCGTTCGCGCTTGTTTTTCTTCCCTTCAGGCTCGAAAATCCTGCTGCTTCGCATCAGGCGCAGCTGCCGCTGCTCTCTGATTTTCTCGCTGATACATCGGGTAAAAACAAATGCTCACTGCGTTCGCGCTTGTTTTTCTTCCGATGTATCAAAGTATCCGATGTAGTTTACTTTGTATTTTCCTTTCGGGAAGAGGTAATTATATAAATCCACAAAATAATCGTCTGTCATGCTTGCTATGTAATCCACTACAATGTCATCCGGTTCATACTCATCATATTTAGCTTCAGAATAATAGTGAGTAATATCCCTGATATAATCGATATGATGCGTATAAATAACAGAAGTCTTGTCATGGCGTTTCATATCAGCAAGAAGTCTGTGATAAACGGCATCAAACATAGGATTAATCTGATGAATGTAAACTTCCTCCAGTTTTCTGTTGCCGTAAATTCTTTCATAATTTTCCTTCTTGCCGTTGGAAAATGCCTCAAAATAATCTTCATCCATTTTCAGGTAATCCCTGCCATAGCTGTTCTCAATAATATTAACAGACATATTATTAATAATTTCCGCATTGGTAGTGCCAATACTGCCGCTGTAATATACAGGCGCATCGTCAAACAAGTGAAGTTTAATGGCATCCTGCCTGTCTTTCCCAAGATACGCAATAATATCTGATACCCTTACCACACAGCCCTCCAGTGTCGCAGGAACAAGCCCTTTTACTGCATCCTTCCGGGTATAGCAGTCATTCATTTTATCATCAAATATGGAAAATTCCGCATAAGGCCTTGGCCTGTATTCCTTTAATTCCAATTCCCCATTATGGCAGATAATCCCATCCAGAGTCTGCATGCTTAAATTCAGGGGAAATATTTTATCAAGAACCCTCGCACTGTGAATATTATGGTTAAAATACCGTCCGGTTTCCCCATGATACAATTCATTCAGCTTTCTTTCTCCCGCATGACCAAACGGGGTATGTCCTATATCATGTCCTAAAGCGATTGCTTCTATCAAATCAATATTCAGTCCAAGAACGCTTCCTATGTTTCTGGCAATTCTGGAAACCAGCTGAACATGCTGGGACCGCCTTGAAATATCATCATTTTTATATAAGGAAAAAACCTGGGTTTTATCGGCATACCTGTTATAATAAGGAATATGCATGATTTTTTCTGAATCCCGGACAAAAGCCGGCCGCCAGAGATTCGCCCTGTCATGATCCATTCTTCTCCTTAAAACATCTTCATCCCTGAAAGCATGAGGATTCACCCAGTGTACCTTTCGATCCTCTATAATTTTCTCTTGTAGTTCTTTTGACAAATTGTCATATTTAGGCATTCACACTCTCCTCTGATCTTATTTAACACGAACAAACGAATAACAATTTATTGCATCAACATAAAGAGTATAACTATCTTCAGATTACCAAATCCTGTAATTACCGCTAAGTGCCAGAAAAGCAAAGAAGTACAGGCAATTATCGTAATATCTCCTGTTTCCCAGGCGCAGGGGCTGCTTCCAGAGTTTCTCCACCCATTCTTTTGCCATGGCCAATTCCTTTTCATCTCTGCTGTTTCCGATTACAGAAAGCGCTCCCTGTGCCGTTGCAGCCAACATTCCTACAGGATGAAGCGCCGGTGCATCAATGGGTGTGCCATCCACTTCATAAATTACAAAAAGCTCGTCTTTTCTTACCTCTCCTAAAAAAAACTGCAGCCTTGCCGGAGCTTTGCACTGGCCTTCATCTATTCCAAACCACTCAAAATCCAAGCCAATATTAGCAACTGTCCGGTATGCATCACTATAAAACCAGTCATGCCTGTCCTCAGTCCACGGCAGCTTACGGCTCATAGGGCTTCCGTCAAATTCAGCATATTCAGCGCTCATCCCCGTGACAGGATGGCAGGCTGCATTTAAATACTTCCTGCTGACTGATGCCGCTTCCTTAAAAAATACTCTGTCCTCTTCCTCTGCCCAAAGCCCAAACAATTCATAAAAATGAGGCAGGTGATAGGACGGGTCTGTAAAATCGCTGCCCGGCGCAAATAAAATCTGCTTGTTTTCAGCATTCCACATTGGTTCGCCGGCTCTCCCGTCCTTCCCCTTTCGGATGCATGCCCTTAAAATTTTCTTAGCCTGTTCAGAATAATGAAAGATTCCTTCTCCGTTTCCCCATCTATGAGATGCAAAAAAGAGCGCCATGGCAAAAAATTCTTCTCCATCCGGAGCCGGGCAATAAGAATTTTTTCTGCCATCCGTGGCACATGACCACGCGAAGTAGCCTTCATTTTCCCCTTCCTCCATCCACATATAGGTACATGCCCATTTCCACAGACGATTAAATTCCTCCTGTTTATCCATCTGCACGCAAATCATCATGCCATAGGACATGCCTTCTGTTCTTGCATCATGATTCCCTGTATCTTCTATGTAGGCCATATCATCTCCTACCGGATGATAAACTTTTTCTTCCCCTTTCCCATAAAAGAAAAAGTTCCAAATTTCATTTAATCTGTCCAAGACCTCTTCAGAAGAAGCGATTCCCAATTCCGTAAAAAGATTTCTGTAGGTTTTTGACTCAAAGGCTTTCATGCAGTATTTTCCCTTCCATGCATTATTTTATTCAATAATAAAACAAATACAATTACTTTTCCATGCTAATACTGCGGGATTCTGGTCATTTTTTGCTTTTAGCCGAGTTCTTTTTCACTCATTTTAAGTGCACTGTCAATTACGGCGTCCATATCATAATACTTATATTCCCCCAAACGCCCGCCGAAAACCACATTTTTCTCGGCTTCTGCCAGCTTTTTATATTCTGCATACAAATTGCTGTTCTTTTCGTCGTTTACCGGATAGTAGGGCTCTTCTCCCGGATGCCACTCAGAAGAGTATTCTCTGCTGATAACCGTTTTAGGTAATTCACTGCCATCTGCGGCTTTTCCAAACTCAAACCACTTATGCTCAATAATCCGGGTCCAGGGAGTTTCCCGGTCGGTATAGTTCACGGCAGCGTTCCCCTGAAAATTCGGCATGTCCAATACTTCCGTTTCAAAACGCACGGACCGGTATTCCAAAGCCCCCAGTCCATAATTAAAATAAGCATCTATGGGGCCGGTATAAATGACCTTTTCTGCAAGCTTATCAAGTTCTTCTTTCTGCTCCAGATAATCAATCGAAAGCCTGACTTCTGTTCCCTGAAGCATGTTTTCTACCATCTTTGTATAGCCTCCGACAGGGATTCCCTGATACAGCGCATTAAAATAATTATTGTCAAAAGTAAACCGGACCGGAAGACGTTTGATAATAAATGCGGGGAGCTGGCTGCAGGGCCTGCCCCACTGCTTTTCCGTATATCCCTTAATCAGCTTTTCATAAATATCCGTGCCCACCAGACTGACTGCCTGCTCCTCTAAATTTTGCGGCTGCGTAATTCCCGCCGCCTTCTTCTGTTCTTCGATTCGGGCCGCTGCTTCTTCAGGCGTCACCACTCCCCACATCCTGTTGAATGTGTACATGTTAAAGGGGAGCGAATACAGTTCCCCATGATAATTGGCAACCGGAGAGTTGGTAAAACGATTAAACTGTGCAAACCGATTTACATATTCCCAGACCTGCCTGTTATTGGTGTGAAAAATATGGGCTCCGTATCTATGCACATTGATGCCTTCTATTTCTTCTGTATAAATGTTGCCGGCAATATGGTTCCTTTTATCGATTACCAGGCATTTCTTTCCTTTCTGCGCTGCTTCATGAGCAAAAACTGCACCGTATAAACCGGCGCCTATGATCAAATAGTCGTACATTGGGATTCTCCTTTATATCATTCTCCTTCATATATCTATTTCCAGAATAAAATTAACCGTTAAATGTGATTTAATACTAGCACTAAACCCCTATTTTATCAAGTTGGGCTGCCGGTTTATGTGGATTGCCGTTTTATCTCAGTCTGCTAATTTGCCGGGGAATGACGGATAACCCCTATCCTCACAAAAACCGGATACAGATAGGATGCGCCAAAGGTTCCCAGCTTTTTAGGTCCCACAGCTTTATCTCCCAGTTCCAACGCTTTATGAAATGCCATAAATACCGTAGCCTGAGTAATGGATTTTTCCTTCCTGTCAACAAACATTTCACCGCCTTTAATCCTGTATGTAAAACCAAGCCCTTTTGCTGTATAAAACATGCTGCCCTGCAAACCCGATAATATTTCCCACAAAGCAGCATCCAGTTCGTCCTTCTCAAGCTGCATAATCTTTTCAGGGAAGCTCTCGTACAATGCTTTACTGCTCTTATTAAGTTTGACGCATTCCGCATAATCCGGATTCTTTATTCTGCTGGACATTTATGTTTTAGGCCTCCTTTTGCGTTTAATACTACTATATCATCTTTGCATCTGTCTTGATATTCAAATTTTATCATCTGACTAAAAAAAAGCTATCCAAGGCGACCGCCCAGGCACGCCCGGATAATTCCGACATATATCTATTAGGCTTCGCTGCGGCATGAATCTTATTAGTTCCTCCATCACTCCAATAATTTGTGATAATATCATACTTATAATACTGAATCAGATTACGGGCAATAATCTGCTTTTTGCCTGACCACGACTCATGGATTTTACGA
>CAZDPE010000093.1:0-10025 GCA_964507235.1 uncultured Lachnospiraceae bacterium
TATACTAACTGGTCTGCTTGTCGTCCATTGATAAGGGGTGTCTGAACTGTTACGACCGGATTTTTTGAGTTCAGAAAAAATATGATAAAAATATTGACATTATATCCAGTTATCTTTTATTCTGATTATAGATACGCAAATGTGGGAAGAAACAAACCATATTCTATCTGGTATGGTTTCTTTTTTATAAAGGAGGAATAAAAATGCGCAGGGGAAAAATGAACGGAGAAACAAAATGGTCAAAAAGTATAGCCACGATATTGGTTCTTATGATTTTCGGATTGATTGCTGTTACGGTGCTTGTTATGGGGTATCTGGGAATCAAATATCTGAAGAAATCCATGAATAGTGATATCAGTACATATGAAGAGGCTATGTACGCCGGTTATAATATGGAGATCAAGTCCCAGATACAGTCGGCAGTAGCCATTGTCCAGGCATATTATGACAAGAGCCAGTCAGGAGAATTGACCGAGGAAGAAGCAAAGGAGCTGGCAAAAGAAGAAATCCGCATTATGCGTTACAGAGATGATGGTTCCGGTTATATGTGGATTGATGATACCGATTATAATCTGGTAATGCATCCTATCCTGCCGGAGCAGGAAGGTAATAACCGTTATGACCTGACCGACCAGAACGGTGTGAAGATCATACAGAATATTATGGAAACGGCTCATGTGGGCGGCGGGTATAATGAATTTTATTTTACCAAGGCGGATGGGGTGACTGTCGCTCCCAAAATTGCATATTCGGAATTATTTGAGCCCTGGGGCTGGGTGATTACTACGGGTAATTATACAGATGACATGGAAGAAGAAATCGGCCAGGTAGAATATGACATTAAATTGGATTTTTTTGACATGCTGATTGCTTATGCAGGTGCAGTAGCGGCCATTCTGATTATTGCATTTGCAGTTTCCGTTGTTTTTGGAAGATGGATGGCAAAAGCAATTAAGAGAGTGGAAGAGAATCTGAAGAAGATAGCTTCGGGAGATCTTTCCTTTGAAATTGACAGCAAACTGCTGAATCGTTCCGATGAAATCGGAAAGATAGCGCAGTCATTGAATGTGGTAAAACAATCTCTGGCAGATATGATTGGCGAAGTCAGTAATGCCAGCCTGCAATTGAAGCAGAGCAGTACGGACTTTGGCAATAAATTCGGCAGTATTACCGAAAGCATCGGCAGTACAAATCTGGCGGTGGATGAGATGGCGAAAGGAACTGCAAGCCTGTCGGAAGAAACGGAAACTGTCAACGAAAAGGTACAGCAGTTGGGCGAAGTTATCGATATTGAAAAGAGTGAAACAGATAAGCTCGGCTCTTCTGTGGATGCCATGATAAAGTATTCAGGAAGCGCTTCGGAAAGTATTAATAAGCTTTATAAGATTACAGAAGTTACAAATAATGCAATTCAGGTGGTGGCGGAACAGACAGAGCAGACCTATGAATCGGCGGCGCATATTAACCAGATGGTGGAAATCATTAAAAGTATGGCATCCCAAACTAATCTGCTTTCCCTGAATGCAAGCATTGAGTCCGCCCGTGCAGGAGAAGCGGGAAGAGGCTTCGCCGTGGTTGCGGAAGAGATTCGCAAGCTGGCGGAGGAATCGGCAGGCAGTGCGGCAAAGATTGAAGCCGTTGTGAACGATTTAATTAGGAATTTTGAAGTTTCCTCAAGCAGGATGAATGAAGTTACGGGCAATGTGGAAGAACAGCAGAAACAGCTTCAGGAAACGCAGGGAGCATTTAAAAATCTGTATAATGAAATCAATATCGTGGACGGCGTGGCAAAAGAAATAGGAAAGCAGACGGAAGTATTGGACGGACTTAAGGTAGTGGTATCGGATTCCGTATCCAATCTTGTAAGTGTGGTGGAAGAAAATTCAGCGTCGGCGCAGGAAACAAGTGCGAGCATGCAGCTTGTGGCAGATTCAGTCAATGAATGCTATGAGGATACGCAGAAGCTGGTAGAACTCAGTGAAAGGCAGCACAGGGAAACACAGAAATTTACGTTGTAAGCTGATGAAATATGGGAATCGTAAAGGCAGCAGGCGGAAAATGCCTGCTGCCTTATTCATGACAATAGAAAGTCAAAGATGGATGGAACTTAATCCGCCACCCAGCGGCCGGAAGCGCCGCAGGGCAGAACCAGCCCGTTTGACGCAACAGGCAGCCCGATTTCGGAGGCTTCCACATATCCGCCTGTTTTTTTTACTACAGTTGTATGAATCATATAGGAAAGCACCGCAGGCTGAAGCCCCGTAGTATAGGAATTAATCAGGAAGAACAGAGGTGTATCGGAAAGCAGCTTTGTAGTAAGCTCCACAAAGGGATAAATACTTTCTTCTATTTTCCAGATTTCTCCCCTGGGTCCTCTTCCGTAGGAAGGAGGGTCCATAATAATTCCGTCATAGGTATTGCCCCGGCGTATTTCCCTTTCCACGAACTTTACACAGTCATCCACAAGCCAGCGTATGGGAGCGTCGGCAAGATCGGAGGAAGCGGCATTTTCTTTTGCCCAGGTTACCATGCCTTTGGATGCGTCCACATGGGTAACACTGGCGCCGGCTTTTGCGGCAGCCAATGTGGCGCCGCCGGTGTAGGCAAAAAGATTTAAGACCTTTACAGGACGGTCTGCCTTTTGAATGAGAGAGGAGAACCAGTCCCAGTTTGCAGCCTGTTCCGGGAAAAGGCCGGTGTGCTTAAAACTGAAGGGTTTTAAGTGAAAGGTAAGCGCTCCGTAATGAATGCTCCATTCCTGAGGAAGATTAAAAAATTCCCATTCGCCGCCGCCTTTGGAACTGCGGTGGTAATGTCCGTTCAGTTTATTCCATTCTCTGACCTGCTTTGGGGTGTTCCAGATGACCTGGGGGTCAGGGCGCAGGAGAATATATTTTCCCCAGCGTTCCAGCTTTTCTCCGCAGGAGGTATCTATTACTTCATAATCTTTCCAATTGTCTGCTATCCACATAATTCTGTAAAATCCTTTTAGCTTTCCTTCATTCGTTTCAAGCGTCAGCGCTGACCGTTACGCTTCTTCTTATGATAATAGTGAATAATGGTTAAAAAAGCAAGAAGTTTGTGATATACTAAATAAAGAACGCATGAGGGCGGCGATATGCCGCAAAGGATTCATGGTACAGCAAAAAGCAACTGAGAGATGAAATAATGAAAAAATGTGCAGGATGTAAAAAAATAACCTGTGACGGCTGCAGCTTAAAGCCGGGAATGAAAATCAATTCGAGTAAAGGAGAGCCTTCCCTGTTTCCGGAGGGATTTCAGCCGGATAAAGGAGAAGGCTTTGGCATTGCTTTTGATATTGGAACCACAACGGTTGCAGCCATGCTGTGGGATTTGGAAAAGAGGATACAGCTGGAAACGGAAACCTGCGTCAATCCCCAGCGTTTTGCGGGAAGCGATGTGATCAGCAGAATTGCTTACAGCAGAAGCGGAAAGGAAAACGGCCAGCGTCTGAAACAGATGATTGTGAAAAAAATGGATGAACTGGCAGAGAAGCTGTGCATACAGGCGGGAATTGCTGCAGAAAATTCAAATAAAGCGGAAGAAAGCTGCGGAAAGGTTTTTAAGATTCCACCTGTCAGTAAGGTGACAGCAGCAGGCAATACGGTCATGTGTGAAATTCTGCTTGGGCTTTCTCTGGAAGGGCTGTCTGCTGCGCCTTTTCATAAAGAATATGCCGGTTTTGTGAGGAAAAAAGGCAGTGAACTCGGGTTTTCTTTCTTGGGAGAAGCCCAGATTACCGTTCTGCCCTCTATTGACGGTTATGTGGGGGCGGATGCACTGGCGGTTTATACTTATGTGAAAAATAAGGATGACAGAAAAAATCTGCTGGCAGTTGATATCGGAACTAATGGGGAAATCCTTCTGATTGGCAGGGAAAAATCCTATGCCTGCTCTGCGGCAGCAGGCCCTGCCATGGAAGGTGCAGCTGTTTTCCAGGGAATGGGGGCGGCGCCGGGAGCTATTGAAGAGGTGAGGATTCTGGGGAATTTTCCCAGGCAGAATCTATACTGTAAGGTAATAGGGGACAGCAATCCCAGGGGAATCTGCGGTTCGGGGCTTGTGGATGCGCTGGCGGTCTTAAGAAAGCTAAAGGTAATAGATGAAACAGGATATCTTCTGAATGCGAAGGAGGCCAGGAAAGCAGGAGCACCCGAACTGGTATGCAGGCGGCTTGCTTCGGAGGGGGAAGAAAACAAAATCCTTTTGACCACGGCAGAAAATCCTGTTTATCTTACTTCAGGAGATATCAGGCAGCTTCAGCTTGCAAAGGGGGCTATCCGGGCGGGAATTGAGGTTCTTCTCCGGAAAGAGGGAATCACGGAAGAAGAACTGACGCATATTTATCTGGCGGGAGCCTTCGGAAGCTATATAAAGTTGGAAAATGCGGCGGCAATCGGGCTTTTGCCTGGCATTCCCCTGGAGCGGATAACGCATACGGGAAACTGCGCCGGTACGGGAGCGGTTATGGCGCTGCTTTCGGAAAATACTTTAATGGAAATGGAGCGTTATGCAGACGAAATTTGCCATGTGGAACTGGCACAGGAAGAAAAGTTTCAAGAGTATTTCCTGAGATATATGGCAATGGATTACTGAGTGAAAGATGGTTTTACAGAAACGGACTGACGCGATATACTTATGTAATGTGTGCTGGGAACAGACATAAAATAATGAGCGATAGCGAGCTGGAGCAAGCGAAGCTTGTTCATAGCGAGCGGCGAATGGCGATCATGAACGAAGTTCATGATATAATAAATAGAAGAGGGACAAAAGAAATGGACAGAAGTTTTCTGAAGGACAAAAAGCGCATTGTAATAAAAATAGGTACTTCCACTATTACCCATATGAGCACGGGCAATTTAAATCTGGATAAGCTGGAGCGTTTCGTAAGAATGCTGACGGACATCAGAAATCAGGATAAAGAGGTGGTAGTGGTATCCTCCGGCGCCATTGGAGCCGGAAGAAAAGCGCTTGGCATTAAAGAAAAACCAAAAACTCTTTCTGTAAAACAGGCGTGTGCGGCGGTAGGACAGGCAAGGCTGATGATGATTTACCAGAAGCTGTTCGCAGAATATAATCAGACCATAGCCCAGATATTAATTACCAAAAGAATTATGTTAAATGAAATCAGCAAAGGCAATGCAGAAAATACTTTTAGAGAGCTGCTCGGCATGGGAGTCATTCCTATTGTAAATGAAAATGACCCTATTTCCACGGACCAGATTCAGGAAGAAAATTTCGGCGATAACGATACTCTGTCTGCCAATGTGGCGGAGCTTGTAAAGGCGGATCTTTTAATTCTTTTATCGGATATTGACGGCTTATATACAGATGATCCAAGACATAACAAAAATGCAGAATTTATCAGCTGTGTGGAAAGTATAGATGCGAACCTTGAAGCAATGGCAAAAGGAGCGGACACCGCCTTCGGCACAGGCGGCATGGCAGCCAAGGTTTCAGCGGCTAAGATTGCCACAGGAGCGGGAGTGGACATGGTTATTGCCAATGGTGACAGAGTCAGCAACATCAGCAGGATTTTAAACGGAGAAGAGATAGGAACATTGTTTAAGGCGTAGAGAACTTTCTGCTGTCATGAATAAAACCCGGGGGCTGCAGAAGCAACCTTCCGGGTTTTATTTTTGTTTCAAAATATCATGTGTAAGCTTAGGCAAGGCTGTGAATAAACAGACCGCTTCTTAATTTAGGTTCAAACCAGGTGGACTTGGGAGGCATTAAAAGCCCCGCATCGGCCACGTTAAGCAGTTCTTCAATAGATGTAGGATACATGGAAAAGGCAACCGTCATATCTTCCGATACCCTTCGTTCCAGTTCATGCAGTCCCCTGATGCCGCCGACAAAGTCAATCCGCTTGTCGGTTCTCGGATCCTCGATGCCGAGAAGGGGACCCAGCAGATAATTCTGAAGAATGGAAACATCCAGTCCTTCTACAGGATGAGAGGAAAACAAAGAAGCATCAGCGGAAAGCAAATACCAGGTGCCGGAAAGGAACATGCCGAAGGCAGCTTTCCTGTCAGGAGAAACAGGTTCTTTTCCGGAAGAGGAAATATGGAATCCGGCCTTTTCAACTGCTTTTAAAAAATCTTCCTCAGTATAGCCGTTTAAATCCTTTACTACTCTGTTGTAGGGAAGAATAGTCAGCTGGTCATCAGGAAAAAGCACGGAAAGGAAACGGTTAAATTCCTCATCCCCGGTATAATCAGGATGTTCGCTGCGGCGTTTCAAACCGACCTTTACGGCGGAAGCACAGCGGTGATGACCGTCTGCAATATAGGTGCAGGGAATTTCTCTGAATAATGAATACAGGCGGGCGATAATTTCCGCGTCGCTGATGCGCCATGCCCTGTGAGTAATGCCGTCAGAGGAAGTGAAATCATAAATTGCCGTATCCTTTTTTACATCATTTACAATTTCATTTATTTCTGTTTTGGAACGGTAAGCAAGAAATATGGGGCCGGTATGTGCATTTGTTGCATCCACATGGCGGATTCGGTCAATTTCTTTATCTTCTCTTGTATTTTCATGCTTTTTAATAATATGGTTTACATAATCATCAATATCGGAGCAGGCCACAATACCTGTCTGGGACCTGCCGTCCATGGTTAACTCATAAATGTAGTAGCAAGGTGTTTCATCTGTCACAAAACTTCCGTTATCAATGGATTCTGTCAGCAGTTCTTTTGCCTTGCGGTAAACACGCTCGTCATAGGTATCCACGTCATTGGGAAACTGGGTTTCCGCCCGGTCGATTCTTAAAAAGGAAAGAGGTTCTCTTGTTACTTCTTCGAGGGCTTCTTTTCTGTTATATACATCATAGGGAAGGGCTGCGATGCGGGACGCCAGTTCAGAAGTGGGGCGTATGCTTTTAAAAGGGGTTACTTTCGGCATAAATGTTCTCCTTTGAATACTGTTGATAATAATTCTGAATATTTATATAAAATTATACTTAGGGGAAAGTGGAGTGTCAAATGCTTTGATAGAATTGTTCCAAATAAGGCATATTTATTACATGAATAGTAATAAGTATGCTTTTCATTTTTTTATAAAATATAAAAAATCAGGAGGTTTCTTATGGGAAATGTTTATGGTTACGTACGTGTCAGCACAAGGGAACAGAATGAAGATAGACAGCTCATTGCCATGAGTGAGATGCAGGTGCCAGAAGAAAACATTTATATGGATAAGCAGTCCGGTAAGGATTTTAACCGTCCGATGTACAAAAGGCTTATAAAAAAATTGAAGCAGGAAGATTTGCTTTATATTGTGAGCATCGACAGGCTTGGCAGAAATTATGAAGAAATATTGGAGCAATGGCGGGTTTTAACGAGGGAAAAGAAAATAGACATTGTGGTTCTGGATATGCCTCTTTTGGACACCAGAAGAGGGAAAGATTTAATGGGAACATTTCTTAGCGACATTGTACTTCAGGTTCTGTCATTTGTGGCAGAAAACGAGCGTAAAAATATTAAACAAAGGCAAAAAGAGGGGATTGAGGCAGCAAAATTACGTGGAGTGCAGTTCGGCAGACCTCAAAAACCAATGCCGGAGAATTTCGGACAAGTATATGAGCGTTGGCGGGCGAAGGAAATAACAGGAGAAGAGGCGGCAAAGCTGTGCAATATTGCAATGGCAACTTTCTACAGACGGGTAAATAAGCTTACTATAAAATAGAAAATTCTTTTTTATCAAAAGGTGTACTTTTTGATAGAAATTTGATATGATATAAAATAACTAATTCAAACTAATTCAAAAGGGTTAAATTTATTGATTTTTTGACGATAATATAATAGAATGAATAAAGAATCTTATGTAATTTGGGATTGTCAAAAAGTACACTTTTTGCGATATATTCCTTCGGGCAGCGAGCCAGACGGACATGCCTGTGTGTCCATTTGGCGGTTGCCCCAATGCTTGATAGCGGAGGACTGGTATGCTGAAACTGACAATAAAACCGGGAGAATCCATAAAGATTGACGATGCAAGAATTACGGTTACACAATCAACCTATAACCGTATTCAGCTGGAAATTGATGCATCGCCGGAAATCAATATTCGGCGGGAAAAAACGGAGGCTCCGGCAAAGAAGATAATAATTGTTAAAGGAAATAATAAGGTGTGAGAAAAGCACAAAAGAAACAGGCTGAGGAATTTTTAAGGCTGGCAGTCTGGATGACAGGGGACAGAATATGACGATTTCCAGGAACTATTTGATATTTTAATTTGCAGTATCCTGCAAATATGAAATATGGGAGGTATCAGGCGTGACTGAAAAAGGAACAAGAAAAACAAGTGAAAAAACAGGAAAAGGAGGGAGGAGCGCGCTTATTGTATGCTTTGGAATAATTGTTGTTCTGGTATGTGTAATAGTATTTTTATTACTGAATCAGGACCATGGGGAGGAAGCCCCCAAGAGGGATGTAGTTGTAAACAATGAAAATGTGGAAAAAGTAGTGACTGAGTTGGCGGAAAAGGAAAGAACTTCTGTCGGCTCATATCGTGTGACCATGAATTCCACATGGAATTTTTCAAATTCAGCTTCAGCCTCAGACAATGCATATGTAGAAAATTCAGAGGCCAATACAAATTCAGTATACTTTGATGTAGTACGAACTGATACCAACGAAACAATTTTAGAGTCGCCAATTTTACCGGTTGGAACATATTGGGATGAAATCACACTGGACAGTGAACTCCCTGTGGGGACCTATGACTGTGTGCTGACATACCATCTTCTGAATGAAAATGATGAACCAATTAGTAAGGTAAATGTAGGCTTAACAATTGTGGTTGAAAAATAAGTG
This sequence comes from uncultured Lachnospiraceae bacterium, assembly GCA_964507235.1. Classification (GTDB taxonomy): domain Bacteria; phylum Bacillota; class Clostridia; order Lachnospirales; family Lachnospiraceae; genus Suilimivivens. The sequence goes on from CAZDPE010000093.1 coordinate 8,841, forward strand.
GCAGGGATGTCAGCAAACTAAATTTCAAGGAGGAAAAAGCAATGAAAAATTACAAAAAAATAGCAGCAGGATTATTGGCGGCAACAATGGTTGTGAGCAGTTCAATGGTAGCGTTTGCAGATGAAGGAAGCACTACAGGTGCCGGAGAACTGGAAGGTACCGTAAGTACGGATGTATTTAATGTTGCACTGCCTGTAATTCCAGAGGATGGCAGCGATACTACTTTTGATTTCATTCTTGACCCGGAAGGACTTATTAAAGCAACAAACGCAGAAAAATACGAAAGTGCAACTTTTGGTGAAGGGACATTGTTCTTTGCCAATGAATCCAAAGATAATGAAGGAAATAGTTTTTACACTTACAGCAATACAAGCGATGCATTGACTATAACTAATTACAGCTCTATTGCAGTAGATGTTTCCTTAAGTGCAGCAGTCAGCGAAGCGGAAGATATTACACTGACAAAGGACAGCACTTTTAAAGATGATACTTCTGCAAGCATATATCTGGCAATTACTGATGGCACTAATACCGAAGCGATTACAGATGACGGTGCGTCAGTAAATACGAAGATGGATGCAGCCGGCGAAGGAGCTTATAGTATTGAGTGGAACAGTGAAGAAGAAAAATATGAATACCAATTAGATGAGACTAATGATGAATTATTCTCCACTTATTCATTCCAGCTGACAGGTGCCAGCAATTCAGCCGGAGATTGGTCCGGACTTGCAGATATTGCACCCTCTGTAGAGGTTGTTTGGAATGTTACAGCACATAGTGATGCATATCTGTCTGCTTCTGAAATAACTTCTGAAGCACCATCGGTTACAATGACATTGCCTGACGGAGTTACAGTTACTAGTGTAAATTTGTATAAAGTAGGAGCAACTGAACCAACTCCACTTGTATTAGGCAATACGTATACAATTACCGAAAATACATTGGGTATTAAAGCAACTGTTATATCGGCAAATGTTGGAGCCAAAGTTGTAGTTACATATTCAAATGGACATACAGATACGTTGTTCATCAAATAGTATTATTAAATATCTTTATGAATAATGAGTAACGGTGAGAAAGTGTATTCTCATCGTTACTCGATTTTTTAAATTAATTGTTAGGAGAAGACCTATGATAAAAGTTTCTATTATTTTGCCTTCATTAAATGTAAAGGAGTATATAGAA
>CAZDPE010000094.1:0-9981 GCA_964507235.1 uncultured Lachnospiraceae bacterium
AAATCAACTTCGGCTGCTACTTTTTCCACTTCATTTACATTCATGACCACAATTTTTTTCACTGCTTCCGGCATGGGTGTTGTCATCTTCCATCTGCCGCCTGCTGCTTCTTCATAAGTCTTCCCTGCTGAACGGGGACTTGCTGCAATTGTGGTTATTTCAAACCAGGGATGATTTTCAAGCAGAGCAATAAATCTCTGTCCTACCATACCGGTTCCGCCTAAAATACCTACTTTCAGTTTTTCACTCATTTTTCTTTTTCTCCTCATTTTTTATACTGACCTGGCAATATCCAGGTATTTATCTGTTTTTCGCATTTTCCGACAAATAGGAATTATCCTCATTAATCCAGATATTATCTATAAATTCTCTGTTAATCCGGATAACATCTTTCATTGCTTCTGAGCCCGGTGCACCTGTCGTAAGTCTTTTTTCCACACATTTCTTCAAGCTGACAGCATCATATAAATCCATTTCAAATACCGGACTGATAGTTTTTAATTCTTCAAGGCTCAGTTCATCAATGGAAGTATTCTTTTCAATACAATACAACACCAGTCTGCCGATTATTCCATGAGCATCCCTGAAAGGAACTCCCTTATTCACCAGATAATCTGCTGCGTCGGTTGCATTCGTAAAACCTTTCATTGCGCTTACTTCCATAATCTGATTATTAAACTTCATGGTAGCAAGCATTCCATTAAATAGAACAAGGCAATTTTTTACTGTATCAACTGCATCAAAGGTAACTTCTTTATCCTCCTGCATGTCCTTATTGTATGCAAGCGGAATTCCTTTCATTGTCGTCAGAATACTCATCAGAGCGCCATAAACGCGTCCTGTCTTTCCTCTTACCAGTTCCGCAATATCAGGATTCTTCTTCTGCGGCATGATACTGCTTCCGGTAGAAAAGGCATCATCAATTTCCACAAAGCGGTATTCATTGGAATTCCAGATAATAATTTCTTCGGAAAACCGGCTTAAATGCATCATAATTGTGGAAAGAGCCGCTAAAAATTCAATAACATAATCCCTGTCCGCCACCGAATCCATACTGTTTAAAGTCGGACCTTCAAAACCCATTAAAGAAGCTGAATACGACCGGTCAAGAGGATAAGTGGTCCCTGCAAAAGCACCTGACCCCAATGGACAATAATTCATTCTCTGATAAATATCCCGAAGACGAAGCACATCCCTTTTGAACATTTCAAAATAAGCACCCATATGATGAGCCAGCGTTGTCGGCTGTGCTTTCTGCAAGTGGGTAAAACCGGGCATATATGTCGTCAGATTTTTTTCCATAATATCCAGAAGTGTTTCAAGAAGTGCCTTAAGATGCTCTGTAATCTGAATGACTTCCTGTCTGACATACAATTTCATGTCAAGGGCCACCTGGTCATTTCTGCTTCTTCCCGTATGCAGCTTTTTACCTGCATCTCCGATTCTTTCAATCAGGTTAGCTTCCACAAAGCTGTGAATATCCTCATATTCCTCAGTAATAACAAGCCTGCCTTCATCAACGTCGCTTCTGATACCGGTAAGGCCCTTTATAATGGCATCTTTTTCCTCACAGGTTAATATCCCCTGCTTTTCCAGCATAATAACATGAGCTATACTGCCTTCTATATCCTGTTTAAACAGACGCTTATCAAAAGAAATGGATGCATTAAAATCATATACCAGCTTATCCGTCTGCTTCGTAAAGCGCCCACCCCATAACTGAGCCATGGTTAGTTTCCTCCAATTATTAAATCTGAATTTGATATTACCACATTTTCCTGGTGTTTTCAATCTTTTTATTATGAAACAATTTATGTCATATTTTACACATAAATCGCGCTTAATCATAAACTAAACTATAAGTGAATGGAGGCATTAATATGAATCAGCCTATTTTAACCTGCCGGGATGTGTGTTTTTCCTATCATAGTCTGACCGGTGAAACACAGGCCTTAACTAATATATCCTTTCAGATAAACAGAGGTGAATTTGTCGCAATTGTGGGTCCCAGCGGATGCGGTAAATCCACTCTGCTTTCTCTGATTGCCGGCTTAAATAAACCACAATCCGGTGAAATCATACTTGAAACTCATGCCAGAAACAAGATTGGATATATGCTTCAGCAGGACCATCTTTTTGAATGGCGTACTATATTGAAAAACATATTGCTGGGACCTGAAATAAACGGTACTCTGACAAAGGAAAAGGAAGAACTGGCTCTTAAGCTTCTTTCTGATTACGGATTATATAAATTTAAAGATAAAAAGCCCGGCGAATTATCGGGAGGAATGAAGCAGCGTGCGGCGCTTATCCGGACTATGGTAATGGAACCGGAGCTTCTTCTTCTGGATGAACCCTTCAGCGCACTGGATTATCAGACCAGACTTATGGTATCAAACGATATCGGTCAAATCATAAAAAAATCCGGAATTACAGCTATATTAATTACCCATGATTTATCAGAAGCTATTTCTTTATCAAATAGGATTATCATACTCTCCAGGCGTCCTGCTGCTGTAAAAAGAGAAATTACTGTTACCTTAACTCTTGACGGGGATTCACTTTTGTCCGCACGAAACGCACCTGAATTTAAAGATTATTTTTCACTACTTTGGAAGGAGATATCAGATGAATACAAAAACAGTAAATAGCCATACGGAATCCCCTGCGCAGCAGCTTTATATAGAAAAACACCGGCAGCATCATCATTTCATCACTATAATGAGGTTTCTTGTGCTTTTTCTTTTTCTTTTTATATGGGAAATGGCAGCGCGTCTTGAGCTCATAGATACTTTCTTTTTCAGCAGTCCCTCCATGGTTGCGGCCTATTTTTTTAAAATGCTTAAAGACGGTTCGTTTTTTTCAAATACGGGAATTACTCTATTGGAAACCTTGATCAGCTTTGCACTTATTACTGTTTTCAGTCTTCTTGCCGCAGTTCTTTTATGGTATTCAAGAACATTGTCTGAAATATTTGAGCCCTACCTTGTTATTCTGAACAGCTTACCGAAATCTGCTCTTGCCCCGCTGTTCATCGTATGGCTGGGTACCGGAATCGATACCATCATCGTTGCAGGCATTTCCGTTGCCATTTTCGGTTCCATTATCAGCCTTTATACAGGTTTCAAGCATGTGGATGCCGAGAAACTGAAATTAATTTATACGCTGGGAGGCAACAGATTTACAGCTCTGAAAAAAGTAGTTCTGCCGGCTTCTGTTCCTGCCATTTTAAGCAGTATGAAAGTAAATATCGGTCTTGCGCTTGTGGGCGTCATTATAGGAGAATTTCTTGCTGCCAGACGAGGTCTTGGGTATCTGATTATTTATGGCTCACAGGTTTTTCAGCTGAATATGGTAATTACTTCCATCATTATTTTATGCATTATCGCCATGGCTTTATACCAATGCATTCAATTTGCCGAGCACCTTTATAAGAAAAAAAATGGCCAGGACAGCCTGACCATTTAAGCTGGAAAAGGGACTCGAACCCTCGACCTACTGATTACGAATCAGTTGCGCTACCAACTGCGCCATTCCAGCTTGTTATCACAACAAAAATATTATAACGGCATCCTCGGATTTTGGCAAGCATTATTTATCAGGATATGCTTTTATTTATCAGGGTATGCTTTTTAATAACAGAGAAGACTATTTTTCTTCTTTAGAAAGATGCACATCCATTTGCGGAAACGGAATGCGTACTCCGGCTTCATCCAATGCATACTTTATATTTTCGGTAAGCCGCCATTTCGTTTCCCAATAATTTTCCTTTTGGGCCCAGCCCCTTACCTTTAAGATAACGGCGCTATCTGCCAGATTATCTACAAAAACCCGCCTGTCTTCTTCTTTGAGAATCCCCTCTTCTTCCTGAAGCACCTTGTAAAGAATTTCTTTGGCATTCCGGATATCCTCTTCATAGGCAATCCCAACCGTCACATCAATTCTTCTTTTTTCACATTTTGTATAATTCGTAATACAGCCGTTTGCAAGCGTTCCATTGGGAAGTACTACTATTTTATTATCCGGGGTAGTCAGTTGAGTATAAAAAACATCAATTGTGCTGACAGTTCCCTCATTTCCTGCTCCGTCTTTAATATAATCTCCCACGGTAAAAGGCTTAAGAATCAATAGCAATACTCCTCCCGCAAAATTGCTAAGACCTCCCTGGACTGCCAGACCTATTGCCACACTGGCGGAGCCAAGCAGGGCAATAATGCTGGCTGCGTCCACTCCGAGCCATGAGGCAATAAAAATAATCAGCAGAAAATACAGTCCGTATTTTGTAAAAGAATCTATAAATCTTACAGCGCTTTCATCAATTTTGCTTCTCCGCAGTGCTTTTTTTAATATGCTTTGTATCAGCTTAATCAGCTGAGAACCTATAATAAGCACCAAAACTGCAAGAACAACCCGGATTCCCAAATGAAATGCTTTTTCCGGCAGTTCCTCTAAAAATTTCTCTATCACTCCCGGATTTACATTTTCAAACTCATTCATATAAATCTCTTCCTTAAATTACTTTTTAATCGCTTTTAGTTCTTCTTCTGCTTTCTTTGCCTTTTCCAGCTCAAGGTCTGCTATTTTCTGTACTTCTTCAGCTTTCTTTAAAGCTTCATCCAAAACCTTCTGTGCAAGACGTACTTCTTCCTGCGCTTTTTGTGCCGCAAGAAGCGCTTCTTCTGCACGCTCTTTCGCTTCCTTCTCCGCTTTTCTTTTTTCTATTTCCAGCTTTTCCTTTTTGGTAAAAGGAGTATAGGAGTAGATAACAAGGGATAACGATGCCAGAGTAACATTTACTGAATATGGTCTTCCATCTGCTTCTGTTTCTTCGGAAAACACGTTCCTGGCCTTTTGACTGTTTTTACCTCCATAAATCTTACTATCTGTATTTAAAAGCTCTTTATATTTTCCCTCATAAGGCACTCCGATAGTAAAATTTTGTTCAATTCCGGCAAAATTAGCAACTACAAGCAGCGTATCCTCCACCTTATCAGCTTTACGCAGAAATGCAAGCATGCAGCGTTCCGAAGAAATGCAGTTCATCCATTCAAAGCCGTCAGCCGAAGTATCTTTTGCGTACAATGCGGGTTTTTCCCTGTAAAGTCTGTTTAAATCCTTCATCAGCCGGTTAACTCCCTTATGCTCTTCCTGCTGAAGAAGGCTCCATTCTGTCTGTCTGGTTTCATCAAACTCTTTAAATTCGGCAATATCCTGTCCCATAAACAAAAGCTTTTTACCGGGATGGGTCATCATATAACCGTATGTCAGCCGTAAGTTAGCGAATTTGTCTTCCTTAACCCCCGGCATTTTACCAATCATAGTAGATTTTCCATGCACCACTTCATCATGGGAAAATACCGTCATAAAGTTTTCACTGTAAGCATATATCATGCTGAACGTGAGCTCATTATGATGATGCGCCCTGAAATACGGATCATATCCGATATAGGTCAGGTAATCATTCATAAGTCCCATATTCCATTTCATATCAAAACCGAGTCCGTCATCCTCAAGCTGTCCTGTAACCTTGGGCCATGCCGTAGATTCCTCTGCAATCATATAAACGCCCGGATTACGTTTTTTCATAATGGAATTCAAATGCTTTAAAAATTCAACAGCCTCCAGATTTTCGTTTCCGCCGTAAATGTTTGCAACCCATTCTCCGTCCTTTTTACCATAATCAAGATAAAGCATGGAAGCTACGGCATCCATTCTAATACCGTCCGCATGGTATTTTTCCACCCAGTAAAGTGCATTTGAAATCAGATAATTGGACACCTGGGGCCTTCCATAGTTGTAAATTAAAGTCCCCCAATGAGGATGCGCTCCCTGTCTGGGATCGAGATGCTCATAAAGGCAGGTGCCGTCAAATCTGGCAAGTCCATAACTATCTCTTGGAAAATGCGCCGGTACCCAATCTAAAATCACGCCGATTCCGGCCTGATGCAGCGTATCCACAAAATACATAAAATCTTCCGCAGTGCCATATCGGGATGTAGGCGCATAATATCCTACCACCTGATATCCCCAGGATGCATCCAGAGGATGCTCCATGACCGGCATCAGTTCTACATGGGTATATCCCATTTCTTTTACATAATCCACTACTGCAGGCGCCAAATCCCTGTAATTCAGATAATCACCGGTATCCTTGTCCCTTAAAAAGGAGCCGAGATAAAGTTCATATACACTGACAGGCGCGTCCTTAACCTGTTTCTTTTTCCGTTCTTTCATCCAGGAACTGTCCTGCCACTGATAAGAAAGCTCCCTGACAACAGACGCGGTGTCCGGTCTCATCTGCTGTCCAAACGCATAGGGGTCGGCCTTTAAACAAACGATATCTCCTTTTGATTTAATTTCATATTTGTAACAATCTCCCGGCTTCACATCCGGTATAAAAAGCTCAAAAATACCGCTTTCCTGATTTTTCTTCATGGGATGTTTTCTGCCGTCCCAATGATTAAAATTTCCGACTATGCTGACACGGATCGCATTCGGCGCCCAAACTGCGAAACAGGTTCCTTTCACTTTACCGATAGTCATGGGATGGGCTCCCAGCTTTTCATAAGAATCATAAAAAATCCCGGAATTCCATTTGTCAATCTCCTTCCTCTCCATTTCAGGAGTATACCTGTATGCATCTTTTACCCTTTCGGTAATTCCTTCCTCAAAATGTACCTCATATTCATATTCCTCCGGTATCTTTCCCGGAATCAGACATGCAAAAAATCCGGCGTCATCCACTCGTTCCATGTTTTTTTTCTTATCACCCTGTAAAACCACCTCTGCTGATACGGCACCGGGCTGAAAGGTCTGAAATAACGTACTTTTGCCTGTAACGTGTGGTCCTAATATCTCATGAGGATTGTCCTCCTCCGAGTAAATAATTCCTTCTATCCGCGGCCAGTTCATCAATTTATATATTTTATTATCCATAGGTCTTCCCCCTGCTTTCTCAATTCTTCAGAACAATATTCCTCCGGACTTCCTTCTGAAAAATACTGCTCTGGGAATTGTATTTTCTGGAATTGTGTTATAGAATTATTTTATCAAAGATATCTATACAGCACAAGCGCGAAGTGACAGATTAATATATCGCGGGCTGAAGATAATAACAGAAAAGGATATGTAAAAGTTAAAAAGAAGAAAGGATAATCTTGGTGTAAAAATATGTATGAAACATTAAATTCAAAGGATTTTGACTTTTTAAATGATAGTGACAAGGAGCTTTTAAACCGCATCAGTTCTTATTCCGAAGAGATTTTCGGCGAAATAGAGCCCGGTCAGGTCCGCATTTCCGAGCAGCTTGAAAGATTAAGGCCCGTTATGCAGGAAATTGCTGATGAAAGAAAAATGTCTTTAGAGGATGTTTTTATCGAATACATGGATCTGGCAAGTCTTGTACTCGCTAAAAAAAATGAAAAATTCAAAGAAGATATTAAGGATTTTGACGTTACCGAATTTTAAACCCAGACGTTAATATTTTCTGTAAACTGACATTTCCAAAAAGGACAGCCGTTTCCGACTGTCCTTTTACTGTAAATCATATTTCAGCTATTTCACTACTCTTACCCTGAATACGCCTTCGATTGCCTGGAGTTTTTCAATCATTGCTTTTTCGGCAGGCTTTTCCAAATCAATCATGGTATATGCTACGTCGCCTCTTGACTTATTCATCATGTCTGTAATATTAATTCCCTCATCACCGAAGCATGCGGTAAACTTGGTGATCATATTTGCAATATTCTTATGGAAAATTGCCACACGGCCTGCCTGTGTGCATACACCCATATCACAGTTAGGATAATTAACACTGTTTACAATATTGCCGTTCTTTAAATAGTTCATCATTTCCTTAACAGCCATCTTTGCACAATTATCTTCCGATTCTTCTGTTGAAGCTCCAAGGTGAGGAATTACAATACAGCCTTCCTGTCCCGCCGTGGTAGGATTAGGGAAATCAGTCACATATTTACGAATCTTTCCTTCTTTAATCCCCTCCAGCATATCCTTTTCATTTACAAGAAGATCTCTTGCAAAATTAAGAATAATAACGCCTTTCTTCATTTTAGCAATGGCTTCCTTATTAATCATGCTCCTGGTAGAATCAAGAAGCGGCACATGAATGGTAATAATATCGCAGTTTTCATAAATATCTTCCACATTAAGCACATGCTTAACGTCCCGGCTTAAATTCCATGCCGCATCTACGGATACATAGGGATCATAACCATATACTTCCATTCCAAGATGCTTTGCCACATTTGCAACCCTAACACCAATAGCGCCAAGTCCGATAATACCAAGCTTCTTTCCGAGAATTTCCGTACCGGCAAATTTCTTCTTTTCCTTCTCGGCAGTTTTCGCAATATTTTCATCCTCTTTTGAAGCTTCCACCCAGTTAATGCCGCCGATTACATCTCTTGATGCAAGCAGCATACCTGCAATAACAAGTTCCTTAACACCATTTGCATTAGCGCCGGGGGTATTGAACACAACAATTCCCTTTTCCGCACATTTATCAAGAGGAATATTATTGGTTCCTGCTCCTGCTCTTGCAACTGCCAGAAGATTATCCGATAACTCCATATCATGCATGGCGGCGCTTCTTACCAGAATGCCCTCCGCTTCGTTGACTTCCTCTGTTTTTATAAATTCATCTGTAAAATCGTCAAGTCCTACTTTGGAAATAGGATTCAGACAGTAGTATTTAAACATATTCTTCTTCCATCCTTACTTATTGTTTTTTTCAAATTCGCGCATAAATCCGACCAGTTTTTCAACACCTTCAATGGGCATCGCATTATAAATGCTGGCACGCATACCGCCTACCGTTCTATGCCCTTTCAGATTTTCAAATCCTGCTTCTTTTGCTTCCTTGACAAATTTAGCGTCAAGGTCGGCATCGCCTGTCACAAAAGGAACATTCATTAAAGAACGGTCTTCCTTTCTTACAGTTCCCTTAAACAGCTGGCTCTCATCCAGGAAATCATAAAGAATTTTCGCTTTCTTTTCATTGTATTCCTTCATGGCTTCAAGTCCGCCCTGCTTTTTCAGCCACTTAAATACCTTGCCGCAGATATAAATACCATAAGCAGGAGGTGTATTATATAAGGATTCAGCATCTGCATGAATTTTATATTTTAACATGGTAGGCGTTCCCGGAAGGGTATCCTCTGTAATTAAATCTTCCCTGATGATTACAATTACCACGCCTGCAGGGCCTATATTTTTCTGTACGCCGCCATAGATAACGCCATATTTCGTAACATCTACCGGCTCTGACAGGAAGCAGGAAGAAACATCAGAAACAAGCACATGTCCCTTGGTATTGGGAAGTGTCTTGAATTTAGTTCCGTAAATGGTATTGTTTTCGCAGATATATACATAATCTGCATCCTCAGGAATTGCAAGATTGGAACAATCCGGGATATAAGAAAAGGTTTTATCTGCAGAAGATGCAACTTCTATAGCATCGCCGTAAATCTTAGCTTCCTGATATGCTTTTTTAGCCCACTGTCCGGTCACTATGTAGGCGGCCTTTCTGTTTTTCATCAGGTTCATGGGAATCATTGCAAACTGCTGACTTGCTCCGCCCTGTAAGAACAATACTTTATAGTTGTCAGGAATATTCATTAATTCTCTTAAATCAGCTTCCGCTTCTTTAATAATAGTATCATAAGCCTTGGACCGGTGACTCATCTCCATCACTGACATGCCGGTTCCCCTGTAATCTAACATTTCATCTGCAGCTTCTTTCAATACTTCCTCAGGTAAAACTGCCGGACCTGCTGAAAAGTTGTAAACTCTGGCCACTTTATCTTCCTCCTGTTAAGGGCTCTCCCTTTTATTAATATAAAATCACTTTTACCATTTTAAACCGTTTTAACACTTTAGTCAACTGCTTTAATAAATCAAGGCTGTCAATAAGTAACAGTTCAGCCATACCATTCATAAGTTGGCGGAATGTACATTTCCACT
>CAZDPE010000095.1:0-9955 GCA_964507235.1 uncultured Lachnospiraceae bacterium
CCCCTTGGGCGCTTCAATTTCCATGCCCCACCGCAAGCAGTGGGGTTATTGACTGATATTTCACGTAAACGTTTGAGAAAATTTACGAAAAAAGTATTGAAAAATACTGGAAAATCAATGAAACAATCGGTTGCGCAATACCGAAAATGTAAAGAAGTGTAGAAATGTGAAAATAAATGAAAAGAAAAACGGATTGTATAATATGCACAAAAAAATGAGCGAAAAATATACAGATGCTCTAATTGACAACAATTATTATAGTGTGTTAACCTTGTTTCAAGAGCAATCGGTTGCGCAGTTGCACAAAGTTGCGCAGCAGATTGTAAAAGGATGTGTCAGTTCACATCCCGGCATCTATTTTATATAGGAGGAAAAATAAATGAAAAAGAAATTGTTGGCATCATTGCTTACCGTTTCCATGGTAGCAGCCATGCTCACAGGATGCGGCGGTTCTAAAGACGAAACCCCCGCTCAGACAACCGAAACCACAGACACAACAGAAAGCACTGCAGGTGCAGAATCCACAGAATCTACAGACAGCACAGCTGCAGCTGATCCTGTAGCAAATCTGATTGCAGCTACAACAGATACTGTAGCGCTTACCGTATGGGCTTCTGAAGAAGACCAGACTCTGACAACAGAACTGATTGAGAATTTCAAGGCTCAGTATCCTGACGTAACATTTGACATCAAATTAGGTTCAGAATCAGAATCAACAGCCAAGGATACTATCCTTGCAGACGTTGAAGCAGCGGCAGATGTATTCGCATTCGCTGATGACCAGATTAATGAACTGGTTGCAGCAGGCGCACTTCAGCCTGTATCCGCTACTTACACATATGATGTAGCAGGTGCAAACCTGGCAGGCTCTGTAGAAGCTGCAACTGTAAACGGAACCTTATATGCATATCCCATGACAGCAGATAACGGTTATTTCATGTTCTATGATTCATCTGTATTTACAGAGGATGACGTTCAGTCCCTTGAAAAGATGCTTGAGGTTGCAGGCGCAGCAGGCAAGAAGGTTGCTATGGATATTTCCAACGGCTGGTATATTTATTCCTTCTTCCAGGGCGCAGGTTATGAATTATCATTAAATGATGACGGTGTAACCAATACCTGTGCATGGAACGCATCAGGCGCTACAGATGTAGCACAGGCTATTATCGATTTGTGCGCAACAGGCGTTCTGGTAGACCTGGCTGATGAAGAAATGGCAACTGCAATTGCAGAAGGTACTGTAGTTGCTGCAGTTAACGGTACATGGAGAGCAGAAACAGCTTCTGATGCATGGGGCGAAAACTATGCAGCAACCAAGCTCCCTACTTTCGAGGTAGCAGGAGAAGCTAAGCAGATGTCTTCTTATTCAGGCTACAAATTAATCGGCGTAAATCCTTATTCCGCTAATGTTGGCTGGTCCATGCTGCTGGCTGAATACTTAACAAATGCTGATTCCCAGGCAGCAAGATTTGAAGCAAGAGGCCTTGGCCCTGCTAATGCAGAAGTAGCAGCAAGCGCTGAAGTTGAAGCTAACCCTGCAATCGCAGCTCTGGCAGCACAGGCAGCGTATGCAACACCTCAGCGTGTCGGCAACAACTTCTGGACACCCGCTGAAACATTAGGTCAGATTTTAGTATCAGGAAATCCTGACGGAACTGACCTTCAGACTCTGCTTGATACAACAGTAGAAGGTATTACAGCTCCTGTTCAATAAGAAACGTTTATAAGAAGTACTGATACCCCATATGCCTGCGACGGGTATGTGGGGTATTCTTTTAAAAGAAACAATCAATCGATACAATCAAATTAACTCTGAGAGGGGTTTAGCATGAAGAATAAATTAAATTCAATCGGAAATTATTTTAAAGATTTCGGAACCGCCCTCGCAAAAGGTGATCTGTGGGTAAAGTTATCTCTGGTTTGGATGGGGGCCGGATACGCTGCCAGAAAGCAGATAATCAATGCGGTCATTATGACTTTGCTGGAAGCGGTTTTTGTAATTATGTGCGTATTTTATGCCGCGCCGAACCTTGCAAAATTCGATACTTTAGGTACTGTTCAGTTTGAACAGGTTTTTGACCCGTTAACATTGACAAGTACAGTGAATGATTATGATAATTCATTTTTGATTTTGTTGAATTCCATTATTGCATTATTCTTAATTGTTGTTTTCCTTTTAGTATATCTATCTAATATAAAAACAGTTTACAACCTCCAGAAGAGGAAAGAAGCAGGAAAACATATCAATACATTCCGCGAGGATGTACGCGCCATGTTTAATGAGAGATTTCATATTACTCTGCTGACGCTTCCCTGTATTGGTATCATACTGATGAATATTCTTCCTATCCTGGTGCTGATTGCAATTGCATTTACCAACTATGATCAGCAGCATATGCCGCCCAGTGCTTTATTTACATGGGTGGGCTGGAAGAACTTTAAGAGCCTGTTTACAAATTCAACTACCATTACCTTCGGTTATTCCTTTGGTAAAATTCTGGTCTGGACGCTGGCATGGGCCGTGCTTGCAACATTTACTCCCTATATCGGCGGACTATTGCTTGCCAAGTTTATTAACAACAAGGCAACCAAATGGCCTAAATTCTGGAGAACACTGTTCATTATTGCCATTGCAGTTCCCCAGTTCGTAACCTTGCTTCTGGTTCGTAATTTCTTTGCTGATTCGGGAATTGTAAATACAATCTGCGCCAATATTGGATTGACGGATTTCCTGAAAAAAATCGGACTTGTAGGGGCCAACCTTACATATATTCCGTTTTTAACCAATCCGACATGGGCGAAGGTAATGATTGTGCTTATTAATATCTGGGTAGGCGTTCCCTACCAGATGCTGATTGCAACCGGCGTTCTCATGAATATTCCTGAAGATCAGATTGAAAGTGCCAGAATTGACGGCGCCAACAGCTTCCAGATATTTGTTAAAATCACAATGCCCTATATGCTGTTTGTAACAGGTCCCAGTTTAATTACGGACTTTGTAAAGAATATTAATAACTTTAATGTTATTTACCTGCTTACACAGGATGTATACGTAACCTCCGACCAGATGCTGGCAAATTCCAATGCCAAGGAAATTGACCTTTTGGTAACATGGCTGTTCCGTTTGACAAATGAATATTATAATTACAAGATGGCGTCCGTAATCGGTATCTGCGTATTCATTATCTGTGCGGCGTTTACATTAATAACCTTTACCAGAACAATTAAAGGAGATAAGGAGGATCAGTTTAGATAATGAAAAAACAAGTGAGATTTGTACTCAGACATGTTATTTTGCTTTTGCTCGCCGTAATTTGGCTGGTTCCCATTGTATGGCTGGTTGCTACCTCCTTTAGTGGGTATAAAGGGATAAATACGGCGCATTTCTTCCCGCAGACATGGTCCCTTGATAATTATGTGGCTCTGTTCTTAAGACCGGATTCGGTAGTGCAGTATAAAGCATGGTTTATGAATACCCTGATAATTGCGATTTTTACCTGTGTTATTTCCACCATTTTTGTACTGATGGTGGCCTATACCATGAGCTGTCTTCGTTTTAAAGGCAGAAAGGGATTAATGAGCTTTGGTATTATTCTGAACATGTTCCCCGGTGTTTTATCCATGATTGCCGTTTACTTCATTTTAAAGTCATTAGGACTTACCAACAGTCATGTGGGAATGATTATTGTATACTCGGCAGCAGCAGGACTCGGCTATCTGATAGCAAAAGGTTTTATGGATACGATTTCCATTTCCTTAAGAGAGGCGGCCTGGCTGGAAGGCGCTTCCGAGGCAAAGATTTTCTGGAAGATTATTCTTCCTTTGTCAAAACCCATTATCGTTTATACGGTTATCAGCTCGTTCCTGGTACCCTGGGGGGACTTTGTATTTGCAAAATTAATTTTAAATTCCGGTATTTCAGCGGACTGGACCGTAGCTATCGGTCTTTACAATATGCTGAATAAATCCCTGATTAACAAATACTTCTCTATCTTCTGTGCAGGCGGTGTGGTAGTATCAATTCCGATTTCCATCCTGTTTGTAATTATGCAGAAATTTTATGTAGAAGGAATCACTGGAGGATCTGTTAAGGGATAAGTGATAAGGGAAAAAATCAGTATGAAAACTAAAAAACTGACAATTGATGATATTGCAAGGGAATTGAATATATCTAAAACTACGGTTTCCAGAGCAATTTCCGGTAAAGGGAGAATCGGTCAGGAAACAAGAGATAAAGTTTTAAGATATATTAAAGAAAACAATTACAAGCCCAGTGCCATTGCAAAAGGCCTGGCACAGTCCAGAACTTTTAATATCGGCTTTGTCATGCCGGGAGATTACAGTATTGTTGATTTACCTTTTTATCAGGGATTCCTGTGGGGAATCAGCAATACAGCCTCCAGGGCAGATTATGATGTGATTATTTCCATGGTAATGGAAAAGGATATATCCCAGTTAGTCAGACTGGTCGAAAATCAGAAGGTGGACGGTTTGATTCTCGGGCGCACGCTGGAAGAGGATAAGGCTGAAGAGTATTTGATCAGCAAGGGCATTCCTTTTGTTACGGCGGGATCTTCAAAAAATGCAGCGGTGATTCAGGTGGACAATGACCATCGAAGTGCATGCCGGGAGCTTACCCTGGTGCTTCTGCGTAAAAAAATGAAGAAAATGGCGTTAGTGGGCGGAAACATGGGATATATTGTCAATCAGAACCGGCTGGCAGGGTACAGAGAGGCGCATCTTGAATTCGGCGCCGTTATAGACAGCAGCCTGGTTTACCTCAATCTTGGCAATGAAAGCGCTGTTGATAAGGTGGTTGACGAACTGATTGAGAAAAAGGCGGACTGTATTGTATGCATGGATGATTATATCTGCGGCTGTGTGCTTGGAAAGCTGAGGAAGGAGCATGTGAGGATACCTGAAGACATCAAGGTTGCATCCTTTTATAACAGTATTTTGCTGGAGAACAGTCAGTCTGTCATTACTTCCCTTCAGTTTAATGTAACTGAGATGGCAGCTGTATGCTGCAATACGCTTCTGTCGCTTATAGATAAGAAGGATGTACAGGGAAAGACACTGCTTGGTTATGAGGTTATCATACGTGAGTCTACACAGGCATAAATGAACATATTAGCAACAGTTCAGCCATACCATTCATAAGTTGGCGGAATGTACATTCCCACTCCAAAATGTAATTATAAACCGCCAACTTATTTCATGCCGGGCGTGCGCCCTATAGAAGCAATTGTGCAATATGCCCTTAGCGAGCAAGCTCTCACGGTCATATTGTACAATTGTTACTGCATGGCTGAACTGTTACACATATTAAGAAAGGACAGGAACAATAACATGGACAAATTTGTTGTTAATATTATTCATCGTCCGGAAATGGTTCCCGAATATGCGGAAAAAGTAACCGGACATGGAAAGGAAGAGGATATCGGCAGAAAAGCGCTGCTGACAGAATCTCTGGATATTTTTAAATTCCAGCAGGAAACAGCTCATAAAAATGGCTTAAAGACAACGATTCAGATGACTTATGCCAGCCTTTTTAATGAAGAGGCAATTTCCATTGCAAAGGAGCACCATGAAAAATACGGTGATGAAATTGCATTAACTTTGTTAGGACTTCCCTGTAAGGAATTCAGGGAAAAATATAAAACCAAGGATTTCTGTATCTGGATGTTTTCCATGGAAGATAAAAAATCCATTGTAGATGATGTATTTGGAAAATTCCATGATATTTTCGGCTTTTATCCCGAATCCACAGGCTCTTATTATATGGACGCTGAACTGACCAATTACATTAAGGAAAAATATCCTATGGTAAAATGTGCAGTTGCCACCTGTTGGGAAGAGGGACCGAAAGCATATCATACCTGTAATAATTCCTGGTATACTTTATTGGATGGCGGTCCATGGAATCCATGGATTCCCAGTAAGCAGAATATTCATGCTCCGGCAGCCAATGAAGAAGAGGACAGCGGCATTGTTGCAATTCCTCATCTTTCCAGAGATTTGCTGGCATGCTATGACGGAAACGGCTCCAATTTCGGAACACATCCCCAGAATGTACTGCGGGGTATGATTTACGATACAAAAACATGGGAATTTCCTTATTTGTTCAATTTGATTGACCAGTATCGCGACCTTGAAAAATATAATAACGGCTATGCATATAATATGATGTTTGTGGGACCGGGCTGGTTAAATAAGATGGGACGCTGGGAAGCTCCTTATGAGCTTCTCAAGAAATCTTATGAAGACGGCATGGCTTATTATGGTCAGTTAAAGAAGGAAGGCAAGCTTTCCGATATGACTATGGCGGAATTCGCTGATTACTTCCGGGAAAAGAAGACTTATACCGAGCCCGAATGCGCACTTTGGAGAGATATTCTTTATGGCTCCGATAAGCAGCTGTTCTGGTATTGCGATCCTTATATGAGAGCCTGCATTAATATGAATCAGGGCGGTGCAATTGTAGACCTTCGCCCTTATGCGGCCAAATTAAAATGGGAGGTTGGTATTGGAACACCGCATGTACAGGATGCATCTTATCCTTTCCTGATTCAGGAAAAGTACAGGGCAGGTTATTTTACTCATTATGCAGGAGAAGGTACCGTAAGAAGTGCCAAGCTGACTTATAATGGAGAAGAGGTAGACCTTTGTCTTTGCCGTACTCATGCAAGGTTCAGTGAGGAGGCTATTGAGGACGGAAAGAAGAAACGCATCCTTACCTTAGAGCCTGTAGATATTGAATTCTATGATTTGACTGTGAAGCTTCAGACAAGAGTTATCTTTACGGAAGGAAATGCTGATATTGAAATGGAAAGAACGGTTCTTTCCATGAGCAATCCGGATGCGGTGGTTGAATTAAATGAATATATAGTAGCATGTTATGGCACTACGGAATATCCTGAGGATATGACTTCTCTTACGCTGACCTGCAGGGGAAAAGAGGAAGAAAAGAAGATAGATTATGCATATAAATGCAGAGAAGAGGAAATAGAAGGTGCAGAATGCGTAGAAGCAGTGATTCCTCCTATTGAAACAAAGGTTTCCATGAGAGCATCCGATGAGAAGGCAACCGGCTATATCAGAGAGGGTTATGCATTCTCACCGATGTTCACATTAGGCTATAAGATGACACTTAAGGATAAGGAGGTTGTTTCCACATGGCTCAAGCTGGAAAAGGCAAATTAAATTTCAGATGTCCTTCCTGTTTTATGAGGGATTTGGACATTGATATGTTTTATGACAAGGACAAAAAGGAATACTACTGCATGAGATGTCAGTATGTCGGAACGGAAGAGGATGTACTGGAAAAAAATGAGATGATAAGATTCCGTTATCGTGATATGTATAAGAGATTTACAAAATTCGATTTTGAGTAAACGGATTGTATCGGCTGATGTTCGTGGGCTGCCCCGGCAGTTCACGAACATTATGTTGTTATAGGGAAAGAGGAGAAAAAATGAAATATTATAAAGGGATGGATATTTCCACTTTGTTGGAGGTGGAAAAATGCGGAGGTAAATTTTATGATAGTGGGAAAGAAGAGGATTTACTTACCATTTTGAAGAATTATGATGTAAATGCGGTGCGCATCCGCCTTTGGAATGACCCATATTCCGAAGAAGGAGAGCCTTACGGGGCAGGCACTAATGATTTTAATTCCGTCTTGGAGCTTTCCGGAAGGGCAAAAGAAAAAGGGCTTGACATTTTACTGGATTATCATTACAGTGATTTCTGGGCGGATCCCGGGAAACAGTTTATTCCCAAGGCATGGAGAGGATATTCGGTGGATGAATTGGAACAGGCTGTTTATGATTATACCAGGGAAACGCTGCTTAAACTGGAGAAGGAAGGTCTGCTTCCTGATATGGTGCAGGTGGGAAATGAACTTACAAACGGACTTCTTTGGCCTTATGGAAAAACTCCCAATTACGATAATATTGCCCGCTTTGTGAAGGCAGGGGTCAGGGCGGTCAGGGAAGTATCTGATAAGATAAAAGTCATGATTCATCTGGATAATGGAGGAAACAATGAGCTTTACAGGGAATGGTTTGATAATTTTGTAAAGCGCGGCGGAGATTTTGACATTATAGGGCTTTCTTATTATCCTTTCTGGCATGGCACCTTTGATATGCTGGAAAACAATATGAAGGATATTGCAGTACGTTTTGGGAAAGAATTAATTATTGCAGAGGTTTCCATGGGTTATACGATGGAGGATTATGCATCCTATGAAAAACTGTCACCTTCTAAGCGAAAGGGTATGGCCACCAGGCCGGAGCTGGCGGAAAAAATCGAATATCCCATGACAAAAGAAGGACAGACTGAATTTATGAAGGAATTGTTCCGCAGGATTGAAAGGGTGCCTGAGAATAAGGGCAGAGGCTTTTTTTACTGGGAGCCTGCATGGATTCCGGTACCGGGCAGCGGCTGGGCAGTGGAAAGCTCGCTTAAATATATTGAGGATAAAGGACCCTGCGGCAATGAATGGGCCAATCAGGCGTTATTTGATTATGAAGGAAATGCGCTTCCGGCACTTGGCGCAGTGAGGGATTATAAACCATGATAAGGCTGATAGCATCGGATATTGACGGCACATTAATAAAGGATTCCACTCCGGATTTGTATCCGGAAATGGTACAGGCAATAAAGGCGTTAAAGGAGAAGGGCATTTTGTTTTGCGCTGCCAGCGGCAGGCAATTTGAAAGTGTCCGCAATGTATTCCGGGAAATACCGGAGGATGATATTGCCTATATTGTGGAGAATGGTGCGCACATCCGTTATCAGGGGAAAAATATTTCGGTTACACCCATGAAAAGGAAATATGTGGAAGGCATTATGGAAATGCTCCGGCCGTATTACGGCAGTTGTGAAACTGTTATATCCACTCCTTCAGGGAGTCTTGTGGAAAGCACAAATGAAGAGTTCGTGGATTTGCTTACCTGCGGTTATCATAATACGTTCAAAAGAGTAAAGGATGTTCTTGCAGAAGATGCGGAGATAATCAAAATTGCGGTATACAGGAAGACGAGTATCAGGGAGCTTGGAGAGAACATTTTTATTCCTGCCTGGAAAGACAGGGTTAAAACTTGTATGGCAGGTGAGGAATGGGTAGACTTTATGGATGCTTCCGTGGATAAGGGAAATGGCCTGCAGTTTTTACAGAGGTATCTGGAAATTAAGAAGGAAGAAACAATGGCGTTTGGGGATAACAATAATGATGTCGGTATGATGCTGTCTGCGGGAGAAAGCTACGCTGTGGAAACAGCGGTGGATGAGGTAAAAAAGGCGGCGGCAAAAATCTGTCCCGGTTATACGAAGAAAGGCGTCTATGAAATTATAAAAAATTTAATATAGGTATTGACTGTATGGAATCTTTAAGGCATCATGGTAATGAACTAAAAACGCACCATTAAGGAGGAACAGGGTATGCACGAATTTGATGATGCTGTATTGCAATGCTTTTTAGACAACCAGAGTCAGTTATTCCCGGAAGAAGACGTGGTTTCTACATTGGATGAAGCAGAAGGATTTTTGGAAGAATGCTTTGCAGTTGTTGTTAATTCTGTAGATGAAGTATGGGAATATTTTGAAGAAGAAGGAATCGACATGGATGGCATGGAAGGGGAGAAAATTCTGGAAGCGGATGAAGTATTTGATATTGGTGACGGCAGATATCTGATTGTAGAAGGATAACGCAAAAATAATAAAATTTGATATTATAATAGTGATGTCCGCAGGACTTTCTGTTATTGCAAACAATGGAAAGTATACTTTGCGGACTTTCTATTATCTTGAATGAAAAGCCTCTGAAGCAAAGCTGCTTCAGAGGCCTGTTTTTTATCTGATAAAATGGTGTAAAGTGTACCGATGTTTGATTTCCTGAAATTTCATGATTTGCGAAAAAAGGGGAAAATATAAGAAAAACAGGGCATTTCTC
>CAZDPE010000096.1:0-9626 GCA_964507235.1 uncultured Lachnospiraceae bacterium
TTGGATACGGTAAGACAATTCTGGGCACGATTTTTTTCACCGGTGATCATACAGGTGAGTTTGTACCGGTATCTTACCAAATTGATTATGATATTATCGAAGAGATAGAAGAAGGTTCATGGAATAAGCTTGGTGTTAGCGGAACCGATGTCGAAGAAAAGCACAAGTTTAACAGAAAGTGAATTGGGTTATGCAAAAGAGTATTAAAGCAAAATGGTACAATTTGGATATCAGGAACATTATACAATATATATTCAATTGGTATGGCATTGGAGCAGGAAAGCTTCAAGATAATTAACAACATAACCTGGCAGAAAACAAATCCGCCACCAAACCTGGCATGTCGATGCTTCACACATTCTACGGAAACTATATTATGGGCGAAGAAGGATGGGAAGAGGTTTCGGCATTTTTTTAATTATCAGAGAATGAAAGAAGAAAATGGCGGTAAGCAAATGAAGGATGTATGGACCGGTTCCTTGACAAAACCTTCGGAGAAAACAGAAGGAAAGCATCCGACACAGAAACCGGAATATCTGCTTGAAAGAATTGTATTGGCTTCCACAGAGGAAGGATAAGTTATATTAGCCCCCTTTTGCGGTTCCGGAACTACCGGAGTGGAAGCCATGCGATTGGGCAAAAGATTCATTGGAGGCCGTCCGTTATGGAGTTGGAGGTTTGGCTGGAGATGATGCAGTTGATTATTATGTTCAGGCAAAAAGGAATAAGTCCGGAACAACTATATCTATCGAAAAAGTAAGAGCACTTAGAGGTGTCATGCCTTCTGGGAGTAAGGGGATTTTTATTACTACTGCCGGTTATTTCCAAAAAACAAAAGAATTTGTAGATGCAGATACATCAAGGCCTATTATATTGATTGATGGGAAAGCTTTAGTTGAAAGCTGTATAGATAATGAGATTGGTTTTGTATTTACGCCGGTATTTAGTAAAAACGTTATGGATGCCTTAAAAAATGAATCAGATGATTTGCGGCAAGCTAATGGAGATAGCGGAGAGAAAATTGGAAATATAAAATTAGTAGTAGATAAGCAGATATCCGCAAATGATATAAGAGCAAGAATTTTGAGATTGCCTAAAGCAATTATTAATTTGCTGCCAGCCGATACACAAAAGGTTAAAGTTGAATTTAATGGTCTGGCACCCAAGAATTTGACTATTGCAAAAAGCAGATGTTATCTTGCAGGAGTAACAGAATTATATAAAAATTCAAATCTGATTTCAGAAGACGGTTCGTATAATCCCTGCAAAGCAATATGGAAGTATTCAGAGGATAAAATTGTAATTTTATAAAAGAGTGACAGTTGCCCATTGAACAAAGGATTCCTTTTTTCAAACCGAAGTATCCGAAAAAACCAAACCAAGAAAATATAGTAATAATACAGTGAATATATTATAATGTAACTTATCGGAAGAAAACCAAGCACGAGCGAAGCGAGTATTTGGTTTTATCCGATAAGTTAACGAAGAACCGAAGGTTCGGAGTCGGAAGAAAACAGGGCGCAAGTAAAGAAAGGAAAACAAAATGAGCGATTACAAGATTAATACGAAATGTGTGCAGGCAGGTTATACACCGGGCAACGGAGAACCCCGCCAGATACCGATTATCCAGTCAACTACTTTTAAATATGCTACCAGTGAGGATATGGGAAGGCTTTTTGATTTGGAAGCAAGCGGATATTTTTATACCAGGCTGCAGAATCCTACCAACGATTATGTGGCGGCTAAAATTGCGGAACTGGAAGGGGGAACGGCAGCAATGCTTACTTCCTCGGGACAGGCAGCAAACTTTTTTGCACTGTTTAATATTTGTGAATGCGGAAGCCACATTGTTTCCTCATCTTCCATTTATGGGGGAACCTTTAATTTGATTTCTGTAACAATGGCAAAAATGGGAGTAGAAGTCACTTTCGTTTCTCCTGACTGTACGGAAGAAGAGCTGGATGCGGCTTTTAAAGATAAAACAAGAGCCGTGTTTGGAGAAACCATTGCCAATCCGGCGCTGACGGTACTGGATATTGAAAAATTTGCAAAGGCAGCCCATAAACATGGAGTACCGCTTGTAGTGGATAACACTTTCCCCACCCCCGTAAACTGCAGGCCCATAGAATGGGGTGCGGATATTGTAACTCATTCCACTACAAAATATATGGACGGACACGGAGCCGCAGTAGGCGGAGCAATTGTGGACTCCGGTAAGTTTGACTGGATGGCTCATGCTGAAAAATTCCCCGGACTTTGTACGCCGGATGAATCTTATCATGGTATTACATATGCAGAAAAATTTGGAAAAGAGGGGGCGTTTATTACCAAGTGTACTTCTCAGTTAATGCGGGATTTGGGATGCATTCAATCACCGCAGAATGCATTTATTCTGAACCTTGGACTGGAATCCCTGCATGTGAGAATGCCGCGTCATGTGGAAAACGGACAGGCAGTAGCAGAGTATCTTGAAAATCATCCTAAGGTATCTTATGTAAACTATCCCGGGCTTCCGGGCAATAAATATTATGAAACTGCGAAAAAGTATCTTCCTAACGGAGGATGTGGAGTTGTATCCTTTGAACTGAAGGGCGGGCGCGAGGCGGCTGAAATCTTTATGAAGAATTTGAAGCTGGCTGCCATTGAAACCCATGTGGCTGATGCCAGAACCTGCTGTTTAAATCCTGCAACCTCTACCCATCGACAGATGACTGAGGAACAGCTGATAGAGGCAGGGGTTCCGTCCGGCTTGGTTCGTATATCCTGCGGACTTGAAGATAAGGAAGATTTAATTGATGATTTGGCACAGGCTTTGGCTGCTATTTAGGAAAAGAAATTGCAGGACGGCGAAGGACGCAGTAAGGAGAAAGACAGCTTGCTGCGTTTTTTTGCTGTATTTGGGAAATGGATTATAAAGCTTGACAAATGCAGCAAAATATCTTATTCTAGTATAGCAGTTTAGCGGTTTAAAGTGTTAAATAATATATGAGTATTAGAAGCTTATAAATCAATGTTACTCATAGGGATAGAAAATCTGTATTACTGAACAGGGAAAGAAAAGCATAGGAGGAATAGAAAATGAGTCGCGGAAGGCAAGGTTCATTAGTTTCATACCGCCCGGATATTAAGGTGGTGGACTGTACATTAAGAGATGGAGGATTGGTAAATAATTTTGCATTTACGGACGAATTTGTGAAGGATTTGTATCTGGCCAATATCAAGGCAGGAATTGATTATATGGAATTCGGATATAAAGCTTCTAGTGAAATTTTTAATCCCGCCAATTTCGGCAAATGGAAATTCTGCAACGAGAAGGACATCCGCGCCATTGTAGGTGATAATAAGACGGATATGAAAATATCGGTTATGGCGGATGTGGGAAGAACCGATTATAAAAAGGACATTTTGAATAAAAAGGAAAGCGTTATTGATTTAGTCCGTGTTGCGACTTATATTAATACGATTCCGGCTGCTATTGAAATGCTGGAAGATGCCAAGAAAAAGGGTTATGAAACCACGGTCAATATCATGGCGGTTTCCAAGGTGAATAATGATGATTTGGACGGCGGTCTTGAGCTTTTGGCACAGAGCAGCGTGGATATTATTTATCTTGTTGACAGCTTCGGCGCATTTTACCCGGAGCAGATTGAACGTTTATGCGATAAATATTTAAATGTGGCAGCTAAGTATAATAAAAAAATCGGAGTCCATGCCCACAATAACCAGCAGCTGGCGTTTGCCAATACCATTGAAGCACTTTCCATGGGAGCAAGCTATCTGGACGCTACTGTAAGCGGTATGGGCCGTGGAGCAGGCAACTGCTATATGGAGTTATTGCTGAGCTTTTTAAGAAATCCCAAGTACAATAAGATAGCTATTATGAATTTTGTGGAAAAACATATGCTGAAGCTGAAGGAAGAAGGGGCAGTATGGGGATATGACATTCCTTATCTGCTTACAGGAACCCTGAACAGCCATCCTTCATCGGCAATTCAGTTTATCAAGGAAAACAGAACGGATTATGCGATGTTTTATCAGGATTTGATTGATAATGCACTGTAAAGCGGATTAGGAGCTAAACATGGCGGCTTGCTTAGCGGGAAAGGCAGGAATTAAATGAAAAAGAAAGCTTTAATGATATTTCTGGCATGTCTGCTTTTGATATCGGGCATCACAGGCTGTACCGCTTCCTCAACTGATGAAGGCGTTGAGGCGGGGAGCAGTAAAGAAAGCGGGGATGAGGAAGAAGCTTCCGAACTCCTTACGGGAAAGCATTATGTGAACATGAATATCAAGGATAAAGGCACCATTAAACTGGAACTGGATGCGGACAATGCGCCTATTACAGTAACGAATTTTGTGAAGCTGGCGAAAGAAGGATTTTATGATGGAGTAACTTTTCACCGCATTATAAATGGAGTTATGATGCAGGGCGGCGACCCTACCGGAACGGGAACGGGCGGTTCGGGTGAAAAAATTAAAGGAGAATTTGCCAGCAACGGCGTTGAGAATCCTCTGTCCCATACAAGAGGGGCCATTTCCATGGCGCGTACGGATATGCCGGACAGCGCCAATTCACAGTTTTTCATTGTACAGCAGGATTACACCTCCTGGGATGGGAATTATGCGGTATTCGGATATGTAGTTGAAGGCATGGATATTGTAGATGATATTTGTGAAAATACTACAGGGCAGGATTATAACGGAGTTGTACCGGAGGAAAACAGACCTGTAATTGAAAGTATGGAATATCTGGGAGAATAGAAAGTATATCAAGCGGAGAAAATGCTATGAAAAACAGATATCATTATGAAACACCAATTGGTTCTGTATGTATAGAAGAAAGCGGTAACGCAATTACAGCCCTGTATTTCGATGGTAAAAAGCAGGACGAAGGAGAAAAGGAGCAGGAAACGCCTCTGCTTGAAGAGGCTCACAGGCAGCTTACGGAATATTTTGAAAAAAAGCGGACTGCCTTCGATTTGCCCCTTAAGCCGGAAGGAACCGATTTTCAGAAAAAGGTATGGGCGGCTTTAGGTACTATTCCCTATGGGGAAACAAGAAGCTACAGGGAAATAGCAAAGCAGACGGGAAATGAGAAGGCCTGCCGGGCAGTGGGCGGAGCCAATAATAAGAATCCGATTTTGATATTTATTCCCTGTCACAGAGTAATTGGGTCAGACGGTTCGCTGGTCGGATTCGGCGGCGGCCTTCAGGCCAAGAAGTATATGCTTGATTTGGAGAAAGGAGAAATCTGATTGTTTGTGAGATAGGGAAAAGTGTTTTTTTGATAAACTGATAAAAAACTGAGGAAGGTGCTTGAAAAAGCAGCTACTCTCAAAGAAAAACGGAGGAGGAAATGGTTTATGTGTACACCTTATTGCATTGCATAGCAGAAGCTGTTGCAATATATAATAAACGACATTAGAAATTATACATAGTGATAGTCTTCTGCATACCCGGAAAATCAGGTAAAGGGAGATGCAAAATGGACTATTTGAATACAACTGAATATAGAATCAGGCCTGTTTCTGCTCTGAAAATTATCCGTAACTGCGCAGGCTGCGGTAAAAAAACAGTTTTTGGGAGCACAGGGCAGTTCCGAATCAATGCAAACGGTAATCTTGTGGATGTCTGGTTAATTTATCAATGTGAAAAGTGTAAGCATACGTTTAATTTTTCTGTTTATGAGCGAATGAAAGCAGATAGATTACCGCAGGAACAATATTTGGCATTTCTTGGGAATGAGGAAGAACTGGCAATAAGAATTGGGAATGATGTGAATCTGTTCAGAAAAAACAGAGCTGAAATTGATGATAATCAACCGGAATATATTTGTGAAAAGCTGAATGGCGGTTATGAAAACGGAAAAGCGGAGCAAGGAAGAATTATAATACAGAATCCTTTTAAAATGAAAATCAGAACAAATAAGCTCTTGCCGGAGCTGCTGGGGATGAGCAGAAGTCAGATGAAAAAATTGCTGCAGGAGAATAAAATCCGTTTTACGGGAACCTATCTGGGAGATATGACGGAAATATTTTTGGATTTCCCATTTCCATAAGATGAATTTTGATGTAGAATAACAAAAAGGCGGACAATAAGCCGGTATCTCAGGCCGGCTGACTGTCAGGCAAAATGGATTGTGGATGGAAAAATGCATGGAGCGTGAAATAGATTTAAAGGAAGTATCGGATGGCAGGCTCTATACCGTAAATGATATGGTAAAAATAGGCTGCAACGATTGTCAGGGCTGTTCGGAGTGCTGCCGGGCGGTAGATGACACTATTATCTTAGACCCTTATGATATTTATCAGCTGGAAAGAAGCCTTCAGGCCGATTTTTCTGTTTTGATGCAGGATAGAATAGTGCTTTCTGTAGTGGAGGGCATTATTCAGCCCCATTTGAAAATACTTCCGGATGGGAAGGGCTGCACCTTTTTAAAGGAGGATGGCAGATGCGGCATTCATAATGACAGGCCGGGGTTTTGCAGAATGTTTCCCATGGGAAGGATTTATGAAGAGGGCGGCTTCCGATATTTTATGCAGATTCATGAATGCAGCTATCCGAATAAGACGAAGGTCAAACTGAAAAAATGGCTGGGCATACCGGAAATTGCGAAATATGAGCAGTTTATCCGGGACTGGCATTTCTTTTTAAAGAAAGTACAGAATATATTGAAAGAAGCAGAAAATGATGAGATTGTAAAAAGCATTAACATGTTTTGCCTGAACCAGTTTTATGTAAAGACTTATGAAACCGGTGAAAGCGGTGATAGTGCGAAGGATTTTTACAATCAGTTTTATGAAAGACTTCATGAGGCAAAGCAGGTAATAACCGGCTTGTAATCATTAGAAAAAAGGATGTGTTGTTGTATGGCAAAGCTGGAAGCATCAAAACTGTTTCAGGCAATTACCAGGGATGAAACAGAGAGAATTTTAAAATGCTCCAAGTCGCGAATGAAGACTTATCCCGGAGGAACTTATATTTTTGAACAGGGAGGCGTACCTACACGACTGTTCCTTCTTTTGGAAGGGCAGGTTCAGATTTGTAAGGACTTTACGTCGGGCAAGAGAGATGTCTTGTATCTGGTAGAATCGGGAAATGTTTTCGGGGAAATTTTTTTATTTGGCGACAGAAAGCATTATTGGTATGATGCAGTGGCAGTTACGGATGTGACAGTGCTGGAGATGCCCTGGGACTTTTTTTATCATTTTTGTTCCAATGCCTGTGATCATCATAAGCAGCTGACCCAGAATATGCTGGAAATCCTTTCGGAAAATAATTTTAAGATTACCAGGAAATTACATATTGTAAGCACTTCATCTCTGAGAGAACGGATTGCAATCTGGCTGATAGATTCCATGGATGAGATGGGAAATGTAGAACTTAAGATGAACCGGGAGCAGCTGGCGGATTTTCTGGGAGTGGCAAGACCGTCGCTTTCAAGGGAATTGATGAGAATGCAGGCGGACGGGCTAATAGAGGTGTCCAGAAAGGATATTAAAATCAAAGATAAAGAAGCGGTAGAACTTTTGTATGATTAATGAATTATGGATTAGCCGCGTTTTTGATAAAAATTTACAAAAAAAAATAAAAAACAGAAATTTGTAACCATGGTTACGGATTTTTTCTTTATAAAAGGATATTATAATCTCAACAAAGGAACAAAAATAAAATTAAAAATAAAAGATACAATGAAAGGAGTCTTTACTATGACAAGCACAGCACAGGTTGATAATTTAGTAAATTTATTGGATGGATATGCAACAAAGGGAGGTCATCACTTAAATGTGAATGTATTGAACAGAGACACGCTTTTAGATGCACAGAAGCATCCTGAGAACTATCCTCAGTTAACCATCCGTGTTTCGGGATATGCAGTTAACTTTATCAAGCTGACACCGGAACAGCAGGCGGATGTTATTTCCAGAACCTTCCATGAAGCTATATAAGTATTTATCAACTATTATCATTTTGATCGTAAAAGGATGCCGCAGTCTGCGGCATCCTTTTTATCCCCACGGGGCATTCGTCAAGCGCGGCGAAGCAGCATTTGACGAATGCCCCGCGCGGCGGGCAAGGGGGAACTTCCCTGCTCGATTTATATAGGAAAGTTCTTTTATTTTTCTTCGCCGGATTTTTTGCCGATCATGGTAAAGCAGATGATTGCGGCAATAATGTAGAGAACAACAGTTACGTAAAGTACAGTCTGATATCCGCTGGGATTCACCATGATGCTCTCTACGGTTCCATCGGCAAGCGTGTGGGTAATTTCAGTTTCCTGTCCGAAATGATTAACGATAAAGGTTGCCATCTGATTGCCGGTAAGGCCGGCAATCGCCCAGGCGGAAAGTGTGATTCCGTGAATGGCGCTTATATTTTTCATGCCGTAGTGGTCGGAAAGCAGGGTGGGAACATTACTGAAGCCGCCGCCGTATCCGGCATTTACTACAAACAGAAGGATCAGGACAAGGATCATCAGGAAGGTGTTCTGTCCCATATTGGTGATGCCCCGTGTGATAATAACCAGTCCTGTTGCCGCTATGGAAAGAAGGAAAATAATCTTGTAAATGGTATTTCTGTCTTTAAAGGTATCAGCCCATGCGGAGAAGCCGAGACGTCCGCCTGCATTGAAGATGGCAGTAACGGAGGAAAGAACGCCGACCATGCCTACAAGTCCGAGACATTTAATGATCATCTTTTCCTGTGAGATCAGTGCCAGTCCACAGGTAATGTTGAGGTAGAACATAATCCAGATGCCGATGAAGGTTACCGGTTTTTCTTTGATCACATCGATCGCGCGTGCACCCTTTTCAGCGGAAGAAGGTTCATGCCAGCCTGCCGGCTTTGCAAGAAGAAGATGTCCCGCAAACATCATGATAAAGTAAACGACTGCGAGAATCAGGAACATTTTGTAAATGCCGCCGTCCCCAAGAGAATCAAGAAGCGCCTGCATGATCGGGCTTGCAATTGCCTTGGCGGCGCCAAAGCCGGCTACGGCAAGTCCGGTGGCAAGACCCTTGCGGTCCTCAAACCAGAGCATCAGTGTTTTTACGGGTGAAAGGTAACCGGTCCCCAGACCGATACCCATAATAAAGCCATAGCATACGTAGATACCGATCAGAGAGAGGACGCTTCCCTGGTGTGCTCCGCCGTACCATATAAAAAGACCGGTGCCCGCCATGCCTAAGGCAAAGCAGATCGCAGCGATCAGAGAGGATTTGTGAATATCTTTTTCAACAATATTGCCGAGGAAAGCAGCTGACATACCAAGGAAGAAAATGGCAAAACTGAAAGCCCATTCCGTTGCCCCTTTGGAGAAGCCTATGTAATCTGCTATTTCCTGACTGAAGATAGACCAGCAGTAAACCGTACCTATGCTGCAATGAAGCAATAATGCGGGTATTGCAGCTCTTACCCATTTGTTTTGTGATAGATTTTTCATGATGTATCCTACTTTCTCATTTTATAAATTGGAATTGATAAACATAAAATTCTGCCTATTATTATACTCTGGTAATTGTTTTTTTCAAGTAGGATTTCGGTTTTTTGCCAGTTTTTTGTAACAGTTCGTAACAGTTCAGACACCCCTCAAAAAACATGACGAAATTTTGAAAGATTTTTCA